>JALVQN010000139.1 GCA_027025555.1 Desulfobacterales bacterium
CTCTGGCGTGCTGGGGACGGGTTGGGTCCCGGTGTTTCACGTGAAACACCGGGGCTTTTTTCACTTGCCGACACAAAAGCGGCTGAAAACGGCATCCAGGACATCGGGATCCAGGGTCTCTCCCAGAATTTCCCCCAGGGCCTCCACGGCCTCGCCCGCATCCATGCTGATCAGTTCGGGAGAACGTCCTGCCTCCAGTCCCTCCAGGGCCGCCTCCGCAGCCTTCAGGGCGCGGTTCAGCGCCTCTTTTTGCCGCGCGTTGGGAACAATGGGGTTTTCCAGCCGGAGGCCTCCCCCGCGTGTGACATGCTCGAAGATCTTGTCTTTCATGGATTCGATGCCATGCCCGGTCAAAGCGGAGATCCGCACCTGGGGCAGGGCCCTCCAGGCCCCCGGAATGTCAAAGTCGGTGTCGGGATCCACCCGGTCCATCTTATTGATCACCAAAAGGGCCGGTTTCTTAAAGATCGGAAACCGCTCCTGTGGAAGGGCCCCGAAATCCGGGCGCGTGGCATCCACCACCAAGAGCAAGAGATCGGCCTCTCGGATCTTTTCCCGGGTTTTTTCAATGCCGATGCGCTCCACAGGATCATCGGTTTCCTGGAGGCCGGCGGTGTCCACAATCAGGGTGGGCAAGCCCCTGAGGTGCAGCCGTTCCTCTAAAAAATCGCGCGTGGTGCCGGGGTGGGGTGAAACAATGGCCCGTTGCCGCTCGAGAAGGCGGTTCATGAGGCTCGATTTCCCCACGTTGGGCATCCCGATCACCACGATACGGATGCCTTCGCGCAACATGCGGCCTGCGGCATACTGATCGATCAAGACCTGCAATGGCTCCAAAACCTTTCCCTTGAGGGCCCCGGCCGCTTCCTTCGGGTTGAAAACCGTTTCCGGTTCCTCCGGAAAATCGATGGCCGCCGCCAGCAATGTCTGGAGCTGGAGGAGAACGGACCGGCAGGCCTTTATCTGTTTTCGAAGCCCGCCCCGGATCTGGGCCGCGGCGATTTCAAGGGAGGCCCTTGTCTTGGCATGGACCACATCGATGACGGCCTCTGCCTGGGTCAAGTCGATCCGTCCGTTGAGAAAAGCCCGCTTGGTAAATTCCCCCGGATCCGCCACCCGTGTGCCATGGGCCAGGACAAGGTCAAAAATGGATTTCAGGACGGCCGGTCCGCTGTGGGTGTGGATCTCCACCACATCTTCCCGGGTATAGGTTCGAGGGGCCTGCATGTATACCATCAAGACTTCGTCAAGGATCCCCCCGGCCTTTGGATCCAGGATTTGCCCATAGTACAAACGATGGGAACGATAGGTGTCGAGCCGTTTCCCGGAGGGCCTCCGAAAGAGGGCCCGGGCAACACCCAGCGCCCCTTTTCCGGAAATGCGGATGATTCCGATCCCGCCGCTTCCGAGGGGGGTGGCGATGGCGGCAATGGTGTCAGAATCCATGTGGCGACGTTGGTCAGCTTTTTGAAAGCGGTTTCTTTTTCGGGAAGATGGAGAGCTTCTTCAAGGCGCCGCTGCCTCGACTCTGGGTGCGGACCTCCCGGTTGTCTTTCAATGCCACGTGGATGATTCTCCTGTCCGAGGCGTTCATGTCTCCCAGGGTCACCGGCCTGCCGGTCCGCTTCACCTTTTCGGAAACCCTTTCGGCCAGCCGTTGGAGGCTGATACGCCGGTTTTCTTTGTAGCCTTCGATATCCACAAAGACGCGTATCCGCCGCTCTGTTTTTCGACGGACAATTTTTTCCACCACATATTGGATGGCATCCAGTGTCTGTCCGCGCTTTCCGATCAAAAGGGCGCTGTTTCCCCCTCGGACATTGTAGAAAATCCCTTCCGGGTTCGTTTCAACGGTGATGTGGGTGTCCTCGGTGATGCTGTCGAGTATCCGTTTCAGGACTTCCTCTCCCAGGGCGGAGACGGTCTCGATGTCCGGAACGGTCTCCTGGTCCGATGCCGCCGCCCCGGACGGGTGAGAAGGAGGCGCCTCCGGAAGATCGGCCTCCGGCTCCGGGGGGACCCTTTCTGCTTCCACCGGGGCCCTTGCCGAAGGCGCCGGCGGGGTCACCCGGATACGCGCCTTTTTCGAGCCCACCAGGCCGAAGATACCCGTGGAGCCGTATGAGAGCACGTCGTACTGGAGTTCTTCTTTTTCAACGCCCAGGGCCTTGCAGGCCTTTTCAACCGCCTGGTCGATATTTTTTCCTTCAAATTCGATGGGTCGTGTCATGGCACCCGCCTTTGTCGTCAGGAAGACTTCTTGCTTACATAGTATTGTTGTCCGATGGAAAGCAGGTTGTTGACCAGCCAGTATAAAACGAGTCCGGAAGAAAAGTTGATGAAGATCACGGTAAAAACGATGGGCATGAGCATCATCATCTTGGCCTGCCCGGGATCTCCGGGAGGCGGGGACATCTTCTGTTGAAGCAGCATGGTCGCCCCCATGACAAGGGTAAGCACCGGAATGCCGTAGGGCGGCTGCATGAAGGGGATGGAAAATCCGAAACGAAAGAGGCGGTCGGGTGCACTGAGGTCGTTGATCCATCCGAAAAAGGGCGCATGCCTCAGTTCGATGGCTTCATACAGCATCCGATATAAAGCAAAAAATACCGGAATTTGCGCAACCATGGGCAGGCAGCCGCCCAACGGGTTGATTTTATAGGTCCGATACAGGTTCATGATCTCCTGTTGCTGCCGCTTTTTATCCTCTTTGTACTTCTCCCGGATCTCCTTCATGAGAGGCTGGAGTTTTTTCATGTCGCTCATGGACTTGTAGCTCTTGTTGCCCAGGGGCCACAGGAGCACTTTGGATAAAATCGTCAGGATAATGATGGCCACGCCGTAATTGGGTATGACCCGGTAGATCTGGTTCATCAACCAGACACAGGGCTTGGCAATAAAATCGAACATCCCGAAATTGACGGTTTCCTCCAGGTCGTATCCCACTTCCTTCAGGATCTTCATGCTCTTGGGGCCGAAAAAGAGGTGATAGTCCAACCGCTTTTCCGCGTGCGGCTTCAATGCAACCGAGGGCAGAATGAACCGGGCTTCCACGATTCCGTTGGGTCGCGCAAAAAACATCACCTCCCCCTGGTCGTTTTCGGGGGGAATCGCCGCGGTGATGAAGTAGCGATCCTCCACGGCCCACCATTTCACGGCACCCACCGGGAGCGGTTTGTCCTTGATCTTCTTGATCGCGACCTCTTGAACATCCCCGTTGATCAAAGCACTGGGGCCCTCAAAGCCGAATCTTCCGCGCTTGTGCTTTCCCATATACCGGTAAAGGGAAAGGGCGACATCGTCCTTCCAGGCCTTTTCACCGGCGTTTCTGAGGGTGACCGTGAGATTGATGAGGTAGGTCTTCGGGGAAAAGGTGTATTGCTTTTCAATCACCATCCCCCCGGGAGACCGCCATGTGAAGGTGATCGTCTTGTCCGTGTCGCCAAGCCTGATGGTGTCTTGAGGGGCGTCCGACGAAAAAACGGCGGACTCAAAACCCGCCACCGACTGTTGTTCAAAACCGATGTGCACGGTCCCGAAAGGGTTCTTCTCGGTGATGAGGGTTTTCGGGGGCGAATCCTTTTCCACCCGTTCCCGGTAATGCTTGAGCGTAAATCGCTTCACCGTCCCTTTCCCCTCGGAAAGGCGCAGGGTATAAAGGGGCGTTTCAACGGTAAGGAGGCGTCCGGCTTCCACCGGCGCCGCGGGTGCAGGCGGGGATGCCTGGGATGGAAGGGCCCCGGCCGGGGAGGATTTCGCGTGCCTTTGGGGAGCAGCTTCCGGTTTGACCTTTTGGGTCGCTTCCACATCGGGCTTTTGCCGGGGCGGCTTCTTTTGTACGAAAAAAAGATTCCACACCAGGAATATCAAAAAAGACAGGGCTATGGCTAAAAAGATTCGGCCTTGTTCCATTCACATCTCCTCATTATCCGTTCCCGGGCGCAACGCCCCCCGGGGGCGTGGGGCCTTTTCTTCATTTTTCGGCTTTTTCCGGTCGGGGACCGGATCCACGCCGCCGGGATGCCAGGGATGGCATCGCAACACCCGCCGGATCGCCAGTCCCGCGCCGGCGAAAAGACCGTGCCGCACGATGGCCTCATGGGCATATGCCGAGCAGGAGGGATAGAACCGGCAGGAAGGCCCCAGCAGGGGCGATATGAACCATTGATACCCCTTAAGGATGGCCAGGGGAACCGCTGTTGCAAATCGTTTCATGCGGGTGTTTGGCAAGCTTCACAAAAACCGTTTTAAGTTCTGAAAACCACCGGGAGCTATCCCATCCGGTCGTTTCTTTTTTCACAATGATATTGATATCCCAATTTCCCCTAAGAAGATGGTTGTTCGTACGGTAAAACTCCCGGATGAGGCGTTTGATCCGGTTGCGTTGCCAGGCTTTGCCCACATGCCGGCCCACGGTGATTCCCAAACGCGGCGTGGCGGTGGCGCCAGGTGCAAAAACCACCGTAAAAGAAGGGGTTCGTATGGCAATGCCCTCTTTTTGGAGCCGAACAAAATCCCGGTGTTTCAAGCGCTGCCTTGTCCTTGAAAGGGGAAATCGTCTCAACAACACCCTCCTTGAAAAAGGGGGGGGCAAGGACACTACACGGACAGGCGTGTTCTTCCCTTTGCGCGGCGGCGGTTGATGATCCGTCTTCCCGACCGGGTGGCCATCCGTTTGCGAAACCCGTGGGTTCTGGCCCTCCGGATCTTGCTGGGTTGATACGTTCTTTTCATGGCTTACATCCTCAATGTCCATATCCAACAGGATTGATTCATTAAAATTATTAAAAAAATCATTTTTTTTGGAATGCGTCAAGAAAAAAGCGCCTCTTTTTCGTCCCTCGTTGGAAGGCGGCTACGCGATTCTTTCCAGGACATCAAATTTTTCGATGTGAAACTGGGATTCCGGATAGATCTCCACCTTCTTTTTCAGTTGATCTTCCAGGGCTCGGATGAGGCGATTTTCCGGGCCATGCAACAACTCGGCGATTTCGGGATTGACTTTGAGTATCAACCGCGCCTCTGGAACATCTTGATATCCTTTGAGGATCTCACGGTAAATCGTATAGCATATGGAGGTTCTCGAGAGCAAATACCCCTCGCCCTCACAATAGAGGCAAGGTTCACAAAGGGTGTGGGTAAGGGACTTGCGGGTCCGTTTTCGGGTCATCTGGACCAGCCCCATATCCGATATGGGAAGGATATGGGTCTTGCTGCGGTCCTTTCTCAAGGCCTCCTGCAAGGCCAAAAAGACTTTCTCCTGGTGGGCCTTTTTTTCCATGTCGATGAAATCGATAATGATCAGTCCCCCCAGATCCCGGAGCCGGATTTGATAGGCGATCTCCTTGACCGCCTCCAGATTGGTCTTCAAAATGGTCTCCTCCGGATTGTGTTTCCCCACAAAGCGGCCGGTGTTGACATCGATGGCCACCAGCGCTTCGGTGTGTTCGATTACGATGTATCCCCCGGATTTGAGCCACACTTTCCGTTTCAGGGCCCGTGAGATATCGCCTTCCAGATTGTATGCGTCGAAAACCGGTTCCTCGCCTTCGTAGAACTCCACCGCCCCGATTAATCCGGGCATGGACACCTCCAGAAAGGAAAGCACCGACTCATAGGCCCGCCGGTCGTCGATCACCACACGCTCCACTTCGTAAGTCATCAGGTCCCGCACGGCCCGCAGGATCACGTTCAATTCCTGATGGAGGAGGGCAGGCGCGGAAACGGCGTTGTATTTCTTCTGGATGCTTTCCCAAAGCTTTTTCAGGAAAACTTTTTCATTGGAAAGCTTTTCCGCACTCATCCCCTCTGCGGCGGTTCGCACGATGTATCCGTAATCATCGTTTTTGAGCGATTCCATGATGTTCTTGAGCCGGCTGCGTTCGGCTTCCTCTTCAATCCGCCTGGATATGCCGATATGCGCGGCCTTGGGCATCAACACCAGAAAGCGTCCGGGAAGGGAGATCCGGGACGTCACCCGGGCGCCCTTCGTGCCCAGGGGCGCTTTGGCCACCTGAACCATGATTTCCTGGCCTTCGGTCAACAGCGCCTCGATATTCATGGGGCTTTCGATGAACGCTCCCGGCCGGCCGGGGAGCCCTCCTCCCTCCCCGGAAAAAGCAGGGTCCGGTGCCGGAAGGCGCTCATCAAACACGTCATCCACGTAGATAAAGGCGGCCTGCTCGATGCCGATATCCACGAAGGCCGCCTGCATCCCAGGAAGGACCCGCTGGACCTTTGCTTTGTAGACGTTTCCCGTGATTTCCCCTTCATCGCCCCGTTCGATGAAAAGCTCGGCGATGGTGCCGTCTTCCATGAGGGCAACCCGGGTTTCGAAATCGGCCACGCTGACGATCAGCTTTTTAAACATCATCACATCCCCCATTGCACTTCACGATCCTTACCCGTTTCATCTGTGTCTTAGAAAGTTGAAACACGGCGCGCACCCAAGCCTCGGGGCGAAGGGTCTTTTGAGAGGAATTTTCGATTTGTATCTCCAGGACGTTCGGTGCAATCTGTTCGACCCGCCGAACCCTCTCCTTCAAGTCATGGGTTTCCACGCGGCCTTTCCGGTCGGATTGGACCCATGGAACCGAAGGGGACCTTTGAAAGGCTTCCAAAGCGGCCTTGTCGAAATCCCCGGGAAATACGATCCGATACCGAAGGAGGGTCTTCCTTGGAATTTTGGCTTTTTCCGGCACCGCTCGACACCCTTGGATCGTGATGCCCTCCGGCATTTGTCGGCCCAGCGCCGCCTTGAGCGCCTCCGGATCCAAGGGCCGGCGCACCCACAGGTCAAAGGCCTCCCTTTCGCTCTCCATACCCACCGGCAAGGGATCCCCAAAGGCGATTTTGGGCTTTGGGTGATACCCCCTGGAGTATGCCACACGAATGCCTGCCCGGCGTATGCCCTGGAGGATCAGTTTCACCATTTCCAGGTGGCCGAAATAGCGTGCCGGGCCCGTTTTGGAATAGTAAAGACGGTACTTTTGGAGACGTCCCGGCTCTTCTTGTTCAAAAAACCCTTCGGCTTTTCCCTGTTCCGGGTCCCGGGAGGGGGGGGCTTCGTGGAGTTCCGGTTTGACTTTTTCAAAATCACAGACCCCGCACCCATGGCACACCCCGGCCCTACAGTCCGGTGTTGTCTCCGCCTTTTTCGCCCGTTCCCACTCCTTCCTGAGAAACGCCCGGCTGACACCGGTGTCGATGATATCCCACGGAAGCGGTTCCGAAAGGTTCCGGGCCCTTGTGGTGAAAAAATCAAGGTCCACGCCTTCCTCGGCAACGGCCTCCATCCACCGGTCAAAACGGAACCGATCCGTCCACCCGTCGAAGAGACACCCCTTTTCATAGGCACAAACCAAAAGGCGGCCCAGGCGTCGATCCCCCCTGGCCCACAGGCCTTCCAGGAGGCTGATTTCCGGGCTCTGCCATTTGAAATGGATGCCCGGATGCTGGAGGGCGCTTTTCAAATAAAAAATCTTTTCCCGGGAGGCTTCAATGGCAAGTTGAGGCGCCCACTGGAAGGGGGTATGGGGCTTTGGGATGAACGTGGCCACACTCACATTCAACCTTCCCCGCCTCCTTCCCCTTTTTCCGCCGAACGCCTTCAGTCCAACGAGGCGCCGGACCAGCGCCGTGAGAGCCTCCAGGTCGGCGTCGGTTTCAAAAGGGAGCCCGATCATAAAGTAGAGCTTGACCGTTTGCCACCCCAGTTCAAAGGCGTTTTGCACCGTTTCGACAATCTCGGCCTCCGTGAGGTTTTTGTTCACCACGTTCCTCAGGCGCTGGCTCCCGGCTTCGGGGGCGATGGTAAACCCGGTCTTCCGGACCCGCTTGATCTGTTGCATCATCCCGGGGGTCAGGGTGCCGGCCCGCATGGAAGGCAGGGAGAGCGCCACCCGGTCCCGTTCACATCGGCCCATTAAATTTTCCATGAGATACTCCATGGCCGTGTAGTCGCCGGTGCTCAGGGAAAGGAGGGAAATATTATCGTATCCCGTGGCGGGCAGACTCTCGGACACCATGTTCAAAAGGGTGTCCGGAGCGCGTTCCCGGACAGGACGATAGAGGATGCCGGCCTGACAGAACCGACACCCCCGGGTACACCCCCTGGCGATCTCAAGGCGGAGACGGTCGTGTATCGGCTTTCCGAAGGGCACCACCGGCTTCACGGGAAAGGGCGCTTCATCCAAGTCGGCCACCAGAGCCCTCCGGATCCTGGCGTTTTCCGGGGTTGTTTTCGGTTCGAGGTGTTGAAACCCCTTTGGGTCGTAGGTGGGGTGGTAAAAGGAAGGAACATAGATCCCTTCGATCCTGGACCACATCTTCAAAAGGGTTTCCCGGTTCCGGTCCCCGTCCGATTTCCATTGAAACCATGCCCGGGAAAGGGAAAGAATCACCTCTTCGGCCTCACCGATCACCATGGCATCGAACAGATCCGCCACCGGCTCCGGATTGCAGGTACACGGGCCGCCGGCGATCACCAACGGATCCCGGTTTTCCCGGTCCTTTGAGAAAAAGGGGATCTTTCCCAGGTCCAGCATATAAAGCACATTGGTATAGTTGAGCTCATAAAGGAGGCTGAAGCCCACCATATCCACCCGGTTCAGCGGGGTGTGCGTTTCCTGGGTCGCAAGCGTCATGCCGGCCGCTTTGAGGTGGCGCCCCATGTCCTCACCGGGCGCAAAAACCCGCTCGGCATAGATTCGCGGATCCTGGTTGAGGATATAATAGAGAATTTGGATGCCGAAATGGGACATGGCGATGTCGTACCGGTCGGGAAAGGCCAACGCCATATGGAGCCGGACCCGGGAAAGGTCCTTTTTACACCGGTTGGTCTCGGTTCCCAGATAGTGGCTGGGATGTTGGATCAAGGGCAACAGATCTTGAAGGGTTGAAGCATTCATGGTATTGAACTTGAAATCCTTTTTTTCCATTAAGGATCGCTTAAAAGGCCATTGCGCAGGCGCCAGACGGATTTATAGATGAAAACGAAAGCCTTGCCAAAGAAAAAAACCCGTGCACCCCTCTTTCACAAGCCGCCTGTCGTTGTTCTGTTTTCGTTTTTTCTTCTTTTTCCCTTTTCTTTGGGCCATGCGGCCCCCCGGCGGGAAATGCCCGTCGTGAAGGCGGTCCGGCGGGTGGCTCCTGCCGTTGTCAACATCAACTCGGAGTATGAGGTCCGCGCCCGGCGCAATCCCTTTTCCGGTTTTGCCCTGGACCCTTTCTTCGATTCCTTTTTCAGGGATTTCTTTGAACCCGGCTTCGGGCGGCGCTACAAACGCACCAGCCTGGGTTCCGGCGTCATCATCGATGGAAAAGAGGGATTCATTCTCACCAACGCCCATGTCATCGCCCGCTCCGGGAAAATCTCGGTGACCTTGATGGACGAGCGGGAGTTCGAGGCCGCCATCGTGGGGGCGGATCCGGATTCCGACTTGGCCATACTGCGGGTGGACTCCAAAGAGGTGCTCCCTTCCATCCGGATGGGAACCTCCGCCGACCTGCTCATCGGTGAGCCGGTGATCGCCATCGGTAATCCCTTTGGGTTCAGCCACACGGTCACCACCGGTGTCATCAGTGCGTTGCACCGCAGCATCCGCACCGAAGACCGGGTCTATTTGGATTTCATTCAAACCGACGCCTCCATCAATCCGGGCAACAGCGGGGGGCCGCTTTTGAACATCGAAGGGGATTTGATCGGGATCAACACCGCCATTTACGCCAAGGCACAGGGAATCGGATTCGCGATTCCCATCGATCATGCCAAGCGGATCGTTGAGGACCTTATCCGATACGGAGAAGTGGTCCCGGCCTGGTTCGGCCTGGTGGTGCAGGACATCGACGCGCGGATCTCCGGGTATCTGGGCCTTTTCCGCAACACCAGAGGGGTGCTGGTGAAAGGGGTGGAACCGAAAAGCCCGGCCGAAGAGGCCGGACTCAAAAAGGGGGATGTGATCCTCGCCGTGGGCGACCAAAAAGTCCCCTCCACACGGGCCTATCGCGCCGCCGTCAAGCAGGTGGCGCCGGGCGCGCGCGTTGCCGTTCGCCTTTTCAGGAAAAACAAGGAGATAACGCTTTTTTTAAAAACGCGCGCCTTTCCCAAAGCGTTGGCGGAAGCCCTGGGCACCAAGCTTTTGGGCATCCGCGTGAAGAACCTGCCTTCAAAGGACAAATCGCTCACCGGCGTGGTCATCACGGAGATTGATCCGCGGTCTCAACTGGCCCGCATCGGCGCCCGCCCCGGGGATGTTATTCGGCAGATCGATGAAATTGCCATAAAAAATGTCGATGATTTCAAGAAGGCCGTCGTCCAATACCGACAGAAGCCGTCGGTGGTGATCCTGTTGCAACGGGGCGACCAGGGATATTACATCACCGTGAAACTCTGAAGGCTTCTCGGCCCCTGATCCCCTTTCTTCTTCCTGTGGCCTGTTCCAGGGGTGCTCACAGGGCCCTGCGGCGCGGGCCGGGCCATTATGGATAAGGGGTCTGCCCGCGCACGAAAGGCTTTTCATTCGGGAAGGGTTGCCTTCATCCCCTTTTCGGCGTTCCCCCGGATAACCTTGCAGATGGAAACCTTGCCTTTCACCTTGACCGCCTCGATCTTTCCGGAAATCTCCATTTCCTGATCCAGGACCTCTCCGGTATTGGGATCGCGGATGAGGGTCAATCGTCCCACATCAAAGACCTGCCCCTTGCTGACCCCTTCCCGGGTTCCCCTGTTGAGATAGACCTTCTTTCCCCTGACCATGATGACATCCCCGGTCCAGGGAATCTCTTCCAGTTTGGCAACGAGAAAGGCGACCCCTTCATCCACGGCCTTTTCAATGGCCTTTCCAGCGTTGGTCTTCTTGAACCCCCCGATGTCCCCGGAAAAGCCGCCCTTGGAAATTCCCAAAGAAAGGCCGGTCTTGGTGATCTTGCCGTAACACTTTTTCGAGGCAAGGACCTGGCCGGTACTCGAGTCGACGATATACATGATGGCGTTGACTTCGGCGGTGCCCCCACCGGCACCGATCCGAAAGCCCTTAAATCCGATCCCGCCTCTTCCGCCGCTGGTCCCGGGTTCGAAATGGGTGATATCGCCCTTAATGAGAAGCTGTGCCGGGGTCATCTGGCCGGTAACCACCTGTTTGCCGCCGCCCGCCGTCCGGCCGCTCGCCGCCAGATCCTGCTCGGCCATGGCCTCGCGACGCATCTCTTTTTCCCCCAGCACGATGAACCTGCCGGTGGCATTCAGGCTGTCCGTCAGGACGGCGCCCCAGGCATCCCCCAAATCCCATTGCCCGTGCCATCCCGAGCGGTTTTTAAACTGGGTCACCATGATGGAATAGCGCATCCCCTTCTGCGCTGCCAGGCCGACACCGGCCGCGACCATCATCGCTGTGATAAAAATCGTGACTGTCTGGATCATCCGTTTTGCTGTCATGCCGTCCTCCGATTTAAAAGATGCATCTGAAGCAACTTTCACCCCACTTGGACCGTCTTTTATCACAAGGAAAGGTCCCTTGCCCAGGCAAACCTGAAGGTGTCGGCAAAAAAATCAGGTGCGGATTCGACGGGGTATCGCAAGGCTGAGATAAGAGTCGCCCTCTTCGGCCATCAAGCGCTTTTGCACCATCATCTTCAGAAACGAGAGCCCTTGTTCTTTGGATACGCCTTTAAAACGGGAAAAGATCTCTTGAAGGCTGCGCACAGTATCGCAATACAAATAGATTGACCGGGAGGTTCCTTCCAATCGATGCGTCAGTGTCGGTGCATGGGGTCGCCGCTGCTGAATCATAAGAAAGGATCCGCCGTCCAAAAAGCTCAAAATAGGACCTTTCTCCGCTTTTCTGCGGAGGTGTTCGTAGTCTTTCTTCCATTTGATGACCCGTTCCTTCACGGGGCGCCACAGGCGCCGTTGATGTGTCCGGTCCCCCCGGTAGGTTTGGATCATCAATGGGAGCGCCTTCGTCATCGCCTTCGGAAACAGGTATCCGTAGTTGGGGTGATTCTTTATTCCCGAAACACCGAACGCCCCGGGATCCTCCCAGACCGGGCTTCCCCTTCCAAGCCAGAAGCCGACCGTCCGCAACGGGCGGAAGGGCAGTGCGAATTCCAAGAGTCGCAGGGTCTCTTCCACATCGGCTTGTTTGCTGGACGGGAAATACAAAATCAGGTTGGAAAGGCTGGTGATGCCCAGCGCCTCGCAGTGCTTCATGATCTCCAGATTCTTCAGGGCGGTGGTGCCCTTGTTCATTTTCCTAAGCAAGGGGGTGCTCAGGGCTTCGATTCCGATTTGAACCTCCCTTACACCGGCCCTTTCCATCCTCTCCAGAACCCCTTTCGGCGTATCGGGCCGAATTTCACAAAAGAGATGATACTCCTTTCCCCGGGAAGCCAGGGTTTCAAACAGCGTCTTCGACAGGCCCGGAGAAAGGATATTGTCCGTGAATGCCAAGGAAAGAATCCGGTGCTTTTCACTGAGATGGTCCACTTCCCGGGCCGCCTGACGGGACCCCTTGGATCGATAGCCCCGCCATTGGAGGTTCAGGTTGCAAAAGGCACATCCCCGGCGCCCGCCGCGGGGCCCCTTTGTCTGACGGTGCCACCAACACCCCCTTGAGCCCTCCACGGGAAGGATGGGGAAGAAGCGACGCGTTACAGGCAGCCCTTTAAGGAGGGCAAAATAGTCGTCGTAATCGGGAGGGGGCAGGTCTTTCAGGTCCGGTAACTGATCGAACCCAAACACTTCTTCGTCTTTCGTGGATGTGGCTTTCGACAAGACCCCTCTGACCGAAGGAATACGCGGGGGCATCTTTTTCGGGTCAATCAAGTATTCCAGGATGCGGCCCAGCGGACGCTCGCCTTCTCCGTTGACCAGGAAATCGATTTCTGGAAAAAATTGAAACAGGGCTTCTCCGGAAAGCCCTGAAAAGGAAGACCCGCCCAGGACGATCTTGATTTGAGGCCTCCTTTTCTTGATTTGCCGGATGAAATATAAAGAGGCGCTGAGCTGGCACAGACAGGCGGAAAGACCCACCACATGAAGCGATTCAAGGGAAATTCCGTCAAGAATCTTCTCCGTAATCTTTTGAATCCGCTCTACAATCTGTGAAAAGGGTATCTTTTTGACCCGGGCGTTTTCGGATGCATGCCGTTTGAACAGGCGTCCGGCCGCCTCTTTTTTTTCTGGAAACATGAGGGCGGCGTAAATGGGTTCGGCAAGCCATGTCCGCTCGGAAAGCCCCTGATAGAGCGGATAGCCGATGGATGCGGCCACCTCCAGGTAGGCGTGGTAAGCCTTTACCTGAAGGCGGGGAAAACAGGTTTCAAGATAGGCCTTGAGGGTGGCAATCTGTATGGACGGCCTGTTGTAAAGGGGCCAGGGGGGAGAAATGAGGGCCACCCCAAGAGGATCGGGACTTTCGGACTTCACGTTTTAAAAAAGGCCGTCAGGGTTTTAGCGGTGCGACTCGGATGAAAGCGCCGCTTTGGACCTCTTTAAGGACCCGCACGTCTTGATCCATGGTTCCAAAAACATTGACCGGAGAGTATGCCCGGGGCCGATCCGAAGTGCTCGCCGGTGTGGGGCCGAAGAAAATGCAAAAAGCCGGTCCCTGGGGCCAATATCCCAGATCCCCCACGTCCACCTCTTCCCGGGCATTTTCTTCCAGATCCATCTTAACGGGAATCGAAAAATAAATTTCTTCCCCCCACACTTCAACACGTCCTTGAACGGGAAGTATTTTCAGGATCCCGCCTGCCGTGGGGGTGTCGAAAAGCGTCGCGGTGAGCGTCTTTCCTTCCAGGGCGATTTGGATCTTTTGCACGGGTTTTGCGCTCCTTACTGTTTTTGAGGGCCTCATGTTTTCAGGCATCGGAGTTTGGCCAACTCCTCCGCATAGCCGTACAGATGCAAGCCTTTGCTCTCGACGATCATACCGCCGTCATTGACGCCGATCTCTGCGGCCATGTATTCTTTGAGGTTTTGGATGGCCGCCAAGTTGGCCGGCAAGCCGTTCCAGAGATCCCAGGATCGAAAATAGACGAAGAAGTAAAGGGCGCCGTCTTGAATGCGCGTGTCGATATGCCTTAGACAGGGGGGATCCACAAGGGTATGATCCGAGGGGTGGGCCACCTGGAGGACAAGCTGGTTGTTCCGTTGGCCGAAACGACGGTAGGTGTCGATCACCCACTCGATCTGATTTATAAAAAGCGTCTCACCTTCCCGAAACACCACCTTGCCGTCTTCTTCCCGTTTGTCAACAATCTCCTGCCGGTTTTCATTCCACCAGTTCAGTTTTTCGCCGGTGATGGGAACCCGGGTGAGCCGCTCCCCATAGGTATACGATTCTCCAGGTTCCCGCCTGGGAGACATGAGGTACTCGATGTAGGCCCGGTCATATCCCGGACCCCCGTAAATATAGTCCTGTTCCACGGGATTGGGGATGCCGCAGGTAGGCGGAATATCCGGAATCAGGGGTTGGGTCCCCGGATATTGAACGTGTCCGATAAAATAATCGTATTCCAAGCGGGTCTGGCCGGCATAGGAGCCCCGATCAATCTGAAAGCGTCTTCCCCTGTCCAAGATGTCATGAACCGCCTGGAACCATAGATCCGGAAGGTCTCTGGCATAGATTGTATGGATGTTCATGCTGTTTACACCCCCAGGGCACGCACTGAAAAACGATGCATTGAAGAATCAGATATCCAGGGAACTCACCTCCAAGGCATGGTTGTAAATGAATTCCCGTCGGGGTTCCACCGCGTCTCCCATTAAGACGGTGAATGTCTCATCGGCCTCCATGGCATCTTCCACCTTCACCTGGAGCAGGGTCCGGGTTTCCGGATTCATGGTGGTTTTCCACAACTGTTCGGGATTCATCTCCCCGAGTCCCTTGTATCTCTGAATCACCAATCCTTTCTTGGCCTTTTCCATCAGTTTTTCAAAGAGGGCTTTCTTCCCTTCCACGCGGTCTTCTTCTTTTTCTTTATTTTTATCCACAATCCCATAGACCGTTTCCTCCTTTTTTAAAACGGCCTTTCCCGCCACGAGACATTTCTGAAAATCCGGGGAATAGACCAGGCTCATCCCGATCTTTATCGGTTGAAGGGTTTCCTGGAAAGATCCCGTTAAACCTTCTCCTTTCCTGTCGGTGGACGGCTCTATATGAATTTCAAAGGATTGTCTCTTTTCGTTCCAGACCAATTCCTTTGAATGAAATCCGGATAACGACAGGGCTTCCTTGAGTCGGGACATCTTGTCTTTATCCGCGAGGAAACTCTTGTCTTTGAGGCCGGCTTGGAGCAACAGCTCCACAAGGTCTTGCGGGAAGCCCCGCTGTTCCATCCTTGCCACGGCGGCAAAATAGGCGTTCATATGTCCGAGAAGAATGTAGAGATGGTGTCCTTCGAGAATCTCTCCCGTGCGTTTTACCTGGACCTTCTTCTGATCGCAGACTTTCTTTAGTAGATAATCATCGAGTTGGGTTTCATTTTTAAGATAAACTTCACTTTTTCCTCTTTGGACGCGGAACAAGGGGGGTTGAGCGATATACAAAAAGCCTTCTTCGATGATCTCCTTCATCTGCCTGTAAAAAAACGTCAAAAGGAGCGTGCGGATATGGGATCCATCCACGTCCGCATCGGTCATGATGATGATCTTGTGATACCGGATTTTTTCGATGTTAAATTCCTCGCGGCCGGCACCGGTGCCGATGGCGGTGATGATATTCTTGATTTCATCACTACCCAGTATCTTGTCCAATCGGGCCTTTTCCACATTGAGAATTTTTCCTTTGAGAGGCAAAATGGCCTGGAATTTTCGATCCCTTCCTTGTTTTGCACTGCCACCGGCCGAGTCTCCCTCCACAAGAAACAACTCTCTTTGGGCCGGATCCAATATCTGGCAATCCGCCAACTTCCCCGGCAGCGACGAATCCATCAATGACCCTTTGGTTCTGGCGATGTCCCTCGCCCGCTTGGCCGCATCCCTGGCCCTTGCCGCATCCACGGCCTTGGCCACGATCTTTTTGGCCACGGACGGGTTTTCTTCGAAAAAGATGGCCAATTTCTCGTTGACCAAGGACTCCACCATTCCCTTGATCTCCGTATTACCAAGCTTGGTCTTGGTCTGGCCTTCGAACTGGGGGGACTGAATCCGAACACTGATCACCGCGGTAAGCCCTTCCCGTACATCGTCCCCGCTGATTTTGACCTGGAGATTCTTGGGCAGATTCCCGTTGCTGGCATATTGATTGATCGTCCGGGTGAGGGCCGCCTTGAAGCCCACCAAATGAAAACCACCCTCTATCGTATTGATATTATTTGCAAAGGATAAAAGTTTTTCCGCATATGTGTCGTTGTACTGAATGGCCACTTCGATTACGGTGCCGTTTCGGGTCCCTTCGATGACAATCGGTTTATGGAGAGGGGTGTGTCTTTTGTTCAGATATTCCACAAAGGATCGAAGGCCGCCTTTATAATGAAATTCTTCTTTTTTTTCCGTGCGTTCGTCTTCGATGATAATTTTCAGACCCTTGTTTAAAAAGGCCAACTCTCGAAGCCGACGGGACAGGATTTCATAATTAAAATGATTGGTGGCCAAAATCTCGGTATCGGGTTCAAAGTGAATCAGGGTTCCTTGTTTTCTGGTCTTTCCAATGACGGTGAGATCACAGGTCTTTTTTCCTCTTTCATAGGATTGATAGTAGATGGTTCCACCGGTATGAATTTTAACCTCAAATCGCTTTGAAAGCGCATTCACCACCGAAACCCCCACCCCGTGCAATCCTCCTGAAACCTTGTAGGACTTGTTGTTGAATTTTCCCCCGGCATGAAGCTTGGTCATGACCACTTCAAGGGCCGGAACCCCCTCGGTCTTGTGAATTCCCACGGGAATACCGCGACCGTTGTCCTCCACCGTGATGCTGTTATCTCCATGGATGGTGACGTGGATCCGGCTGCAGTATCCGGCCATGGCCTCATCCACACTATTGTCCACCACTTCGTAGACGAGGTGGTGAAGACCCTCCACATCCACGTTTCCGATGTACATGGAAGGCCTCATGCGGACCGGTGTCAGGCCCTCCAATACTTCGATGCTGTCTTCGTCGTACTTGATCGGTTCCATCAAATCCTCATGGGCATGACTGCACTGATAAAGCTTTTGTCCTGATAGCCCTCAATATAACAGGGACGTTCCGCATCGATGATGTGCAACACAATTTTTTCATCATCGATGACATTGAGTATTTCGATAAAGAAGCGGGGATTAAAAACCACCTGGATGGAAGGTCCTTCATAGGGGATATTCATGTCCTCTTTGGATTCGCCGAGCTCGGGATTCGTCGTCTGAATGGTCAGTCGGTCTTTGCTGAACTCGAACAGGACCCCCTTGTAGGCGTCTGAGGATAAAATAGACATGCGTTTCAACATCATCAGAAACACTTGTCTTTCAATCACAATGTCCAATCCGCCACTTTTTTCTAAAATATCCTGATATTTCGGAAAACCGCCCTCGAGAAGACGGATCAACATCGTTTCTTGTTTCTTTTTTAAGATGAAATGGTTTTGCATAAACCCGATCTGAACCGTCTCCTCTTGCGTCAATATTTTTTTCACTTCATTCAAGCCGCTTTTGGGAACCAAAATCGAAGTCTCAGATGGAAACTGGAAATCCGTTTCCATCTGAAAATCCACACAGGAAAGGCGGCTGCCGTCGGTGGATACCATTCGAAAGAGTCTTTCATCTTCTTGGGATACCTTTTCAAAAAGGACGCCGTTGGTATGGGCCCGTTTGTTATCTGGAGGCGCCGATATGAAGATGGTTTGATCGATCATTCGATTGAAAGGCTGGGCGCCGATATCAAAATAGCCCCCTTCTTCCACCTTGGGTATCTCTGGAAAATCCTCCGGATTCATTCCCACCATACGATAAAGGGTCTGATGATTTCCGATTTGCACCCATCGGTTCTCCACTTCATGGAGGGTAAGGGTCTCGGTGGGAAAGTCTCTGGCAATCTCATAAAGTTTTCTCGAATTCAAAGCCAAGATGCCGGGAGATTCCACCGATGCCGGATAGGTTCCTTTGAATCCGGTTTCAAGGTCTGTGGCCATTATGGTGATCCGATCGTCCTTTGCTTGAAGAATCACGTTCTCCGTAATGGCCAGGCCGCTTCTTCGTCCCGTGATGCCTTGGATCCTGGATAGGATTTCAGTCATATCCCTTTTATTGACGGTGATTTTCATGGTCCATTTCCTTTAATTGAGTAACATGAAATTAAATAT
The DNA here is from genome assembly GCA_027025555.1 of Desulfobacterales bacterium. Lineage (GTDB taxonomy): Bacteria > Desulfobacterota > Desulfobacteria > Desulfobacterales > UBA2156. The sequence goes on from JALVQN010000139.1 coordinate 18,280, forward strand.
GGACGTGTGAAAAGAGCCATTAAGAATAGAACCTTTTGATATTATTATTTTTTTATAGAAATGAATCCACAAAGGCCTGTTTATTCAAAGTCGATATCCCACCGGTTATCAACATCGTTTTCTTTCATGTTTAAAACCGCCTTCACTATCGACAAAATCCTTTTCGGATATTCACATTTTTTCAAAAGACTCCCCGCTTCCCCGCTCAAAACACTATATGTTGTATTTATTTAAAATAATAATGGCATATATACTGAAAAAGAAAAGATATCAAGGACTTTTTCTTTTTCCCGGAAAAGGCCCCGAAAGCTCCGGCTTGACACCCCCTTCCCTGTTTTTTACGTTTGTCTCAAGAGATTCGATGAAGTAAAGAGACCCTCATATGAAATTTTTTGCGGACTTTCACATTCATTCCAAATATTCCAGGGCAACGTCAAAAAACCTCGATCTCGAACATATCTATGCCGCGGCTCAAAAGAAGGGCATCAGCGTCATTGCCACTGGAGATTTTACGCATCCCGCCTGGTTTTCAGAAATCAAGGAAAAGTTGGTTTATTCGAAAAACGGCCTTTTTCAACTCAAAGAGGCTGTTTTAAAAGGGATGGACCTTAAGGTTCCCGTTTCCTGTCGGCAGCCCGTCTATTTTATTTTATCTTGTGAAATCAGCAATATATATAAGAAAGACGGCAGGGTCCGGAAGAATCACAACCTGGTCTTGTTACCGGATATGGAAAGTGCCGAATCTTTTATTCACAAGATGGAAAAAATCGGCAATATTCATTCCGATGGGAGACCGATTCTCGGGCTGGATGCCCGGGACCTTCTCGAAATCGTTTTAGAAACGTCGGAGTCGGCATTTTTAATACCGGCACACATTTGGACACCCTGGTTTTCCCTTTTTGGTTCCAAGTCGGGTTTTGACAGCCTCAAGGCGTGTTTCGAGGACCTTGCACCCCATATCTTTGCCCTGGAAACCGGGCTTTCTTCGGATCCCGAGATGAATTGGCGCGTCTCCGATCTGGATGATTTGGCTTTGGTTTCCAATTCCGATGCCCATTCCCCTGAAAAGATTGCCAGAGAAGCCAATGTGTTCGACACCGAGATCTCATTTTCCGGAATTCGCTCGGCCCTTTTGGAAAAAAACGGGATCACCTTCAAGGGAACCCTTGAATTCTTTCCTGAAGAAGGGAAGTATCATCTGGATGGACATCGCAAGTGCGGGATTCGTCTGCACCCCGAGGAAACACGAAAGAAACAGGGGCGCTGCCCGGAATGTGGAAAACCTTTGACACGGGGCGTACTCCATCGGATCATGGAGATCGGGGATCGGAAAAATCCAAAAAAACCCGAGGGCGCCCTGCCCTTTCATCGGTTGTTGCCCCTGGCCGACATTTTATCCGATGTGCTTCAAGTGGGGGCGTCTTCAAAAAAAGTGGCAATCGCCCAAAAGCGATTGATCGAAAAATTCGGTCCGGAATTGAACATCCTCCATCAAATTCCCCTGGACGCCTTGAAGGATGAGGAAGTGCCGCTCCTTGGAGAGGCCCTGCGCCGGGTCAGAAACGGGGAAATTTTCATTCAACCCGGATATGACGGTCAATTCGGCACCCTGAAAATATTTTCCGATTTGGAACGCAGAAGGCTTTTGGGCCAAAGGTCTTTATTTGCTTTTTCTGCACAAGAAAAAACAGACGCTTTAAAAGATAAAAGTCCTGTCTTTCCGGGAAGAAAAACGCAAAAGATAGCCATCGAAAAAAAAGATGGAAGAAAAGAAGACGCTTATGTCCAAAAGAAAAGGAACCTGGTGAATCCCGAGCAAGAAAGGGCGATTCATCGGGATCCCGGGCCGATCCTCGTGATTGCGGGGCCGGGTACCGGAAAAACACACACGTTAATCCAAAGAATCCTTAATCGAATCCTTTCCGACGGTGTGCTCCCAGAAACGATTTTGGCCGTCACCTTCACCCAAAAAGCCGCTGCAGAAATGAAAGAACGGATCAGCCGCGCCCTCAAGGCCCCGAGCGCCCCCCATATAGGCACCTTTCATGCCTTTTGCCTGGATGTCCTGAAAGAATGTGCTCTAAAGAGGGGGGAATCCGTATCGGTGATCGATGAAAACGACCGCCGATACCTGATTTCCGATGCCGTAAAACTCCATCCGGCATCGGCAAAGAGCGGAAGAATCCTCGTGGACGACGTTTTAAAAGAGATCGTCTTCATGAAACAACACATGCCTTGGCAAAAGGAAGTACCCGTTCGAAAAAGGACAACAATCGATCCCCCCATTCTGATGGAAATTTTTCAGACCTACCAAGCGCTGCTTCGGGTGCAGCGTCTCATGGATTTTGAGGATCTGATTTCAAAGACGGTTTGTTTGTTTGAAACCCGAAAAGACGTCCGGCATACCGTTCAACAAAAGTTTAAGCACCTTTTCATCGATGAGTTTCAGGATATCAATCAAGCCCAATATCGCTTGATCCGACTCCTTTATCCCAAGACGGATCCTTCGAGAGATCTGTTTGTCATCGGGGATCCCAATCAGGCCATCTATGGATTCAGGGGATCTGATGTGAAGTTTTTTCATCGTTTTTCCAAAGATTATCCGGAAGCCACGATTGTTCGGTTGGTTCAAAATTACCGGAGCACCAAGATTCTATTAAGCGCATCGAAACAGGTGCTTCGGTCGCCCTCAAAGACACCGAAGGACGTCCTGCCGCCGGTGAATTTATTAAAAGCGGCGAAGATCAACATCAGCGGGTATTCAGATGAGGGAAAGGAAGCCGAAGGGATCGCCGAACGGATCGAAGCGCTGGTTGGCGGGAGCGGATATTTTTTCGTGGATTCTGGAAAAAGCGAAAGGCACCGGGAAGAAAACCTGTGGGCCTTTTCAGACATGGCTGTACTCTTTAGAACCCACCGCCAGGGCGAAGAGATCGCTAAGAACTTTGGAAAGCTCGGCATACCGTATCAGTTTGTAAGGAAAAAGGCCTTGATGAATGAAGCAGCGGCCGGTGTCTTTTCCGTGCTGAAGATGGCGCACCAAAGAGGCACCTTTGCCGACATGGAGCGCGCTTTCAAAGCCGTGGGATTCAAAATTGGCAAAAAGGCGCTTTTGGACTTTAAAATCCGGTGTCTGAAAGAAAAAATAAGTACATGGGACTTGCTCACGCATCTGTTTCACGGCGCATCAAGGGAAAAGCTCAACGCTCCGACAAAACGCCTTTTGCTCGGATATGGAGAACTTGAAAAAATTAAAAGAACGATTTCGGGACTTACCCTCAAAGAACAGCTCCTTTTTCTTTCAAAGGCGTATGGATCTTTGCAGCAAGACAAGAAGGACGACACCTGGGAAGGAAACCTTGAAAAGCTGATCCGCCTTGCCGGAGACTGTAGTGAAGACCTGGATCGTTTTCTGGAGGTCGTCTCCCTTGCCACAGATACCGATGTCTATGATGAAAGGGCCCAGAGGGTTTCCCTTTTGACCCTTCATGCGGCAAAGGGGCTGGAGTTTCCCGTGGTTTTTATCTCGGGATGCGAGGACGGCCTGATCCCGTTTTTCATAGGGAAAACAAAAGAGGTGGATCCTGAAGAAGAGCGCCGGCTTTTTTATGTGGGCCTCACCCGGGCAAAGGAACGGCTTTTTCTCACCTGGGCGAAAAGACGCCGCCTCTTCGGACAAGTCCATCGGCTGGGCATTTCTCCCTTTGTTTTGAATATTCATGAAGATCTGATACAATATCAAGTAAAAAAGGATAAAAGACCTGAAAGGGATGGGCAGGTTCAGCTTTCCCTGTTTTAGTCCAAGAGGTGGATATGGAACCAAGGTGGGTGTACATTACCGTGGGAAACCCGGAAGAGGCGAAAGAGATCGGAAAGGCGCTGGTGGAGTCAAAAACAGTGGCTTGTGTGAACATCCTCCATGACATGCATTCTATTTATATCTGGGAAGGTAAACTTCAAGAGGACGTGGAGACCGTGCTCATCGCCAAGACCACCCAGGAGAAAATGCCGCAGGTGATCGAAAAAGTAAAGGCCCTGCACAGTTACGAGTGTCCGTGTATCATCAGTCTCCCCATAAAAGAAGGGCATGACCCGTTTTTAAAATGGATCGAAGAACAAGTCGCCTGATCCTTTTGGGGGTGGCGCCCTTTCTTTTGGGAGGCGTTGCCATTTTCCCGGCGTGGGCCGACATTTACCGTTTTGTCGATAAAAACGGCGTGGTCCATTTTTCAAACGTGCCCACGCGCTCCGGATACACATTTTATTTCAGAGAAAAAGGATCTGCCCTTCAAAGAAAAGCGTCGGTTCCTTACGAGGCATACATCCTGGAGGCCGCCGAAAAACACGGGGTCGATGAGAAGCTGGTCAAGGCCATCATCAAGGTGGAGTCGGATTTCAATCCATGGGCCGTGTCCGAAAAAGGCGCCCGGGGGCTCATGCAACTCATGCCGGAAAACTGCCGCCGGTTAAAACTGAAAAACCCGTTTGATCCCAAAGAGAACATCATGGCCGGTACCCGGTTTTTAAAGTCCTTGCTGGAGCGTTTTCGCGGGAACCTCACCCTGGCCCTCGCGGCGTATAACGCCGGACCCGAAGCGGTGGCCCGGCACCGAGGGGTGCCTCCCATTCAGGAAACCCGGGCCTATGTGAAGAAGGTCCTCCACTACTATCGGAAGTATCAAAAAGGATAAAAAAGGAAGGGCGCTCAATGGGCATCCCGCATGTGGGGAACGCGGTCTCGATTTTCCTCAAAGGTTAAAAAATCAGATCTTGGTTTACCACCCGTCCGGACTTCACCACGGCCTGCCTTGATTGTTGATTTTCAATCCTCACGCGGCCGACGATCTTCACATCCTTTTCAAACCGCACGTCTCCCAGGATCTTGAGGCATTCACATTCCAGCAAGGAAGGCACGCCGCTTTCAAAACGGCTTTCAAAATCGTCAATCTTTCCAAAGTAGCGGGAATCGAGATCAAGGGTGAGGGTTTTGGTTTTGCAGGAAGGATTGGCCACGAGCCGGGCGTCTTCCGAGAGCAAGTAGCGATCGGAGCGGACGTGGAGAAGGTCGCTGCACTTTTTAACGGGCACCATGCGGGACTTGGGCACACAGACGGCTGCGGCCCCTTGAAAGAGAGAGATGGCCGCGCCCATGGCGCTTTCCACCTGGAACACCCGCGGGCTTTGATCATCCCTGGGATCCAGGCTCTTCTCATTCAATATGAGCGGAAGAAGCAAGACCCTTTCCTTTTTCATAAAGTCCTTGAGGAATCTGAGGTTGATCCAGATGTTGTTTGTATTGAAATAGCGGTAATACTGAATGTCCCGGAAGGCTGCCAGCTCCGATTCGGGACACTGGGCCGCCTCCCTTAAAATGAAGCGACCGTCCTTTCTTTTGGCAAGATGACCGCCCTTGATGTCGGCGGGGGTCCGTTCAGCCACCTCCATCATGAAAGGCAAGGCCTTTTTAGCGAAAAATCCCAGAAGAGAAGGGTCCAGCACGGCACCCAGGTTGTCGGAGTTGGAGATAAAGGCGTATTCGATGCCGTCTTTGAGCAATTCATCGAGCATCCCCGAAGCCCACAGGGCCGTATAGACGTTTCCGTGCCCCGGGGGATTCCATTCCAGGGCCGGGTTCTCGGGCCAAAAGGCGCCTTCGAGCGTTTCCTTGAGTATTTTCGGGAACTGGTGTTGAAGGAAGATGAACGGCTGGACCGGACTTGCCATGGCCGCGATCGCCCGGCGCGTTTCCCGGTCGGTATTGAAAGAATTCATCAGGGCCAGGCGACACTTTTGATATTCCACCTGTTTAAAGAGGATTTCCAGAAAGGACAGACCGTCTTTGACCAGAAGCAGGGATTTGGGTCCGGAAAGCCCCATACTGGTGCCGAGCCCCCCGTTTAAGACGATGCGCACCGCCTTGGTGAAAACCTTTTTTCCGTAAGGGGCAAAAGCCTCAAGGGTCTTAAACTGTTCGATTTCCAAAGGCGAAACGGGGCGGATGTCCGCGTCTTTGATCAGGCCCGTTTCACCGGAGACGATCTGTTCATAATAACGGGAAAAGGTCTCGATGGCGATCCGGGGGAGCCCCCTGGCCCGCATCTTTTCAATGAGTGCCGGAAGAGGGTTCTTGTCGGTCCTTTTCATATTCAGGGCCCCCCGGGATCAAAGGACCGGCTCAATCCATCCCTCGGGCCCTTCCTGCCGGCCGTATTGGATATCGGTAATGGCCTTATAGAGCCGACGGGCCACCGGACCCACTTTGCCCTCTCCGATGGTGAGGACGGTTTCGCCGTATCTAAGTTCTCCCACCGGAGAGATGACCGCGGCGGTTCCGGATCCGAAGATCTCCGTCAGTCGACCGGAAGCGTGGGCGTCCAAGACTTCTTCCATGGCGATCTTGCGTTCCTCCACGGGCATGTTCCATTTCCTGGCCAGATGAAGGACCGACTTGCGGGTGATCCCCGGGAGAATGCTGCCTGTAAGGGCCGGGGTCACAATTGTATCACCCATGACGATGAAGATGTTCATGGAGCCCACTTCTTCGATATATCTTTTTTCGATGCCGTCCAGCCACAGGACCTGGGTATACCCGGCTTCATGGGCTTCGTGGCCGGCGAGGAGACTGGCCGCGTAATTGCCGGGGGTCTTGGCTTCCCCCACCCCCCCGGGGACGGCCCGGACATGGTTTTTGGTGACCCAGATTTTCACGGGGTTGAACCCTTCGGCGTAATAGGCCCCCACCGGGGATAAGATGATGAAAAAACGATAGGTGTAAGAGGCCCTCACGCCCAAAAACGGATCCGATGCATAGACGGTGGGGCGGATGTAGAGGGACGTGTCCGGCTTTTTGGGGACCCAGTCCTTCTCCAAAATCAGCAACTCCTTGAGGGCCTCCAGGGCAAAGGCTTCGTCTATGGGGGGCATGCACAACAGGTGGGCCGAGTGGTTGAGCCGCTTGAAGTTCTCCTTGGGCCTGAACAGCTGGATCTTGCCGGCATCCGTCCGGTAGGCCTTGAGGCCTTCAAAGATGCCTTGACCGTAGTGCAGCATCATGGTGGCCGGATCCAGGGCGAGGAGACCGTAAGGTTCGATGCGGGGGGTGTGCCATCCCTTGTCCGGATGGTAGTCCATGAGAAACATATGATCCGTGAAATGGGTCCCGAATCCCAGCCGGGATTCATCCGGTTTGGTTTTCGGTTGTTTTGTTTTATGGATGCTGATCTGCATGGAACCTCCTCTTTCAGGTTTCACAAAACCGGGTTTCGAGCCTGTTCAAGGGCCAAAGGAAGAGGCCGCTGGGTTCATCATAGCACCTTTCAGCGGGGGGCCCTTCCACCTCCTGGAGGAAGAGTTCCCCGTAAAACAAGGGGGTCTCTGAAAGGAGGTGGCCGCCCACCACCCGCTTCTTCGCGTCGGCCAGCGTGATCTTGGCGTGCACAAAGGGCTCCTGGTCCTTTAAGGAGACATTGCCGAAGCATCCGAGGATCTCGAAAGGCCCCTCTTCTTTCCATGTAACGTACACCCGTTGTTTCTGGTCCAGGATGCCCAGTGTCGCCGAGCGAACCGCACCCAGGAGGCTGAACACCCCCCAGCAGACGGCATGGGTCGTGCAGAAGGCCTGGATGCCGGTCAAAATATCCCCGCCTTCCGGGAGGCGATCCAAAAAGCGCCTCCCCGGGCTTTTCACGGGATTGGGCCCAGCAGCGTCCATTTTGTTGAGATCCTTCCTTTCCCGGCACAATCTATAGCATAAATCCTCCAGAGGTCAAAGCAAAACCCGGAAAAGAGAAAGGGCCCGCTAATTATTGGTAATAAATAAATCTAGATATAACATCCTGAATACGCAATATCATCAGGGTGGATATTCCAAAGCGCAATGGAATCGGATAATCTCCTCGGGATGGTACAGTTTGGTTGCTTAATAATTCTAGTTCGGTTTTTTGAGATGGGTTCTATGATCCAAAGCAAGGGCAAAGTCAATCAACAGATGAACGCAGGACCCCTGCAGATCTCGCCTGTGGGGACCCCTGGAAGCGGTCGTATGGAAATTCGGCAGGGCCTTCTTTTTGAAATCAATGCTCGATGTGGTATAAGGGACGTCCGATAAAAAGGGAGCCGGAACGGATCGTGCATTCCCCGCCGCTTGCGGGGGATGCTTTCATTTTCGTTGGGGGAAAAGAGATGCTCAGCTTTTTTTTTAAAAAGGAACACCGGGTGGAGTCGCTCATCTTTGAATATCTGGAAACAGTGGAGCGTACCCAGGACAACTTCTTAAAAGCGTTTGGCGCCTGTATCGACAATCCCATGTGTGAGAACTTCGAATTTTTTCTGGAAAGGACGCACAAGTTCGAATCCAAGGCCGATGATATCCGGGAGGAGATCAAGGCCCTCATGTACAGCAAGGCCCTCATCCCCGATGCCCGGGGCGATATCATGGGCCTTCTGGAATCCGTTGATGCCGTCCCGCGTCTCTTCGAGCGCATCTTGTATATCATCCTCACGCAACGGCTCAAGATTCCGGATTTTCTCATCCCGGACATCAAGACACTGGTTCAGCTGAGCCTGGAATGCTGCGATTTGATGCAACGCCAGGCCTATGCCTTGTTTAAAAAGAATGAAAGCATCCGGGATCTGGTCCACATCATCGACACCCATGAAAGCCATTGTGACCGCATCGAACGGCGGATCATCACCAAGCTTTTCGACTCCGACGTGGACCCGTTTTTGAAGTTGCAGCTTAAAGAGTTGACTGTTCAGATCGGTGAGATTTCGGATGAAGCGGACCGGGTTTCCAAGAGGATCAACATCATCAACATGAAACGGCGGGTATGAGCGTCTCCCTTTTAGGCGGACTCTTTTTGGGGTGGTCCCTGGGCGCCAACGATGCGGCCAATGCCTTCGGGACCGCGGTTTCCTCGCGGATGATCCGGTTTTATACCGCCGCGGTTCTCGGGGCCGTTTTCGTGGTCCTGGGGTCCCTTCTGGAAGGCCGGGCCGGTATTGAAACATTGACGGGTTTGACGGCCTTCAGCCTGAAAAAGGCCGTCATCTCTTCGGTGGCGGCGGCATTGACCGTGACCCTCATGACGGCCCTGGGCCTCCCCATTTCCACGTCCCAGGGCGTGGTGGGGGCCATTTTGGGCATCGGCCTCGTCACGCACAGGCTGGATGCCTCGGGGCTGGAGAAGGTGGTGGTCTGCTGGTTGGCCACGCCCGTGGGAGGGGCCCTCATGGCTATGTTCTTGTACCATCTCCTGGGTGTCCTGTATAACCGGATGAACCTTTCGCTCTTTCAATCCGATCGGCTGCTGAAGTTGAGTCTCATCGTTTCAGGAGCCTACGGCGCCTATGCCCTGGGTGCCAACAATGTGGCCAACGTCTCCGCCGTTTTTGTGGGGGCCGGTTCATTGACCGTTTTCAGCGCCACCCTCCTCGGCGGGCTCAGCATCGCCTTGGGTATTTTAACTTTCAGCCGACCGGTGATGGAGACGGTGGGGGGGCGCCTGGTGCGGGTGGATCCCTTTTCGGCCCTGATCGTGGTGCTGGCCATGGGCGTGACCGTGCATGTGTTTACATGGATCGGCGTGCCGGTTTCCACCTCCCACGCCACCGTGGGAGGGGTCCTGGGGATCGGCATCGTGCGGGGGGTTCAGACCGTAAATCGCCGCATGCTGGCCAACATCGTGATCGGGTGGGGCCTCACCCCGGTTCTGGCCTGTGCCTTCAGCATCCTCATTTATGTGGCCAGTAATCTCTATTATATCCCGGAGTGAACGCGGAAAAAGGGGATTGAAACAAGAAACGGCGGCGGTGGATCCTTCAGGGGGCGCAATCCTTTAAAAGTATTTCCACCATCTCGGCAAATCCGTACCCGCCTTCCTTTGTGACGATCCATCCGGGCGGCGGCTTCAGACGCTCTGCGAATCGATGGATGTTGGCCATGCCCACGGAGTGGGGAAAGACGGCGAAAAGGGGCGCATCGTTGGGGGAATCTCCCGAAAAGAGGATCCGGTCTTTCATCTTTTCCAGGTCCTTTGAGAAGACCTCCTTGAAGAGGATGGCCGCCATGGTGCCTTTGTCGAAATCGCCGAACCACCCGTTGACGTGAATGGAGCTGACCTTGGCCTGTGCCCCCGCGGCCCTGAAAATCCGGACAATCCGGTCGATCTTGGCCTCTGAAAGGCGCGGGACGCCTTCACAAAAGTCGATGGCCAGATCCGCCACCCGGAAGGGTTGATCCGCCGAGACGCGGCATCCGGGAACCGCCTTCAAGATCCTTTCCTTGACCGCCTCAAGCCTTTTTCGATCAGCTTCCCGCTGGGCCCGGGTTTTGGCGAACCGGCGGATCATCCTTATGGCAACAGAAGGGAAAGGCGTGAAAGCGGTCCTGTCTTTTCGGGTGTGCCGGGCCCGGCCCGCCGGTCGCTTTTCGGTTTTAAAGGAGGCCGTGGAGAGAGCCCTTTTTCTTGACTTTACATGTCGGTGTGATAGGGGTTCATTTTCTGTTTTGATTTAGGGTGCCTGTGGCATTCCAACATCATTCAACCAAATGAGCAAAGGAGGCGTACAATGAAAAAGGCGGTTTTCACCGGTCTTTGCGTCATGCTCGCTCTTTTTATCGGAGCGGGCGGGGTCGCGGCCAAGGAAAAGGTCGTGGTGTACACATCTTTGGAAAACGAAGAAGTGGTCGATTATCTCAAGCTGGCCAAGAAGGATCTCCCGGACCTGGACATTCAGGCCATCCGTCTGTCCACCGGGGAGCTGGGCGCCCGGATGCTGGCGGAAAAGGACAATCCCCAGGCCGACTGTATCTGGGGCTGGGCCGTCACCAACATGTCCGAGTTCGTGCCCAAGGGGATGCTTGTCCCATATAAACCCAAGGGTTGGGAAAAGATCCCGGCCAAGTTCAAAGACCCCAAGGGTTACTGGGTCGCCATTGATTTGTATGCCGCCGCCCTGGTCCCCAATACCAAGGTCCTCAAGGAAAAGGGCCTTCCCATGCCCAAGGGATGGAAAGACCTGCTGAATCCCGCCTACAAAGGCATGCTGATCATGCCGAACCCGGCCAGCTCGGGAACGGGGTTTCTCCAGGTGGCCAGCCTCCTGGTTCTTTTGGACCCCGATTATAAGAACAAGCCCGTTGAGGAAAACAAGGCATGGGAATTTTTAAAGAAACTGGATAAGAACATGGGCCAGTACATCAAGAGCGGGTCCAAGCCCGCCAAACTCACGGCCGCCGGCGAGTACGCCATCGGATGTTCTTTTGCATTCGTATATTCTTCATTGAAAAAGAAGGGCTTTCCCGTGGCCCTGGTCATGCCGGAGGAAGGCGCCGGTTATGAGCTTGAAGCCAATGCCCTTTTAAAGGGTGCCAAGCATGAAAAAGCGGCCAAGAAATTTTTGGACTGGGCCATCAGCGAAAGCGCCATGAAGCGGTATGCCACCTTTAAACTGGGTGTCACCTATCCCGGGATTCCCGGTCCCAAGGATCTGCCTTCCCTGGACAGCATCAAGTTGGCCCCCATGGACTTTCCCTGGCAGTCGAAGAATCGTGCAAAGATTCTCGAAGTGTGGCAAAAACTCTTCTTGAAGTAAACCGGGGCCATCCCAAGGATCGCCCCCTGTTCCGTGGGTGTGGGCAGGGGGTGATCCTTGTCTTTTTTGATGCAAAAAGGGCACGGGGCAGGCCTGACCGAAACAGGCATGGGACGCCCCTGAAGCGCCGTTTCCCGGCCGGTGGCAATGCCCCTGTTTTAAAAGAAATTAAGAGCGCCTATGTCCAAGAAGTTGATCCTGGAAAACTTGAGTAAGCATTACGGTTCCCTGGTTGCCGTCGATAACGTGAGCTTGGAAATTGACCCGGGAGAATTCCTCTGTTTTCTCGGCCCCAGCGGTTGCGGAAAAACAACGATACTGAGGATGATCACCGGATTTGAAGAAATCACCTCCGGCAACATTATTTATGACAATGCCGTCATCAACGACGTCATTCCCCAAAAAAGGGAGTTCGGCATCGTTTTCCAATCCTATGCCCTTTTCCCCAACATGACGGTCAACCAGAACATCGCATTCGGACTGAAAATGCGGAAAATGCCCCAAGACGTGATTGATGCGCGGGTGAACGAAATCCTGGATCTCATCGGCCTTCGGGGATGGGAGAACCACTATCCCTCCCAGCTCAGCGGGGGGCAGCAGCAGCGGGTGGCCCTGGGCAGGGCCATCGCCATCAAACCGAGCATCCTCCTTTTGGATGAACCCTTGAGTGCCCTGGACGCGAAAATTCGCGTGCGACTGAGGACCGTCATCAAGCGTCTCCAGGAGGAACTGGGCATCACCATGATTTACGTGACCCATGACCAGGAAGAAGCCTTGGCCCTGGCGGACAGGGTCGTGGTCATGCGGGACGGCCAGTTCAGGCAGATCGGGACCCCTTGGGAGATCTATAAGAGGCCGAAGACGAGTTTTATCGCCGGCTTCGTGGGGACCTCCAACTTCATCCAGGGGAAAAAGGAAAAGGGGCAGGTCCGATTCGGTTCCCGGATCCTTACGGTCTCAGGCCTCGAGTCGGTTGAGAGTGAAACCGTCCACCTGGCCATCCGGCCGGAAAACATCGATGTACTCTTTGATGAACACGCCGCAGAAGGCTTGGTTTCCACCAACATCATCGAAACGACGGTGGAGGTCATCAATTTTTTAGGCGCCGTGGTGAGGATTACCTTTATGGTGGAAGGTGAAGAGATGCTGGTGGATATCTCCGAAAAAGAGTTTGAAAAACACAACCTGAAGCGAAAGGATAATATCCGGCTCTACTTTCCGCCGGAGGCCTTTCATGTCTATACAGAACACTACAGGAAATTGATTTAGAATCTTTCGGGTCCCCGATCCAGGAAACACCGCCCCATGCCTTTCAACGCCAATTCGAAGGAAGCCGTAAAACAGTACGCGGTCTCGCCGGTGCGCATGGAGATCGACCGGTTCATTGTGCCGGCGGTCACCCTCTTTATCGCCTTGATCCTTTTCTTTTTCATGCTCTTTCCCTTAAGCGCCATTCTCAAACTCAGCCTTTTCAAGGGAGGGGAGTTCGGTCTTTCCAATTTTACCTTCGAAAACTTCCAAAAATACTTTACCACCAGTTATACCCTGAAGGCCCTGTGGCACAGCCTGTACGTGTCTTTGGTCACCACGGTCATCGTCACCGTTGTCACCTTCTTTTTTGCCTACGCCATGACGCGCACCACCATCTCGGGGAAGGGGTTTTTCCGCAACATCATCATGATGCCCCTGGTGGCGCCTTCCATCGTCCAGGCCCTTGCCCTGATTTATCTGTTCGGGCGCAACGGGTTGATCACGGCCCATTTGATCCAGACCGACTGGAACATCTACGGTCCCACGGGGATCATCGTTTCCGAGGTGCTCTATTGCCTGCCCCATGCCTATGTCATCCTCTACACCACCCTGTCGGCGGTGGACATCCGACTCGATGAGGCTGCCGAGAGCCTCGGGGCGACACCCTTCAAAGTCTTCACCCGGATCACGATTCCATCGGCCAAGTACGGCATCTTCAGCGCCGCGGCCCTCACGTTCAACTTGACCATCACCGATTTCGGGAACCCGGTGGTGATCGGCGGGGATTACAACGTTCTGGCCACGGAAATCTATGCCCAGGTCACCAATTTGTATCGATTCGACCTGGGGGCCACCATCAGCATCATCCTGCTGGTGCCGTCGCTGATGGCCTTTGCCCTGAATTATTATATTTCACGGAAGACCTTTTCCATGATCAGCGGGGCTGCCAAGCCTGTGATTCCCCCCTCCCGTCCCTTGAAAAAAGTGGGCTTTACGGCCTTTTGCACGCTCGTCGCGCTTTCGATCATCGTGATTTTCATCACCGTTGTGATGGGGTCGTTCGTCAAGGTCTGGCCCTATGACTGGTCTTTGACCCTGCAGCATTATGACTTTCCGTCCATTGCCGGCTATTCG
>JALVQN010000140.1 GCA_027025555.1 Desulfobacterales bacterium
CCGCAGGGCCGTGCGAAATCCGTCGTCGGTCTGCTCGCTCGTGAAATTCTCGATTTCGGCATACAGCAGCACGGCTTGGCCCGGTGTGAACGTGTCCGTTTCGAATTCCGTGTAAACACCAAAACTCGATATTTCCGTGCAAAAAGCCAGGTTGCGCACCGTGAGCGTGCCGAGTTCCCCCAGCTTTTGCTCCGCTTCGCGAAGATGACGTTGGGCCGCCGCGGCGCGGAGCACAAGGTGGGGGTCGCCGTCTGCACCGGGATTGAGACGGAAAAATCCCTTCATACTGCCTTTCTGGATGCGCCTTTTAGAAAACCAGGGCAAGGACGGCAGGCCCCTTTGCCTGGTCGGGTACGTTGACGAAAAGCCCATCGGCGTGATTTGCCTGTCCCCAAAAAAAGATCAGGGGCGCCTGTTCGGGGACCCCGACGTGTGCGACTACCTGGATGTGGCAACCGTTGGGGGATGGACGGGACATTTCTTTGAAGGCCTCGTCCGATACCTGAAAAAGGCGGGCATCCGGAGCCTTGACCTTGCGCCCCTTCTTCCGGATTCCGTCGCCATGACGGAACTGCTTCCCCTGGCCCGGAAGCTGAATATGCGGGTGGCCGTGGAGGAAATCGACGCCTCCTACGCCTTTCCCCTGCCTGAGACCTGGGAAGGGTATCTCCTGGGACTCACCGGCCACCAGCGGCACGAAATCCGGCGCAAGCTCAAAAAACTTGCAAAGGCCGGCCCGTATCGCTTCTATGAGGTAAAAGAGCCTTTCGATTTAGAAAAGAATATGGATCGATTCATCGACTGGTTCCGGCGGTATCATCCAGGCAAGAAAAGCTTCATGGACGCACAACGGGAAGCCTTTTTCAAGGGCCTGACGGAAGGGCTTTTTCAAAAAGACCTGCTGCGCCTCTTTGTCCTCGAGATCGGCCCGGCACCGGCCGCCGTGACCCTTTGCATCGAATACCAGGAGACCTTGTACCTGTATAACAACGCCTATGATCCGAAATTCGGCAAGCTCAGTGTCGGCACACTCAGCAAAGTGTTGAGCATCCGGGAAGGGATTCACCGGCGCCATCGTTTTTTTGATTTTCTCAAAGGCCGGGAGCGTTATAAAAAGCACCTGGGGGGAAAACGCGTGCCGCTTTTTCGCTGCCGCATCACGCTTTCCCCTTAGGAGGCATTTCTTCATGAACAAAAACAAGCGCAGGGAAAAAGCTGTTTTATGAATCAGGAAGTGGACATCCTCGTGATCGTGGCCCATCCCGATGATGCCGAGTTCGGCGCTGCAGGGACGGTGGCCAAATGGATTCAAAAAGGCCGGCGTGCCGCCTACGTGGTTTGCACCAGCGGCGAAAAGGGAACGAGCGACCCCGAGCTTTCCCCGGAAACGCTTGCCGGAATAAGGGAAGCCGAACAGCGAAACGCCGCCCGGATTTTAGGCGTCAGCCGGGTGCGTTTCCTGCGGCTTCCGGATCAGGGCCTTGAGGATACGCCGGAGTTCCGGAAACGGATCGTTCAAGCGATACGGGCCTTCCGGCCCCATACGGTGATCACCTCGGATCCCTACCGGCGCTACATCTGGCACCGGGATCATCGCATTGTGGGGCAGGTGACCCTGGATGCCGTCTATCCCTTTGCCCGGGATCATTGGGCCTATCCAGACCTTTTGGAAGAAGGGCTGCGCCCCCACAAAGTCCGCGAACTCTACTTTTTTGGGGCACAAGAGGCCAACTACAAAAGCGATATCACGGCCACCTTCCGGATGAAACTGGATGCCTTGCGTTGTCACAAAAGCCAACTTTCGGAACTCGGCATCCCCGATCTGGAATCCTGGCTGCGCCGGCGCTGCAAAGAGGCGGCAAAAGGGCAACCCTTCGAACTGGCCGAATCCTTTCACCGTGTCGAGATCCCCCTTTAGATAAGGACCGCTTTCGAGGTTGACGCAGCGGCAGGGGAAGCTGCCCCAAGATCGGCAATCCCAACGCCTTTCACATTTTATGACATCAAGGGGAACGTGCCGACGGCTCAAGATTTCTTGACCAGCAGGGTTCCGGGAAGGATGCTTTCTTCCCCGAACTTTTCATGCAGGCGATCCAACGCCACGTTGAGCCTTTTCCTCTTGTTCCAGGTGCCGTCCCGGCGGAAAAGATCCAACTGGATCCCCGTTCCGGCGTGGCTGAGATGCGATACGGAAACCCCCAGCAGCCGCACCGGCCTTTTGCCGAACGCCGTCTTTGCCAAGAGCCTGCAGACGGTGTCATAGATCACAACCCCGTCATCCGTGGGACGGGCCAGGGTTCCGGAGCGGGTCGCCAGGACAAAATCGGCATACTTGACCTTCAGGGTGACGGTCTTTCCGGATACGCCGTAACGCCGCATCCTTCGACCGACCCGTCCGGAAAGGCCGAGAAGCTCCCGCTTTGCCCCTTCGAGATCCACGATGTCCCGGTCAAAGGTCTTTTCATGGCCGATAGACTTCATGTCATAACCGGTCACCACCTCCCGTGCATCACGCCCCGAGGCGAGCCGGTGCATCTGCAGGCCGGCCTTTCCGAATTTTTCCCGGATCCATTCCTCGGGCATGCGCCGCAAGTCCCCGAAGGTGCGGATATTGAACTTCCTGAAGGCGGCCTGCATCACCTTCCCGGCCCCCCACATCCTCTCAATGGGCAAGGGGTCCAAAAAGGCGCGTTCCTTTTCCGGCGCAACCACGGTCAACCCGTCCGGCTTTTCCATGTCCGAAGCGATCTTTGCCACAAACTTGGAGCCCGCCACCCCGGCCGAAACCGTAAGCCCGCACTCTTTGAAAACCGTCTTCTTGATTTTCCGGGCAATTTCCGCCGGAGGACCGAAAAGCCTTGCCGATCCCGTGACATCCAGGAAGGCCTCGTCGATGGAAAGGGGCTCCACGAGGGGGGTAAACCGATAAAAGATCTCAAAGATGCGCCCCGATACCTCCTTGTATCGCGCCATGCGCACCGGAAGAACCACGGCATCCGGGCAAAGACGCAGGGCCGCGGCCATGGGCTGGGCCGAGTGCACGCCGAACCGCCTGGCCTCATAGGACGCCGAGGAAACCACGCCCCGCCTGCGGCTGCCGCCCACGATCACCGGTTTTCCTTTCAACGCCGGATTGTCCAGGACTTCCACTGCGGGATAGAAGGCGTCCATGTCCAGGTGAAGGATGCACTTGGAAGCCGCCGGCGTTTCCATCAGGCAACAGTGAAGGTCGACCGCATTTTCTTCAATCGTTGGGTACCGGCCGGGCAGGACCATAGCTCCAGGTCCCGTCGGGACGCAGGCACTTGGTCCCGTATGCCTCCACCTCTTTTCCTTCGATGACGACGGTGGTGGTATATTCCCGGGTCTGCAGGCACGAGGGATCCCCGGCGGCGGCGGCAGGCAGGGAAGAAACGGATTCCCGCTGGATGCGTTTTTCAGGGACCAGGATGTATCGCTCCTCATAAAAAACGGCGGGCGGGTATTGCCGATAGATGTAAACGGGCGGTGGCGGCGGCGCAAGGAGGGTGCCCAGGGTAAAACCCACCAACGCCCCGAAAAAGATCTCCTCACTCCCGCGGCAATAGTAATGATAGTGATAGAAATAGGGGGGACACGGGCGATAATGATGATAAGGGTAGGGACGGGGGCAGAAAAAGCGGGCGCGCATGCCGGCTCCCGCCGGCGCGGCGGCCATGACAATGGCCAAGATGAAAACAACCCCAAGGCTCCATCGTGTTTTCATGGCGCAGCCTCCCTTGAAAGGGGTGACGCTTCCCGTGGGTACGGCTTTTTTTATGATGATAATGCATCGTGCCGCAACTTTCAATAAAATTCCATCATCACACAGGGAAAATCCGCAATACAATTTTCTTCCTCTCGATACCCTTCCCCGGGACCGGCACCTTCGGGTCCGAATGGACTCTGATTGTTTCAAAACCAAAAGGGGCTCGGCTTAAAAAAAGCCGAGCCCCTTTTGTGGCGAGCCCTGGTGCGCCCGGCAAGATTCGAACTTGCGGCCTACGGATTCGTAGTCCGGCGCTCTGTCCACTGAGCTACGGGCGCACGGCATTTTCTTTAAAAAAAAGACGCCGGGATGTCAACGGGAACTT
>JALVQN010000141.1 GCA_027025555.1 Desulfobacterales bacterium
CCGGTAAAGCTACCCGAGATCCAGTTCCTCGGAGAGAAGGACGGCTTCCGCCACCTGGCGGATCGGTTTTCGGGAATCCATGCTTCGCTTCTGAAGCCATCGATACGCCTCTTCCCCGGTCTTGTGCCGCCGCTTCATGAGGACTTCCTTGGCGCGCTCCACCATTTTCCGGGTTTCGAGTTCTTCCTGGATCACCCGGGTTTTGACCATCAATTCCGTATTCATGATGGCCACGGCCGCCTGGTTGGCCACGGTGGTGATGAGATAGACTTCGCTTTCCGAAAACCGGTGGGGGGCGGCCGTGAAGCAGTTTAAAACACCGATGACCTTTTCCCCCTTGACCTGGAGGGGGACGCTGAGCATGGAGACCAGCCCCAGTTTCTTGGCCATCTCCTTTTCTTTGAAAAGGGGTTCTTTCAGCACGTCTTCCACGATGAGGGGGCGGTTATGCCTGGCCACATAACCCACCACGCCTTCATCCATGCCCAGAGAGCGGTCCTTGATGTAATCCGGGTCGATGGCCTGGGTGGTCTTGAGCCGGATCTTTTTTGGGGTTTGGCTTTCGTCGATGAGCCATAGGGAGCAGATTTCGGCGCCTGTGGTTTTGGCCGTCACCATGACGATGAGCTTGAGGATGTCCTCCAGGTAGAGCTCCGACGTGATGGCCCGGCTGATATCCATCAGGCCCTTTAAATATTTTTCGTACGTTTCGGGAATGGTTTTATCCATGGCGTCATCCATACTCCATGAACCGGAAAAATACCATCCGTTCCCAAAGCGGTCAAGCGCGCGCCTGAATGCGGCGCAAGGCTTCGGCTTGCGGGACGGCAGAGGCGATAGGAGCTGAATCAGGCCTTTGGAACAATATCCAAAAAGGCCTTGACCACTCCTTGAGGGGTCACGCCCTTCAAGCACACGGGTTCCGGGCAGTGGCGCTCTTGGGTCTCGAAACAGGGGGCACAGGGTGTCTCTCCCCGGAGCACCGCCACCGAAGGACCCAGGGGCTTCCACCGGACAGGATCCGTTGGGCCGAAAACGGTCACCGTGGCCAGCCCCAAAAACGCGGCCAGGTGACTGACTCCCGAGTCGTTGCCCACAAGGGCCCGGGCGCCTTTCAACAACTGCAGCAGACGCGGGATTTCCCATGCTTTCACGATGCGAAACGCGGGGGCGGCCCCGGCAAGGACCGGCTCCAGGCAACGCTCGGCCGGGCCCAGGAGAAAGGCGGCCTTCCAGCCGCTCTTTCGAAGCAAAAGAGCCGTTTCCATGAAACGCTCCAGGGGCCACCGCTTCATGGGGCTTCCCGCTCCCGGATGGATCCAGATGCATGCATTCCGGCCCCCGGCATGGTCCATGGCGCCGAGGGCCGGGGGCGGTGTCCTTTTCAAAGGGGCGATGAGGCCGATCTCGGCACAGGAAGAAAGAAGATGACGTGTCACATGCACACGCGTGTCGGGTGTGGGGCGCGGCAAAATACGATGGATGGGCCTTTTGAAAAACCGGGAAATCCCGACAGTCAGGGTGTCCGAGGCGGTGACGGCAAGGACCGCATCACAGGCGCAAATCGCTTCTTTTGCACTTTCTTCGGGCGATTCTTGAAAGAGGGAGGCAAATCGCGCCGATTCCAGGGCATAGGCCCTTCGGACCAGGCCCAGGGATCGGGCCAGAGCGCCCAGGTGTCCCTGGCACAGCAGGTGGATCTCGAAACCCGCTGCATTCAGGGCCGAAAACAGAGGAAAGCTTGTCACCAGGTCGCCCAGTGCACCGTGATGGATGACAAAAAGCCTTTGGGGAGCCAAGGGATTTTCCCGCTTGATGTTATGGGGATCGTTGTGGGTAAAGACTGGTGAGAGGACACGGGGTCAACCCGTACCATTTGCGGAAAGCTTCCGGAACCACCAGCGGTCCTGATCCGTGGCCATGAGGGTTTCTGCAATTTCTTTTCCGATGGGGCTTTGAATCCGGTCTTTGACAAAGGGGATCCATTTTTTTGAGCTTTGGTGTCCCATGTCCGCCAGGGCCTTGAGATCCATCAAGAAGGCGAGTTGATCCGCATCCCGGGCAAGCTTGGCTTCCTCGGTGCGGCCTTCGGTGAATTCCCGGACAAGCCCTGCCAGGGTATCCCCGAAGGGGAGCCCCGTGACGGCATCCGCCAGGGCCTTTTTTTCATCAGAGGTGACGTATTTTTTCTGGACATGGTTGAGATCTCCGGTTTGCGCCTCCAAAAGATCATGCACCAGGCACATGGTGACAAGGCGGGATGCGTCGATCTCGGGACGCATCTGGGAGATCACAAAAGCGATGAAGGTCGTGATAAAGACATGTTCCGCCACGGATTCTTTTCCTGCCCCCAAAAACTGGTAGCCGGAGCGGGGAATTTTTTTCAACATGGCGGCTTCAAAGAGCAGATCACCGACGGCATCCATGATGAAGCATCCTTTAAAAAGCCTTTTTGTCAGAAGTTTTACATATGATATAGTTTTTCCGGTTCGAATCAAGGATAAATCCTTGACAGGATGAAGGAGTTCATATAGTTAGAAGACGCCTTGCGGCATACAATATATTGTGTTTTTTAATCGACACGCCCCCATTTTTGCGGATGGGGCAAGGTGAAGCTTCCGGGCATGAACTTGACCCTGAAGCGATTCCAAGGAGCGTCCATGGTTTCAAGTGATATCGATATCCTCTACATGATCGGGCATGCCAGTTTCATGGTGCAGTTGGTGCTCCTGCTCCTTTTATTTTTTTCGGTGACCTCCTGGGCCATCATCATTGTCAAGTATCGGTTCATCCGGCGGGCTTTCAAGGAATCGGCCGTTTTTATTGACTATTTCTGGAAAAGCCGGGATTTTTCGGAAGCCTTCTCAAAGGCCAAGTCCTTGCAGGGAAGCCCTGTGGCCCGGCTCTTTCGGATCGGATATACGGAGTTGAAAAGGATCGTGCAATCGGGGACCGCCCAGGAAAAGGGCGCGGACGCCGCCTCCCTGGACGCCCGGATCCTGGGCATCGATAACGTCAAACGGGCCCTGAGACGGGGCGTGACCACGGAAACCACGCGGATGACCCAGATGGTGCCTTTCTTGGCCACCACAGGAAACACGACCCCTTTCATCGGGCTTTTCGGGACGGTGTGGGGCATCATGGGGTCTTTCCATGGAATCGGCCTGAAAGGCTCTGCCAGCCTTGCCGTGGTGGCGCCGGGCATTTCAGAAGCGCTTGTGGCCACCGCCGCGGGACTGGCCGTGGCCATTCCGGCGGTCATCGCCTTCAATTATTTCATGCATAAGATCCGGATCCTGGAATCCGAACTGGACAGCTTTTCCGCGGATTTTTTAAACATCGTGGAACGCGATCTCATGCGCACCAAGGAGCGGGAGCAATGATGGGGGGCGGCAGGGACAAGGGACTTCTCTCCGAAATCAATGTAACCCCTTTTGTGGACGTGATGCTGGTGTTGTTGATCATTTTTATGGTCACGGCGCCCATGATGATCCACGGGGCCAATGTCTCCCTTCCGGAGGCCAACCTGGATCCCATTTCCTCTGAAAAGGAGCACCTGGTCATCACCCTCGATGCCCGGCAGCGGATCTTTATCAATGATTTCGAAGTGAAGATCGATTTTCTCAGGGAAAAACTGGCCAAAATCCTTGAGAACCGGACGGACCGGGAAGTCTATCTCCGGGCGGACAAATCGATTCCTTACGGATGGGTGGTTCAGGTCATGTCCGAGATCAAAGGGGCCGGCGTGGAAAAGCTGGGGATGGTGACGGAACCGGTCAAACAGGACAAAAAACGGTCCAAAGACCGTACCAAGCGGTGATGAAAGAGGGACCCTCCAACCGGCCTTACTTTTTGGGTCACGAAAAGGGTCAGCGACGCCAGTTTCTCTGGACATCGGTCCTGTCGTTGGCATGTCACGCGGCCCTTTTTGTGGGGCTGCTTTTGGCACCGCACCTCACCCCGGCCAGAAGATGGTCTCCCTCCGTGGTCAACGTGAGTCTTGTCTCCCTGCCTGCATCGGGAAAAGGTCCGGCGCCAAGCCAAACGGCCCTAAAACGTCCCGAAGTTTCAGATAAAAAGAAGATCCCTCAAAAGGTTCCCG
>JALVQN010000142.1 GCA_027025555.1 Desulfobacterales bacterium
CTCATGGCCTCTGGAGCAGGCGTTCAAGTTCCGCCAGGATGGCGGAAAGCGTCTTCCCGGCCTTGCCCTGGATCAGGTAGTCGCTGATCTCCCCGGTCAGCGGTGTGGGCTCCGGATTGATTTCGATGACCTTGGCCCCGGCCTCCTTGGCGATGACGGGCATGAGGGCTGCGGGCTGAACCACTGCCGAGGTGCCGATGACCAGCATGAGATCACAGGCGGCGGCGGCCTGACGGGACCGCCACAGGGCCTGGGCCGGGATCATTTCGCCGAAAAAGACACAGTCGGGCCGGTAGATGCCGCCGCAGGCGCATCTTGGGGGGATTTCGGAAAGGGTCATCTCCTCGGTCCTGATGCGCCCTTTGCAGGCGATGCAGAAGTGCCAGGCGAAGTTGCCGTGAAACTCAATGACATCGGTGTTGCCCGCCAGCTGGTGCAACCCGTCCACGTTCTGGGTGATCACTGTCTTTAGTTTGCCCAGCGTTTCCAGGCGGGCGAGTCCCAGGTGACCGGCATTGGGTTTCGCCTGGTCGATGATGGCTTTCATGTCCTTGAGCAGGGCGTTCCAGACCTTGGCGGGGTCGTTCATGAAGGCATCGATGTGCGCGTATTCCATGGGATCGAATTTCTCCCAGATCCCGCCCTTTCCCCGAAAAGGCGGAATGTTGCTTTCCACCGAAATCCCTGCACCGGTGAGGGCCGCGGCCTCTTTACAGGAGGCCAGATCCTTTGCCGCTTGTTGGATCAGATCTTCCATGAAAATCTTTTCCCTTTTAAAGTTCAAACCGGGTGCCGCACGCCACGGCCAGACACTTGAGACGGTGGCGGCGTTGGGTGATTGTCTTCCGGCAGTCTCTGACGATTCGATCCATGTCCGAATCCGTACGGTCCCGGTTCAGATGAAAGAGCCCCAGGGTCCCGACTCCGGCCTCCAGGGCCAGCTCGAGGACGTCCCGGTAAGAGGAATGCCCCCAACAGACGGTACTGTGGTACTCCCGGGGCGTGTATTCGGCGTCGTGGAGGAGAAGATCCGCCCCTTCGGAGAAGGCCCGGTACGCCGAGGGGACGAGTCCATGGGGATGCATGTGTCCCAGCTCGTTGTCCGTGAGGAACACGAAACGTTTTCCGTCTTCCTCCAGCTTATAGCCGTATCCCGTGTTGGGGTGGTTCAGTGCGATGGGGGTGATCGCCACGGATCCGATTTCAAAGGTTTTCGACGGGTCCTCCACGAAGACCCTTTCCGCCTCGATGTCCGAGACCTTCAAGGGGAAGTTGGGCGGGCCCATGATGCGGAAAAGCAATTTCTGGGGAAAGCTTTTGGGAAAAGCGCCGCTGTGGAAGATCAGGCGGGCGTGTTTGAAGAGGAGGGGTTTGAAAAAGGGAAACCCTATGATGTGATCCCAATGGCAGTGGGTAAAGAGCAGGTGGTATTCGAATCGCTCTTCTTTAATCAAATTGTCGCCCAGCCTGCGGATGCCGGTTCCGGCATCGATGATGAGGATATGACCGCTTCGCGTCCGGATTTCCAGGCAGGTGGTGTCACCGCCGTATTTGAGATATTCGGGTCCGGACACCGGCACCGAACCGCGGGAACCCCAGCATTTGATCTGCATGTCTCACCCCCGGGGGCATATGGGCGTCCTCCTCCTCATCTCAGGCACGTTTTTTTAAAAGATAGGTGTACCAGATTCCTTCATGGATCCGGGTTTCGATGATGTCAAACCGCCGGCCCTCCACGACGTCCGTTGCGGCCCGCGCTTGGCTCCGCATCAATCCCGACAGAATCACCCATCTCTTTTGCCCCAGGCCCTTTGCGAGAAGCAGGTGTTGCATCACATCGTAATGGATGTTGGCTATCACGAGATCCGCCGGGCAGTCAATAAAATCCTTTGCATCTCCCTGGATGGCGAGGATGTTTTCTTCCATGCGGTTGATTCGGATGTTTTTCCCGGCCGTGCGGGCGGCCAAAGGATTGAGATCCACGGCAAGGACCTTTTCTGATCCCAGTAACACGGCAGCCAGCGCCAGGATGCCGCTCCCGGTTCCCAGGTCAAGGACGGTGCGGGGGCGGTGGTGTTCAAAGAGGGAGTCCATGAGCTTCAAGGCGTCCCGTGTGGTGGGGTGGGTGCCGGCGCCGAAGACGACGCCCGGATCCAAAAGGAGAAGATGCCCTTCTTTTACAGCCCCTTCACCCGCTTTTTCTTGATGCCAGTATGGGACCACCCGGATTGCGCCCACCTGGAAGGGGGTGACGGCGTTTCCCTGCCACTGGGCGTAGTCAAAACGGAAGGTGTCGATGAGCTTCCCAGCCGGGCGGCTTTGAAGCAGGGCTTCCACGGCTTCCGGGGCCGGCCGTGAGAAGAACAGAAAAGTACTTTGCCCCTCCTTCCAGTTGCCCAGAAAGTGCCGGTGGGAGGAGACGGCGTCTCCATCCACCGGGCCCTCCAGGTAGTAGATGTAAAGAGCGTCGTAAGGGCAGGGAGGGGCCCCCGGAGAGGGTTGGGCGGCCTCGGTGGGCCTATCTTCCGTCCGGGGGGAGCTGGTCAAGATACCATTCCAGGGGATCCAGGAGGGTAAAGCCAAGATCGGTGAATTTTTGCTTCACCCGGCTGACGTTTTGCGTCAGCAGATAGGGAAACACCGCCCGCTTTCCTTCTTCCCAGGACCGGGCCACCAGGATGCTCCCGATGGAAATCTGCTCTTCGGTGACGGCGTCCACAATGCGCTTCATGGTGCCGATCTTATCCTCCACAAGGATACAAAGGAGGGTTCCGGGCTCCCCGATGCCCAGCACGTTGATGAAGGCCCGTATCAGATCCCGTACGCCGATGATCCCCTTGATCCGGCCGTCTTCGTCCACCACCGGCAGGGCGCCCACCCGGGTGGATTGGATGAGCATCAGAACGTCCTGGAGGGTATGCGTGGGAAGGACCGTGACCGGATTTCGGGTCATGATCTCGTGCACCCGGATCTTGGCCAGCTTTTCCCGCTCTTTCCGGCTGTCGTAGTCTTCAAGAACAATGGACGGCATGGCGCTCCGGATGTCCCGGTCGGTGACGATGCCCACCAATCGGTCCTCCGGGTCCACCACGGGAAGATGCCGGATCTGATGGGTTTTCATCTTTTCTCTGGCGGTCAGGATCCCGTCTTCCGGTGTGACGGTAATGACCTTTCTGGCCATGGATTTGCTAACGAACATCCGCTCCTCCCTCTAGTAAGATGGTGACGTGGTTTCTGGCAAGCTCCCCCAGACGATGCAGTGCATAGCCGCCTTCCAGCACGGACAGGAGCCGTCCCCGGGTGTACGTTTCGGCCAGAGACACGATCTGTTCCATGATCCACGAAAAGCCTTCCGTGGAAAGGCGGATGCCCGACATGTCATCCTCCTCGTGGGCGTCGAAGCCGGCGGAAACAACGATTATTTCAGGGACAAATGCTTCGATGGCCGGCACCAGGTCCCTTTGGAGAAAGGCGCGATAGGCCTCATCCCCCTGTCCGGGAAGCACGGGCGAGTTCTTGGTGAATCCCTTTCCTTTCCCGGTCCCCTCTTCGAAGTCTCGGCCGGTCCCCGGGTAGGCGAAGGAAGGATGCTCGTGGATGGAATAGTAAAAAACGGTGGCGTCTTCTTCGAAGATGTGTTGGGTGCCGTTGCCGTGGTGCACGTCGAAGTCGATGATGGCCACACGCTGAATTTTCCATTCGATTTGAAGGTATCGCGCGGCGATGGCCACGTTGTTGAAGTAGCAAAATCCCATGGCCGCGGCCCGCTCGGCATGGTGCCCCGGGGGTCGGACGGCACAGAAGGCGTTGTCGATGGCCTCTTTCATGATCATTTCCGCGGCGTTCAGCACCCCTCCGGCAGCCAAGAGGGCGGTTTCGAACGTCATATCGCACATCTGATTGTCCGGGGAGTCGAAGACGCGAACTCCTGACACGCAGGCATCGTTGAAACGGTCGATATAGGCCTTTTCGTGAACCGTTTCGATCCATCGCATGTCGGCCCGGGAGGCCTTGATGGGCACCAGACGCTCGAGCAGGCCGTCCTTTTGAATGCCTTGATGGATGGCCTTCAACCGTTCCGGAACTTCCGGATGCCAGGAGCTGGTTTCGTGGAGCAGGAAATTGCTGTCGTAAAGATACCCGGTTCTTTTCATGGAAAATGCTGCCTTAAGCCTATCGGATGACTTTGTCGAACAAGGAAAAGGCGGCTGTTACGGCCGGATTTTCATCGGGAAGCAAGATGGTGGGCTTGCCGTGAAGATCAAAATCGTACACGGTGTCGTCTTCCGGAACCGCTCCCAACAGCTCCAGGCCGTCGTCTTGGACAAAATCCATGAGAGCGCTCACATCTCCGGTTTTGGCCTGGTTGACGATGAGGTAGCTTTTGCCCACCCCGATGTTCAATTCGTCGGCCAGGGCGTGGATGCGCGCGGCAGCCGTCAGACCCCTCCGGGACGTGTCAGAGACGATGAGCAACAGATCCACGTTTTTCGTTGTCAACCGGCTGATGTGTTCCATGCCGGCTTCGTTGTCCATGACGATGTAGGGATAGTTCCGGGTCAGTTTTTCCAGAAACCCGGTAAGGAGCGTGTTGGCGGCGCAATAACATCCCGGCCCTTCGGGCTGCCCCATGACAATGAGATCGAAATTCTCCGTTTCCACCAGGGTCTCTTCCAGTTTCATGGACATGAAAACGTCTTTGGTCATGCCCGCAGGCACCCGGCCCTTTTTCATTTCCTCCCGGGCGGCGCCCAGGGTGCCGGTGACCTCCACGCCCAGGACTTCGTTGAAGTTGGCGTTGGCATCCGCGTCCACCGCCAGGATGGGGGTCTTGTTGTGCTTGATGAGATACTTCACGAGGAGTCCGGCCAGGGTGGTCTTTCCGGTGCCGCCTTTTCCGGCGAGAGCGACGGTAAACGCCATGATGTCACGCTCCTATGATGGGAGTGAAGGCCACGGGCCTTAACGTCTGTTTCCAAAACATGAAAACTTCATTAAGCAAGTCCAGGGCAACAGTCAAGAAGCTTTTTGGGCCCGCCACCCCAAGCCGAGATCGCACAGCCCCCATTGGATAAGGATGGAAACCCCAGGGTGCCCGGGGTCCCGGGGCCTGCTTGAAATGGATGACGGTCTATGGTAGCGTTTTTGTGTTACACCGGATGGGAGATGCCCCAAAAGACCGTTCCAATCCACATCGCACTGCAAGGAGGCTTCGATCATGAATTTTGAGTTGACCAAGTCCCAGAGGGAAATCCAGAAGGCGGCCTATGAGTTTGCCAAGGGGGAATTCGACAAGGAAGTCGCGCTGGAGCTGGAAAAAAAACATGCATTTCCTGAAAAGATCTGGAAACAGGCTGCGGAACTTGGATTTATCGGCATGCACTTTCCCGAAGCCTACGCCGGCCAGGACCTGGGCGTTTTGGAGAACATCCTCGTTGCCGAAGCCTTTTGCAGGCGAGATTCCGGCATCGGCAGCGCCGTGATCCTGGCCAGTTTTGCCTCCGAGTGTATCTTGCGCTTCGGCACCGATGCCCAGAAAGAGAAGTATCTCCCGCCTGTGGCGGAGGGAAAGGCGCTTTCCGGCGGCGCCTTCACAGAACCCGGCCATGGGTCCGACATCACCGCCATGGACACCACCGCCTCAAAGGAGGGTGACGCATGGGTGATCAACGGCACCAAGACCTTCATCACCAACGGCGGCCTGGCTTCCTTTTACACGGTCCTTTGTCAGACCGACCCCGACGCCACACCCTCCTATCGCGGCATCAGCATGATCCTGGTGGAGGGGGACCGGGAAGGCCTCACCACCGCCAGCGTGGGGGACAAGATGGGGATTCACATGATGGCCACCGCAGAGGTCAACTTTAAGGATGTCCGGGTGCCCCTGGATCACCTGGTGGGAAAAGAAGGGAAGGGGTTTTACCAGGTCCTGGAGTTTTTTGATGAAAGCCGGATCCTGATTGCCGCCCAGGCCCTGGGGATTGCGCAAGGCGCCTATGACCGGGCCCTGGACTATGTGAAAAACCGGGAGCAGTTCGGGAAAAAGATCGCCCGGTTCCAGGTGACCCAACACAAGTTGGCCGACATGGCCACCAAGATCGAACTGGCGCGGCTGATCACGTATAAGGCGGCCTGGAACTTCGACCAGGGCCGGATCGATCCCAAACTCACCTCCATGGCCAAGATGTATGCGGGACGCACGGCCGTGGAAGTGGCGGACGAGGCCATCCAGCTTTTGGGCGGGTACGGGTACATGACCGAATACGAAGTGGAACGCTTTTACCGGGACGCCAGGATCACCGAAATCTATGAGGGGACCCGGGAGATCCAGAAAAACACCATCGCGGGCGCCATCCTGGGAAAAATCAAGTAAGGTGCCGCCCGCAGGCGGGAGACGCGCCGTGAGCGATCGAAATCGGTTCCTTCACCGCGTGGTGCAAGGCGGTCTTTTTTTCTGAAATGCCTCCTGCCCTATTGAAAGCCGTGGTGGCCGATGCCGCCGGCCGCATCTTCGAACTGGAGAAATACCGGGCCGTGGGGATGTCGGCCGGGCGCTTGGAACCCCTGACCGTGCCGGCGACGATTCCCATGCCCTATGGTTCGGAGCTCATGTATCTTCCGGATCGAAGGCCGGTGGTCTACAACCTGGAGCAAGGGCGCATGGAGGCCTTGAAGGAAAACCCCCATGCCCCGGGTGAACCGGTCCATCCGGTGGCCGTTTTCAATGCGCCGGGACACGTGATCACCCAAGTGTGCGCCTACCGGGAAGCGCCCGGCGCCCGGATCCTGCCGCTTTTTTCCTATGGGGCGGTGGGATGGCATCGGGGGCGGTTCCGCTCCGCCGCCCTTTGCGTGGACCGGGAGCCCCGCCAGGACCTTCGCAGGATGCGGCCGGAGGCCGTGGCGCAGGGCATCAGGACCGTGCGGAAGGCCTTGCCGGACAACCGGCTGGCACGTCACCTGGAACACTGTGCCCGGGTCTATGGATGTCCGGCCGGAAAGAACTTTTTCCTGGGACGCTACGAAGCCCCCTTGCCCACCGCCAGACAGTGCAACGCCCGATGCCTGGGATGCATTTCCCTTCAGGAAAAAGGGGATATTCCCTGCAGCCAGGAGCGGATCGCCTTTACGCCTTCCCCCCAGGAGATTGCGGCGGTGGCCCTTTTCCATATCCGCCGGGTTCCAAAGGCGGTGGTCAGCTTCGGCCAGGGATGTGAAGGGGAACCTCTTACGGCGGCGGGCGTCCTCGAGGCGGCCGTACGGAAGATCCGTGCTGAAACGGATGCAGGGACCCTTCATCTCAACACCAACGGCAGCATGCCGTCGGTGGTGCGGGCCCTCTTCGAAGCCGGGCTCGACACCGTCCGGGTCAGCATGAACAGCATGAGGCGGCCCTGTTACGAGGCCTATTTCAGACCCAGGGGTTATGCCTTTTCAGATGTGCTCAAGACCGTGGAAACCGGCCTCGAAATGAACAAATTTGTCTCCATCAACTACCTGAACCTCCCCGGTTTTACCGACACTCCCCAAGAGAGGCGCGCCCTGTTCCGGTTCTTGAAGGCCCGTCCTGTTCACATGATCCAATGGCGGAATCTCAATTACGATCCCATGCGCTACCTGGAGGCCATGAATCGGACGGCCTCCCAGGGGGATCCCATGGGGATGTCCCGTTTGCTGGAAAGGATCAGAAGCCGTTTTCCGGAGGTTCGCTTCGGCTATTTTAATCCTCCCAAGACATGACGAGGATTTACGGAAAAAGGAATCGGTTGCTTTTCCGGAACGGGACCGATACGATAGGCCAAGCCGGGAGGAAAGGGACAGGACCGTTGTTGCCTTCAAATGGAAGGGACAGGAAAGGAGCTTAAAAAATGAAAAAAATTTCCATGCTATGCATTTTGGCGATGCTGGCGGCGACCCTTTCGTGTGCGCCGGGAAACCGGGGCGGGGAAACCGTGGGGACGCTTACCGGGATCCTGGTGGGGGCCATCATCGGGCATACGGTGGGCGGCGACAGTTCGGCCAGAGCCCTGGGCACAGGTGTGGGAATGGTCGTGGGCGGCCTGGTCGGATCCCAATTGGGCCGGATGTACGACCAGCTCAATGCAGAGGAAAAGCGGGTCCATTCCTCCATCATCACCGAATCCGTCCAGAGTTCCAAGGTGGGCGAAGGCCATCAATGGTACAACCCTGAAACCGGGCATTCCGGACGCGTCGTCATCGTCAAGGAAGAGGCGTACTGCCGGGAATACCAGCAGACCATCGTCATCGGCGGAAAGGAAGAAAAGGCTTACGGGACGGCCTGCCGACAGCCCGACGGGTCGTGGAAAATCAAAAACTGAAGTCGCTGGTTGTTCGGGAAGGAGGGCCTATGCCCGATTTTCGATCCTTGGCTCCGCACCGGTGGGTGATCCTGGGGTTCGTTTCCCTCTTTTTCGCCTGCGCTCCGACAGCCGTCAGTCCGCCGTTGCCCCTGTCACGCCATGAACTGGTGGGGACATGGCACGGAAAGGCCACCGCCTCCGTCTACGGGGACATCCAACACCCCGGCCGTCATGTGGAGTCCGTTCAGTTGGTGATCTTCGATGACAGCCTGAAAGGCCGTTTCGTTCATTTCTTCGGCAAGGGAAAACGGAAAAGTTATCCCTTTCAGGGAAAAGTCGAAGGAAATGAATTGGTGGCCCGCTGGAAGGGAGGCCGGTGGCTGCGACTGAGGTTGGTCCGCACCGGCGGCGCTTTGCGTCTCGAAGGCCCTTACGATTTTTTCAAAGTCAGCGGCGAGATGTCCCTGGTGAAGGAGTAGGCGGCACCGGAAATCCGTCAAAGGCGCTTTAAAAAGGCCTGTCGGGGAATATCCGGCGCCTTCGCCGTTGAAAGGGGCGCGGTTTAAAAATTAAACACCTTGGCCTCCGCGGCCAAATCGATCAAACGGGGCGCACCCTCCAACGCCATGTTTGAAAAGAACTTTGTTTCGTCAACCTGACGATTCTTGGCGCAGGGGATTCAGACCCCGGTGGGCACCTCGTTTTCCACCAAATACGGCCAATAATCGTTCGGACAATCCCCGGTCCCTGTCTTTTGTGTAAAGTCTCTTTCCTTGTCCGCCCACAAGACCCCGCCGTCAATCATGAAAAGCCGGACGTCATGTCCTTTTGAATGGGCGACCTTGGCGAACTGAAAGCACCGGGTCGCCTTTTCGTTGTCATCCTGACTCAAGATGAATAGAAATTTAGCCATGACGGGCCTCCTTTCATTAAGGCTTAACGCTTGCATCATCGCTACATGATGAGCCATGGAAGGCCATCTTCCAGGATTCCTTTAAAGGTGCGGATGAATCGGTGTTATCAAGACAGGTACCGGCGCATGCCGCATCACCAGTTCCGTGGTTCTTCCCAAGAATGTGTCTTCTAAAAAGGACTTATGCACAGCACCCAATACAATCATATCTTCTTCATGCTCAAGGGCGTGTTTGACGATCTGCTCGGCGCTGTTTCCCCGCCGCATTTTGATCTCAATGGGACAGGGCTGATTGTGGATGTCTCCTGCCAGGCTTTCAATTCGATCCTGGATTGCGTCTATATCCGCGCCCTCAGCGTCTTCCTGAATGTGCAACAGGGTCAATCCGGCGTTGAACCGCGCGGCCACGGATACCGCCACATCAAAGGCCAGACGGGAAGTCGGATTCAGATCCCAGGGGCACAAGACCCGTTTGATCTTAGGCGTCATTTCAGGTTGTTGGACATCGATGAAATCGTGTATTTTCTGCCGGATCGTAAAAACGGGCACGGTGGATTCTCTGACAACACTTTCGGTGATCGATCCCATTAAAAACCGCTTAATGCCCCTCAAGCCATGGGTACCCATAACGATCAGATCACACGCTTCTTTTTTGATTGAAGTCATGATGGATTCTACGGGATGATGATCCAGGACCCTGAAATCCAATTTGATATCATCGGGCATGGATCCCAGGATTTCACGGACGTGTCGCTTAAGAGAATTCAGGATCTTTTTTTCAACCGCTTGTAAGTCGGCAAACAACGCCTTTGCATTTTGGGGCGTGAAATATTTTGGAAGCTCGAAAAAATGGGCATGGAGCACCATCAGCTCCGCGTCAAACTCACGCGCTCCCAAAACCGCATACTTTAAAGCCAGGTCGGACAATTCACTGAAATCCATGGGGCATAAAATTTTTTTCGGCAAAAAAGTCTGGGCCTTTTCCATGATTGACCTCCATTTTGCAAGTCAAACGGATCCGTACTTTGGTTCAAATAAATCTCTCGGTCCATGAGGACCCGTGGCTGAGCGGTCGTTGCTTTTATACATTCGTTCTTTCACAAAGTGTCCGGACCCCGCCAAGCTTCTTTTTGATTTAAAAGGAGGGTTCCGGTGCTCTTGATCCACTCATCCAGGGTGATTGACGGGGCTCCCAAAAGTTTATTCGCTTCGGAGGGGTCCCCCAGCTCGCCGACCTTGTCAAAATAGGCGATCAATTGCGTTGCCTCGGCCAATTCCGCCCGTCCGGTCAGTTTCGCAACCAATCGTGCCCGCCACAGCGGCATCTTGGTGACTTTTCGATCAGGGTAGCAGGCTTTGACAAAGCGGTCGAAGGCTTCAGGAAAGGTCATGCTTTCGGGTCCATGAACAAACAACCTTTTACCCAGGGCACGATCATCTGCATAGGCGGTGGCCACCATGCGTCCCAGATCCGCTGCCGCAACGAAATGCAAGGGAGGTGGATTCTTGCCGAGAATTAGCACCGCCCGATTTCCACGGATGAAGTTGTGAAGCGTTTCCATCGCCCACGTGGGACAGAAAACGATATGGGCGATTCCGCTTGAGCGCAAAATCGCCTCGGTGCGCATTTTTACATCAACCAAGCCAAACCAGCGGTTTTCTTCACACACCGTCGTGGCGGAAATGTAGGTTATGCGCTGTGTCCCGACGCTCTTTCCGATACTAATGACATGCTGCATGGCTGTCAACTCGGATCGTTGGGGCAGACTCACATGCACGCCGTCACACCCGGCCATTGCCGCTTGAATATCCTCCTTGTTTAAAGCATCCCCTTTGATTATTTCCGGCCCGTTGCCGAACATTCGGAAGGCTTTTTCCCTGTTGCGCGCCAATACGCGCACCCGGTTTCCCATTTTAACCAGGCTGTGAACAACCGGTTGACCCAACATGCCGGTTGCTCCCAAGATTAGAATCCGCTTGGGCATAAATACTTCTCCATCACAAATTCGTTTGCTCGTTTGTAAATGTCCATCCTGATGATAGTACATATTCACGATGTAATGACTAGATTTATTACCAATAATTAAAGATAGTTATGAGCTATATCTCAGAGCCACTTGATGAATGTTTTTTAGATGGTTTCTATTCTGAAGCCGCCAGATGGCAGCACGCCGATTTTCAAAGAACCCTTTGGCCGATCCGCCAATCCCGATAGATGTTTGGTGCAGGCGCATTAGATATGCGCTTGACGCCCTTGGCTGAAGACAAAAGCCGGAACCCGAAGATCGCTCATCAATAAATCGGATCCAAAGACGGAGATTCTTCTATCCATGACTTTCCGATCTGTTAAGGAATTTTTTTCCTTGACAACCGAAGGGCATATCGATGTTAAATTACAGCACCAACAATTTTGAATAATTATTGACCGCAAATACTACAAATAAAAAAATGCCGATGAAAAAGAAAATCATACTTGCGTTATAAAAAATGTATAACCATACCTGTAAAGTTCTTTCACCTTTTATTTTTATCCAAAACAGTCTTTTAACAGTAGCGCCCCAAGCTTCTTTCAGACGGTTTGCCGATACATAAAAAAATTGAATCGCGCATTGGATTTTCCCCAAAAAAGTAGACACTGTTAAAAGCAAACTGCTGATTTCATAATATGTTCATATTGTGCCGGAGAAAGGTAATCCAGTGTAGAATGTTTTCTCTGGCGGTTATAAAAAACTTCAATGTATTCAAAAATGCCCCGCAGCGCATCTTTAGTGCCCCCAAAACGCTGCCG
>JALVQN010000143.1:0-10002 GCA_027025555.1 Desulfobacterales bacterium
CCCTCGATCTGCAACGCTCAGAATCCGCCTGGCCCTGTTGCCCATTGAAAACCGAACCGGACTCGAGCCGAAGATCCTGAAAACCCAATTTAAAAAACCCCTGTCTGTGGCCATCCGGCGCAACTGTTCGGCTGTCTTGCTGGAAAGCGGAACCCCCCTTTTCGGGCCGGACAATACCCTTTCGGCTTTCCGGACGGCAAACGGCGCCCTCAATGCTTACCTCCTGAGCAAAGCGGGAAGGCGGCGGGGGTTCAATGCCGTTGCCGCTGTCCATGTCGAAAGCATCAAGGCCCGGATGGATCGGCGCGGTATCCTCTGGTTCAAGGGGAGCCGTCCCCTTCTCCAGGCCCATGCCGATGCCGAGGTCTTCGACACCCTGACAGCAACCAAGATCGTCTCGAAGGATTTTTACTTCGAAACTGCCATCGACAAAATCCTTTATGACAAGATCCGCTCCGGAAAAAATTTTACCGCCCCCCAGGTCCGGAAGGCGTTGCAGCAAACGGCTGAAGAGATGGGTGAAGCCATCGGTGAGGCGTTAAACGATCTTCCGTGGCGGGGCTATGTCACCCGTGTGCAGGGAGACACCGTACGCCTTTCTTCCGGAAAACGGGTGGGTTTGAAGACCGGGATGGTCTTGACCGTCTTTGATCCGGGGACCGTCATCCAAGGCATCGAGGGCCAGCGCTTCATCCTTCCGGGAAAGCCCAAGGGCCGGATCCAGATCACCGCCGTGCATCCCGATACCGCCGAGGCGGTGGTCGTCTCCGGCGGCCCCTTTGCGGCGGGAAGCGCCGTCGGCATTCCCTAGAATCGGCTCAAGACCTCTTTTGGGAAGGGACCTTCAAAGTTTAACAAAACGGCCTGAAGGCCATTCAGGGCAGAGACGACACGGGCCGGCCGCCGAGGGATCGAATCGCCTTCATGGCGTCTGCTTCCGATGAGATGCCCTTGATGGCCTCCCTGAACCGGCCGGCATGGGGCATCCCCTTGACGAACCAACCCAGGCGACTCCTGAGCATGGGACACGCCTGTTTTTCGCTCAGGTGGGCGATCATGGCCTTTGCGTACCGCTCCATGGCGGCCATCCGGGCCGCCATGGAGACCTCCGGAGGGCGCCTTCCCTGAAAAAGGGCCAGGCACTGGGAGAAAATCCAGGGATTCCCGACGGCGCCCCTTCCGATCATGACCGCATCACAGCCCGAAAACGCCATCATCGCCAGGGCGTCTCGGGCCGAAAAGACATCCCCGTTTCCGATCACCGGGATGGAAAGGCGCGCCTTCACGGCACGGATGACGGACCAGTCTGCCCGGCCCCGGAACCCCTGGGAGGCCGTCCTGGGGTGCACGGTGATGGCATCCACCCCGCAAGCTTCGGCGACGGCGGCGATTTGAAGGGCCTGGGCGCCGCTTCCATCCCAACCCGAACGGATCTTGAGGGTCAGCGGGATCCGAACCGCGTCCCGGACCGCCCGAAGCACCGCCTCCGCCCGCTCGGGATCCTGCATCAAGGCCACGCCGGCACCGGTCTTGACCACCTTTTTCACGGCGCACCCAAAATTGATGTCTAAGATGTCGGCGTTCATGTCTTCCACCACCCGGGCGGCTTGGGCCATGACCGCAGGATCGGCTCCGAAGATCTGGACGGAAAGGGGCCTTTCCTTTGCATCGCTTCGCATCAGGGCCAGTGTCCGCCGCATTTTCCGGACCAATCCATGGGCGCTGATCATCTCGGAACAGACCAGGGCGCATCCGGCTTCCTTGGCGATCAGACGGAAAGGGAGGTTGGAAATCCCTGCAAGGGGCGCCAGGATAAAAGGGTTTTCCAGGGGTACGGCTCCGATGCGCCATCGGCCGGCCATCTCAGGTTTCATGGCATTCTTTTCGAGGCGGGAGGGGTTCAAGATGCCGCTCCTTCCCAGGCATCTGTGGCGCCCGGAGGCCCGGGGGATTCCACCCGCCTTCCTCGGCGGCCCCATTCCCGTTCCCGTTGTTCCACGGGCGGAATCTCATTGCCGCAAGCGGGAGGCCTGGAATTTAGACGGGGTTGGCGTAACAAAAGAGGCACCCGTGGAAACAGGGATGTTCCCGGTAGGATCCCACATCCGTGGAGACCCTGCATCCGCACCCCGCGCGGATCCGTTGACCGGAATCGCGCCTGGTGGAAAGGCGGCCTCCGAAAAGGGCCATGAGCAGCTCGTTGGGAATGCAGGAGGCGTTCCGGATGCGGGACTCCGGAGGCAACAGCTCCAGGATTTTTTTTTCGCAACACGTAAAAAGCGCGATGTCCGAGCCTGCAAGGATCCCTTCCATGCGCAACAGCACCGCGATCTTCTCTTTGACAGGCGGATCTACGAACGCGAAACCGGCCTTCCGAACGCCTTCTTTCTCCGTTCTTTTCCTGATTTTTGGATACATATCCATGAAACTGGTGATACACCGTCGAATCCCGATTCCTGCCGCATGATCGGCAATCTTTTCAAAATCGCACAGGTTGTTTTGTATGACGGAGCCCCCGGTTGAAAACCAGCAAATGGGATCAAACCGCCAGGTGACACATTCGGGACCAAACCGCGCACACAGGGCCTCCAGTTGCTGCAAGCGCCTCTTCAAAGGGGGGACCCGGGGTTCCAAAAGCAAGACTTCCGAATTGACGGTGAAATTGAAGAAAAGATGAAATCCCATCCCGATGAGCCGCTCTCCGTATCTTCCGGAAAGAAAGGGGGCGAAGTCTTTGGACCAGAAAACAATGGTGTGGACCGTCTCGGGGGAGGCCGGAACCACCGATTTCCGGCCGTTGTAAGGGTTGACCGTCTCGAAGTACTTTCTCTTTATGCACGCCATGAACCAGTCCATGTAAAAGGCCGGGATATCCGTCCTTCGAGACGCGGAAAGCACCCGTTGTCCGAAACCATTTTTCATCGCTTTTTTCGAAGGGACTTCATGTCGATGACCCGGGCGGCTCCTTTTTTTTCCTCTTTTCCCGGAGCGCGCCCGGGCGACTTGTCTGCAGAAGGCGCCTCTTCTTCAGGACAAACCACCCGTTCAAGCCGCATCCGCTTTCCGGACATGGTGAATTCAGCGCCGTCGATATAGGCTCTGCGGAGGATCCAGGTGACACTCTGCAGGGGCACCTGAAGGATGAAGAGTTTGAGGCGGAACCATCCGGGCTTGACGTCCGGATCGATCCGTTCAATCCGGGCAAAGGAAATGGGTTTGTCTTCCAAATGGATCAAGACGATGTCATGGATGTCGGCCATGCTTTTCCGGTTCCTTTTCGATGGGGGGCAACGATTGCGGACCTGAAAAATTATTCCACATCGAAAGAGACTTGTAAAGTACTTGAGTTTTGTTGTGATTCGGCGCGGTCTGTGTTATCTGCATTCTAGCTGGCGGGGGGAAAGGGTCTTTCTTTAAGCAGATACTTCCAAGCGCCGGGGGTATGGCGTTTCCTTTCGCCACATTCAAAAGGAGACACTGAATGAACACTGAGGCGCAGGAACGGCACGGCCTTCTGGGGGTCCGTCAGCGCCCATACGGTGAAGGATGCATCGGGGAAGATCCTTTATTTCGAGGGCATGGTGGAAGACATCACGGCCCGAAAGCAATACGAAGAGGCCCTCCGGCGGGCCAAGGAAGAAGCGGAATCCGCCTCCCAGGCCAAGTCTCAATTTCTGGCCAACATGAGCCATGAAATCCGCACCCCCCTGAATGCCGTGATCGGATTTACTGAAATGCTTCTGGAGACCAAACGCGACGCCACCCAAACCGATTTCGCCAAAACCGTCCTGAAAAGCGGGGAAGCACTGCTTGCTCTGATCAACGACATCCTGGACTTTTCGAAGATCGAAGCCGGGGAACTGGAGATGGAGGCCGTCGACTTCGATCCCGAGCTGTTGGTCTATGACGTCTGTGAGGTGATCCGGCCCCGGATGGGATTCAAACCCGTGGAAATCCTGTGCCGGATTGCCGACGATGTCCCGGCATCGGTGGCGGGCGATCCGGGACGCTTGCGCCAGGTCCTTACGAACCTCATGGGAAACGCCGCCAAATTCACCGAATCCGGGGAAATCGAACCCGCCCTGGATGTGGATGAAGAAACCGACGGCCGGGTCAAGCTGCATGCAACGGTGCGGGACACCGGCATCGGGATTGCAAAAGAAAAGCTTTCCACCATCTTCGAAGTCTTTCATCAGGCCGACGGTTCCTTGACCCGGAAATACGGGGGAACGGGCCTGGGGCTTTCCATATGGCCCGCATGGAAGTCCAGGCCGAGTCGCATCCGGACCGTGTCCTGGACAGACTCAAGGAGGCCCTTCGATCCAAGAAGCCCTTCGATATGTTGATATCCGACATCCAGATGCCCGGCCTTTCCGGCTACGATCCGGCGGTGGCCATAAGAAGATCCGGGGAATCTTTTTCCGACATGCCGTTGCTCGCGCTTTCCTCTTTCATGGAGCGGGATGCCCAAAGATGCAAAAGCGCGGGGTTCAACGCGTTTTTAAACAAACCCATCCGGCGGGAACTCGTGCTGGACATCCTCAAGAAATGGATCTTTAATGCCCCCCGACATCACCCGGGTTAAACGCTGTCCGCCGGCCGGAGCCCGGCACCAAACCATGGATGGATTTCCACCTGCGGCGTCAATCGGGGATTGCAAGCATGGAAGCTTCCCCGCTGCTTGCGGCGGGAACGGGCTCGCTTAAAAGTTCCAGGCCCTCAGGGGCCCGTTTTTCCCTTGACAGGGACGGATGGTCCCTGATAAATGAATGAGTATTCATTCATTTGGTTTGCCAGGGGCCGTTCACCCGTTCGAAGGAGGATATTCAAGATGAGAAGAATCAGGCAGGTTGGCGTCATCGGTTCGGGAATCATGGGGGGCGGTATTGCCGCGCTTTTTGCCGGCGCCGGCATCCAAACCCTCCT
This sequence comes from Desulfobacterales bacterium, assembly GCA_027025555.1. Classification (GTDB taxonomy): domain Bacteria; phylum Desulfobacterota; class Desulfobacteria; order Desulfobacterales; family UBA2156. The sequence goes on from JALVQN010000143.1 coordinate 4,927, forward strand.
TCTGGATATCGTCCCGCCGGATCTGAAGGAATCGGAAAAAGAGGATCCGAAAGCCAAAAACCGCGTGGTCCAATCCGGACTCCAGGCGGCGCTTCGGTCCAAACCGCCGCTCTTTTTGACGCGAAAAGACGCGGATCGAATCCGCATCGGGAACCTGGAAGACGACTTCCAAAGACTTTCCGAGTGCGACTGGATCATCGAGGTGGTGGTGGAAAACCTCAAGATCAAAAGGGCCCTGTTCCAGCGCATCGAAGGGGTGAAACATCCGGATGCCATCGTCTCCACCAACACCTCGGGAATCCCCCTGAAGGCCCTCACCGAGGGGTTCGGGCAAGCCTTCAAGACCCACTTTTTGGGAACCCACTTTTTCAACCCGGTCCGCTACATGAAGCTTCTGGAGATTATCCCCGGTGAGACCACCCTGCCGGAAATTCTGACATTTGTATCGGATTTCGGGGAGCGGGTCCTGGGAAAAGGGATCGTGTGGGCCAAAGATACGCCCAACTTTGTGGGCAACCGGATCGGGGTCCACGATCTCCTCAAGGCCCTCCACCTCATGGTCCAAGAAGGCCTCTTGATCCATGAGGTGGACGCCCTCTTCGGCCCGCCCCTGGGACGGCCCAAGACCGCGCTTTTCCGGCTTTTGGACATGGTGGGCATCGATACCGTGGGGCACATCGCCAAAAACACCTATGAAATGGTCCGAGACGACGAAGACCGGGAAAGCTATGTCCTTCCGGAGTTCGTCCGGGAGATGATCCGCCGCAAGCTCTTTGGCGCCAAAACCCAAGCCGGTTTTTACAAAACCGAAAAAAAACCCGACGGGAAGAAGGTCATCAAGGTATTAGATCCCGAAACCTTTGAATATACCGAATTCGAGCCCCCTGCATTCCCCTGCCTTGCCGAGGCGAAAAAGGCCCGGACCCTTCCTGAAAAGATGAAGGCCATCCTTTACGGAGACGATGCCGGGGCCCGCTTTGCCTGGAAGGTGGTGGCCAGCGGGTGGATTTACGCGGCCAACCGCATCCCGGAAATCGCGGACAGCATCGTGGAAATCGACAACGCCATGAAATGGGGGTTTAATTTCGAGATGGGCCCCTTCGAACAATGGGATGCCGTGGGCCTTGCGGATTCTGTAGAAAGGATGGAGGCGGAAGGTTTTGCCGTTCCGGAAAAGATCAAAAAGATGCTTCAAAGCGGGGCCGAAACCTTCTACCGCTTCGTGGACGACCACCTTGAATATTACGATTTTTCCACAAGCAGCTACCGGCCGGTTCAGGTCAGTCCCAGCATCGTCTCTCTGAAGCACCTCAAGGCCTCGGGACAGACCGTCCGTTCCTGCCCTTCGGCATCCCTCGTGGACCTGGGAGACGGCGTTTTCTGCTGCGAGTTCCACACCAAGATGAATGCCATCAACGATGAGACCATCGAGATGTTGCACTTCAGCCTCGATCATGTGGATCAAAACGGCGTGGGCCTGGTCATCGGAAACCAGGCCGGGGGCATGCCGGGAGCGTTTTCAGCCGGGGCGGATCTTTACCTCTTGATCCAGGCGGCCCTTCAGGGAAAACTGGACGTCATTGAAGACATGGTAAAAAGGCTCCAGGACGTGCTCCAGAGGGCCAAATACGCGCCTTTTCCCGTCATCGCGGCCCCGTACGGACTGACCTTGGGCGGAGGGTGCGAAATCTGCCTCGCCGCCGACCGGATCGTGGCCCATGCGGATCTGTACATGGGCCTGGTGGAAATCGGCGTGGGACTCCTTCCGGCCGGGGGCGGATGTCTCAACCTGTGGCGGAAGGTGATTTCCGGCATCCCGGAATCCGTCACCGATGTGGACCTGGGCCGCTTCTTCATTTCGGTTTTCACCACCATTGCCACGGCCAAGGTCTCCACGTCGGCCGCCGATGCCAGGGCCATCGGGTTTTTGGGACCCTGTGACCGGATCGTCTTCAACCGGGATTATCTCATCGGAGAGGCGAAAAAGGAAGCGGCCAAGATGGCCTTCGAAGGCTATGCGCCGCCGGTGAAGCGACCCTTGAAGGTCATGGGGATGGCGGGTCAGGGGATGGCCAACGCCGAGCTGTTCAACATGGCCCGGGGCGGGTTCATCTCCGAATACGATGCCTTTCTCGCCGGGCATATCGCCCGCGTGATCAGCGGCGGGGATGTCCGCGACAAGGCACAAGTCCCTGAAGACGTCATTCTTGCCCTGGAGCGGCAAGCCTTCGTCCGGTTGTGGAAAGAAAAGAAAACCCACGCCCGGGTGGAACACATGCTCAAGACCGGGAAACCCTTACGGAATTGACGATCTGAAGGAGGAAGGATCATGAGAGACGCCTATATCGTGACATCCATCCGGACGCCCGGGTGCAAACGGGCAAAGGGCGCGCTGAAGGATACGCGTCCCGAGGCCTTGGCCGCTTTCATCCTGAATGAAGTGGTGGCACGAACCCCGCACGTGGATAAAAAGGATGTGGCAGACATCATGCTCGGGTGCGCCTTCCCCGAGGCCGAGCAGGGCCTCAACATCGGCCGGATCGCGGCACTCATGGCAGACTTTCCGGTGGAAGTCACCGGCGCCACCATCAACCGGTTTTGCTCTTCCGGCCTCGAAGCCATCGCCCTGGCAGCCATGCGCATCATGTGCGGATGGGCCGACATCACCCTCGGCGCGGGCCTGGAATCCATGACTTATGTCCAGATCCTGGGGAACCTGCCAAGGCCCCATCCCGACTTCAGCCGAAAGCACCCGGACGTCTTCATCTCCATGGGACTCACCGCCGAAAACGTGGCTGCCCGCTATGATGTCAGCCGTAAAGACCAGGACGCGTTTGCCTACCATTCCCACATGAAAGCCGCCGAGGCCCGAAAGACCGGAAAGTTCACCGAGATCGTCCCCACGCCCGCGGTCCGCCACGTGCTCCAAGAAGACGGCACCTACAGGAAGGAAACCTTCCTCATCGAGGCCGACGACGGCATCCGCCCGGACACCACCCTGGAGGACCTGGCCAAGCTCAAGCCGGTTTTCAAGGCCGGCGGCACGGTGACGGCCGGGAATGCCTCCCAGATGACCGACGGCGCGGCGGCCACGCTGCTCATGAGTTTCGAAAAGACCCAGGAACTGGGACTTTCTCCCATCGCCAAACTCAAGGGGTATGCGGTGGCCGGGTGCAGACCGGACGAGATGGGGCTGGGGCCCCTCTATGCGGTCCCCAAGGTGCTCCGGCAGACCGGCATCGATCTCAAAGAGGTGGGGCTCGTGGAACTCAACGAGGCCTTTGCCTCCCAGGCCCTGGCCTGCATCCGGAAGCTCGGGCTGGACCCGGAAAAGGTGAACGTCAACGGCGGTGCCATTGCCCTGGGGCATCCCCTGGGATGCACCGGCGCCAAGCTCTGCGCCACCCTGCTGGCCAACATGAAAGCGCGCGGCATCAAATACGGCCTCGAAACCATGTGTATCGGCGGGGGCATGGGGGCTGCGGCCCTTTTTGAACTGTGTGATTGAACGCGGCGCGCGGCGGGCGGACCCATTGGGAAAGCCTTTTCACGGGCAGGGGAGAATGCCCCCGTCGCGGCTCAAGAGGGGGCAAGCGTCACCTTCAGGAAGACGTCGCCCTCGCCGAAGGCTTTCGACAACAGGGCCGGCCACGAAACAGGGCTCCCGTCCACCGCGATCCGTGTACAGACAGGCATGAGCCGTTCTTCCCGGTCTTGCAGGAAGCGGTGAAGCCGGGGCCCCGGAACCCGGATGCCGTCTTTGAACAGGGCCTCTCCCCGCTCCCGGGCCACCCGGTTGAAGAGCTTGACCGTCACCCGAACCGGTGCGCCGGGCGATCCCGAAGCGGGCGAAGCGGAGTCGATCCGCTGCCGCATGCCCGCCAAACGCCCGTCCCGCCGCATCGTCGCCCCCACCAGGCCGGGCATGGCCCCGGAAAGGGCCAGCACCGCATCCTTTCCCACAAAGACCGCATCCACATCATCCACGGGATTGCCGTTTAAAAACAGGGTCAGGACCCGTTCCTCCAGATATAGGGGATCCATCTTGAACGTATCCACCAAAACATCCCGAACGGAAAGCCCCTCAGGCACTTCAATCCGGACGCCCTCTTCCAACAATCCCATGAAGGGCCCCAGCCTTTGGGTTTCGACGATCAGTTTCATTGCTTCTCCCTGCTGGAAATGATAAACGGGGAAGCCTCCCGCTTCCCCGTTTGTATTGAAGCATTCTGCTTAAAGCAGGAGATCCCCCTTCGCCCGGGCCATGCAGGGGGATCCTTTTCAATTACCAGTTGAACAGCTCGTCCAGCTCTTCGTCCGTCACCTGGAAGGTAATGTTGTGGGGCGGAAGTTTCTCTTTTTTGAAGTAATCGGGAAGCCGGTCATGCTGGGGCGTGAACCCTGCGGCCTTGTTGAACTCCCTTTCGTTTTTCAAGATCGTCTTGCCCAGTTGAGTGACGTCGTCCCCTGTCAGGTTCAAGCCGTAAAAGGCGTTGAGCATGTCGATGAGGGCCTGGAATGTCTCCGGCTGATCCAGTGCGGGGAAGGCGATGAAAATGCACATCCCCGTGGCGTCCACGGCAGCCGTGGTGATCTGGAGGTTCCTGGAAAGCGCCACTTGTCCCTCCGGCTTCAGCGGATCCACGGTGCCCCCCACACCCAGGATGTTGGTGGCCACGGCGTATCCGGCCGTGTGGTCGGCGCCCATGGTGCTGGTGGCATAGGTCACCCCGATGCCCTGCACCGTCCTCGGATCATAGGCCGGCATGGCCTGCCCCTTGACCACGGGGACCCGTTCCACACCGAAGACTTTCCCGGTGACGGCCGCCCCGTTTCCGAGGATGCGCCCCAGGTCGGTCCCCTTCCCCACCTCCTTGACCAGGTTGATGGCGGCCTGGGCGTCGCCGAACTTCGCCAGCCCGGCTTCCATGGCCACGGCGAGGGTGGCGCCCATTTCAATGGTGTCCAACCCGTAGTCATCATCCAGCCGGTCAATCCGGGCGATGGCATCCAGGTCATCAATGCCGCAATTGCCGCCATGGGCCCAGACCGTCTCGTATTCGGGCTGCTTGGTGA
>JALVQN010000143.1:10012-11974 GCA_027025555.1 Desulfobacterales bacterium
ATTGCCGTCCTTGTCGTAGAAGGTTCCCGAGCATCGGATGACGCACCCCCGGTGGCATCCGTGGGTGGCGGCGCCTTCGCCCCCCCGTTCATTCTCCAGTTCCGCCTGGGTTTCTCCGCTGATCTTGGAAGCGCCTTCGAACTGACCGGAACTGAAGTTTCGGGTGGGATAGGCACCCGCCTCGTTGATGACGTTGGTCAGCACGTTGGTCCCGTACGCCGGAAGTCCCTGTCCGGAAACCGGATGCTTTTTCAGGCCGGCCACAAAGATCCGGTTGGCTTCCCTGAATTTTTCCGGATCCTTGGGCGCCCGCATGCCGGTCCCTTCATCATCCACAACGATGACTTTGACACCCTTGGCGCCCATGACCGCGCCCACACCGCCCCTGCCGGCATGGCGGGTGGGGCGCTGCTCCATGTCGGTGAAGGCGATGGAAGCCGCGGACAGTTTCATCTCCCCCGCCGGTCCGATGGAAATGCAGGCGATCCCTTCCCCGAACTCGCTTTTCATCTTCTCGACGACATCATAGTTTCCCAGCGTCTTCAAGCTGTTGTCGGGCGCGATCCGGACCCCGTCCTTGTTGATGAAAACCTTGTAGAGGGTGTCATCGGCAGGCTTTCCCTCCAGGACAATGGCCGCATACCCCAGGCGGGCGAGCATCTGGGAAGGTTGGCCCCCGGCGTTGGCCTCCTTGATGCCCCCGGTGAGCGGGCTTTTGCAGCCCACGGAGATTCTCCCGGACATGGCGGCCGTGGTGCCGCTCAAAAGCCCCGGTGCAATGACCAGCTTGTTGTCGGCGCCCAAGGGATGGCAAAGCGGGGGGACTTCCTTGGATACGATGGCCGACGTCATGGCACGCCCCCCGAGACCGGCGTAGTTTCCCAAATCGGTCACCGTCGCCTTCGGTCCTCCTTCGGCCCCCATGTCGATCCTTAAAATCTTATCCATGCGTCCCTCCTTTTCCCGATGTTGAAACCCTGTTGTCCTCCGCCCTAAAGATCATGGTATCCAGCCGCTGATCCACGGCCGCTTGGATGCCGCGGTTTTGAAAACCTATCGAGCCGTAAGGAAAAAGTCAAGATTCCCGTTTACCCGTACTTCTTCTCAAAGGCCTTCATGAATTCCACCAGGGTCTTTACCGCTTCCACGCCGGTGGCGTTGTAGATGGACGCCCGGCAGCCCCCCACGCTCCGGTGTCCCTTCAGCCCGCCCAGGTCGTTTTCGAGGGCTTCTTCCACGAATCGCGCTTCCAGCGCCTCGGAAGGAAGCCGAAAGGTCACATTCATGAGAGACCGGCTCCCGGGCCGGGCCGTTGCCTTGTAAAACCCGCCGGCATCCAGGAGGTCATACAGAAGCTTTGCCTTTTCCCGGTTGACGGCCTCCATCTTCTCCAACCCTCCGATTTTTTCCTCCAGCCACTTCAGCACGAGGTCGATGACGTAGATGGCAAAGCACGGGGGTGTGTTGTATAAGGAATTGGAGGCGGCATAGGTGGTGTATTTGAGCATGGAAGGAAGGCCCTCGGGCACCTTCTCCAGCATGTCCCGGCGCAAAATCACCATGCAGACACCGGCGGGTCCCATGTTCTTCTGGGCCCCTGCATAGATCATCCCGAAGGGTGCGGCATCAAAGGGCCGGCTGAAAATATCCGAGGACATATCCGCCACCAGGGGAACACCCCCGGTGTCCGGGAACCGGGCCCATTGGGTGCCCTTGATGGTGTTGTTGGACGTGATGTGGCAATAGACGGCGTCCGTGTTAAAGGAGATGTTTTCGGGAATGTAGGAGAAGTTTTCATCTTCGGATGAGGCCGCCACCTGGATGGATTTTCCGAGAATCTCGGCCTCCTTGATGGCTTTGGTGGACCAGGTGCCGGTATTGACGTAGTCGGCGCGGTCGCCGTCCTTTAAAAAGTTCATGGGAATCATGCAAAACTGCATGCTGGCACCCCCCTGGATGAAC
>JALVQN010000144.1 GCA_027025555.1 Desulfobacterales bacterium
TGTGAACTCAATGGATTTTGTGTTACAAACTGTCATGGCAAAATCTCCTGTGAAATTCTTTCTAACTAATTGAATTATATCACATTTAAGGAGATTTTGCCTCCTTTTTTATGAAATATTCGGGTTAGAGTACCTCAGGAAACGGTTCGGAATCCGGCATGTCACCTTCTACGACGACCTGTTCACCTTCCACCGGCAACGGATCGAATCCTTCACGCAGATGATGATCGAGCGGCCCCTGGACATGACGTTCAATTGTGCTTTTCGTGCAGAGCACGTCGATGCCGGCCTTTTGCGGCAGATGCGCGCGGCCGGCTGCTGGATGATCAGCCTGGGCATTGAAACCGGGGATGCCGAGCTCCTGTCCCGGCACCGGCGCCAGGGCGATCTCGAAAAGGTCGCCCGGGCCGTCCGGCTCATCAAGGCAGCCGGCATCCGGGTGAAGGGGCTCTTGATGATGGGGCTTCCCGGGGAAACAGAAGAGACCATCAAAAAGAGCATGCGTTTCGTCTTTTCCCTTCCCATCGACGATTTCAACCTCTCCAAATTCACGCCCTTTCCGGGATCCCCCCTTTACGACCGGATCCACGAACTGGGCGCCTTCGAGGAAGATTGGGAAAAGATGGACTGCATGCATTTCGTCTTCGTGCCCGAGAACATGACCCGAAAGACCCTGGAAAGGCGGTTCAAGGCCTTTTACAAAAAACACTTCCTGCGTCCCAAAACCCTTTGGGGATATCTTTCAATGCTGTGGCAAAGCCCGGAAAGCTGGATGCGGTTTTTGAAGCACCTGATGTCTTTCATCCGGTTTGCAAAGAGCGCCAAACGCCTGTAAGGAGATGCCTGTTTCCCCGAAACCCCCAAAGATCGTCGCCGTCATTCCGGTTTACAACCATGCCGCCACCCTGCGCCGGGTGGTTCAGGAGACCCTTGCCGTGGTTCCGGATGTCCTGGTGATCGACGACGGCAGCACGGACGCGGGTCTCGGGGTCCTGCGGGGGCTTCGTGTGCATACGATTCGACACGGCAAGAATCAGGGGAAAGGCGCGGCGCTCATGACGGCGGCAAGAGAAGCCCGGCGCATGGGGAAAACCCATATGATCACCCTGGACGCCGACGGACAGCACGATCCCGCGGAGATCCGCTCGTTCATCCGGGAAATCCGAAAGCACCCGGAATCCATCATCGTGGGAAACCGACGCTTTGAAGGATCCGGCGCCCCCTGGCTATCGCGCTTCGGCAAACACTTTTCCAATTTCTGGCTGCGCATCCAGACCGGCTGCAAGGTGGCCGACACCCAGTGCGGGTTTCGGGCCTACCCGGTCTTTATCTTTGAGGGTCTTTCCTTGGCAGAGACCCGGTATGCCTTTGAAGTGGAAATCCTTGTAAAAGCCGCCTGGGCGGGTCTTTTTATCAAAAACGTGGAGGTTTCGGTCCGCTATTTCAAAAAAGATGCCCGCATGTCGCATTTTCGCCCCTTCATGGACAACCTGCGGATCTCCCTGTTGAATACCCGACTGACCCTCCGCGCCCTGATTCCGTGGCCCCATCGCCAGATCCTCAAACCCGAGGCGCCCGGCAGGCGAATCACGGTGCTGCATCCGATCCGGTCCATGAAGATGCTTTTAAGGCAGAACCTGACCCCCAAAACGGCGGCCGCCTCCGGTGCCCTGGGCATCTTTTTGGGGACGCTCCCGGTCATGGGATTTCATACCCTTTTGATCCTGGCCGTTGCGGGATATTTCCGGTTGAACCGTCCGGTGGCCATCGCCGTCAGCCAGTTGTGCGCCCCGCCCCTGGTCCCGGCCCTGTGCATCGAAACCGGCCATTTCCTGCGTCACGGCCGGTTCCTGACGGAAATCTCCATGGAAACCCTGGGACACCAAGGATTGCAACGCCTCCTGGAATGGGTTATGGGGTCCTTGATTCTGGCGCCCGTTCTATCCGTCACCATGGGCGGGATCCTTTATTTTCTTTCCCTGGCTGTTTCGAAACGCTTGCATGAAGACTGATTGTCCCAAACGCGCCGCCGCTTGGATCAAACCCTGGACCAGTCAAAGCATCGGGTCCAAGTTCCAACATAGGATCTTTTACGCCTTAATCCGCATGGGCGGCATCCGCCTGGCCTATCCGCTCCTTTATCCGGTGGTTTTCTACTACATGGCCTGTCGTCCGTCGGTCCGGGAAAGGACACGCCATTACCTTTCCCGGCGCTTTATTCGAAAAAACGCGCTTCAGCGCTTTGCAGACAGTTGCCGCATCAGTGTGGCCCTGGGGAAGGTGCTCATTGATCGGGCAAGCGTCGGCATCTGCGGACCCGACGCCATCGTCTTGGCCTTTCCCGACAAGGCACGGCTTTTCAGCCTCCTGGCGGAAGAAAGGGGCGTCATCCTGATGAACGCCCACGTGGGGGGGTGGCAGGTCATCCTGCCGGGACTCGGCCAGCTCCGGCGGCCGGTGAACATGCTCCTGGAACGCCATGTCCGGGACGTGGACCTCCACTACTTTGAACACGGCCGCCTGCCCATGCCCTTTCGCACCATCGACCCGCGGGGCTTTCTCGGCGGGACCCTGGAGATGATGGAAGCCTTAAACCGGGGTGAAATCGTGTGCGTCATGGGGGACCGGGTATTCGGCAGCGACAAAAACGTCCTCGGCGTCGATTTTTTGGGGCAACGGGCGTTCTTCCCCTTCAGCGCCTTCAAGATCGCCTCGACCAGCGGGGCCCCTGTGGTGGTCTTTTTTTCCCACAAAGCCGGCCCCACCCGGTATGTCATCGAGATTCCGGAGGTCATCCGGGTTCCCGGCGGCCTCGGCCGATCCCCCGAGGCTTTTTATCCCTATGTCCGGCGCTTCGTTATGGCCCTTGAGGCCTATACCCGGATGCACCCCTATCAATTTTTCAATTTCTATGATATGTGGTCCTGACATTTGACTGGATGGATTTGCTTCAAGACGGTCAACAAAATCAACAAGCAGCATCATGGATCTCAAAACCCGGATCAAATCCCTTATCGTGGAGGAACTCCGCTTGGAAGATCTTCGTCCCGAAGAAATCCCGGACGACATCCCCCTTTTCGGGGACGGCCTGGGGCTGGATTCCCTGGACGCCGTGGAACTCGTGGTCCTTGTCCAAAAGCATTTCGGTGTAAAAATCAAGGACATGGATGAAGGCCGCCTGGCGTTTCAGTCCATCAATGCCCTGGAAGCCTTCATCTCGGAGCGGCTCAAAGAATGAAACCCCAAACGCCGGTGGCCATCACGGGCATGGGATGTCTCTGCGCCGCCGGCGCCACTGTGGCCCATTGCACGGCCGCCCTCTTCTCACAGGCCCCCCAGCCATTGCCGCCCCGTCGGTTCGCGGCTCATCACCCGGCGCCCTACCCGGTCTTCGAGCTTGAGGCCGGGATACTGTCCAAGCTTCCCCGGGATCCGCATCTCTCCCTCACCAGTGCCCTGGGAATTGCCGCCGCGCAACAGGCCCTGGAGGATGCCGGGTGGGCGCCGGCGCGTCTCAAGGGAATCCGGGCCGGCGTATGCATGGGCACCACGGTGGGATGCACCATGAACGACGAGGATTTTTATCGAAACTATCGTTCCGGCACCCTCCCGGACCTTTCTCCCATCCGGCGCTTTCTCCACAGCAATCCGGCGGCCTCCATTGCAAGAGCCCTCGGCCTGAAGGGCCCCTGTCAGACGTTGGTCAACGCCTGTTGCTCGGGAACGGACGCCATCGGCGTCGGCGCCTCGTGGATTCGCCACGGCCTTTGCGATATGGTCCTGGCCGGCGGGTGCGACGAGCTTTCCCGGGTGACCTATAACGGGTTTATCTCCCTGATGATCACCGACACCGGCCCGTGTCGCCCCTTTGACCGGTACAGGAACGGGCTCAACCTGGGGGAAGGGGCCGCCGTGATGGTCCTGGAGTCGGAAGGCCTCCGGCATGAACGAAAAAAAGGGGGCCGGGGGCATGTCCTGGGATACGGGTCCGCCGCCGATGCGTACCACCTCACGGCACCCCGGCCCCCTTTTTTTCGTTCATGCCGGAGGC
>JALVQN010000145.1 GCA_027025555.1 Desulfobacterales bacterium
TGTTAAAAGACTCTATTGTCTATTGAGCACGATGTCAAGCCCTCTGCTTCCGGGAGGGCACTCAAGGACGGTCGTTTCGGCAATCCCGTTGAATTTGCATCCGGAGGAAAAACCCCATGGAAAAGATGGAGGAAAAGATGGAAAAAGACCTGCCGCCCGGCGCGGGAAAAAGCAGCATCGATCTCATCGATAAAAAGCGATTCTTCCAAGGCCTCCGATTGCGTGCGGGCGAAACCGTCCTGGACGTGGGATGCGGATGGGGATATTACGCTCTGGAAGCGTCGCGCCGCGTGGGGGAAACCGGCCGCGTGCTGGCCATGGATCTGTGGCGGGAAGGCCTGGAGTTTTTGAAAAGGCAGACCCGGAAAAGGCCCCACCGGAACATGGGGATCCTCCAAGCCGATGCGGGACGCGGCTTTCCCCTGGCCGGGAAATCGGTGGATTGCTGCCTCATGGCCACCGTATTGCACGATTTCGTGGCGGCCCGAAACGCCGAAGGCGTCCTGAAGGAGATCCGCCGGGTCTTAAAACCCGGGGGCCGGTTGGCAATCCTGGAATTCAAGAAAAAAGAAGGCCCGCCGGGCCCGCCCCTTCGTATCCGTCTTTCTGAAGAACAGGTCCGGGACCTGCTTTCCCCTTACGGGCTGTATCCCCGAAGCACGCTTTCGGTGGGCGCGTTCAATTATCTTGTGTTGATGGGCCTGGACGTCCAAGGCGCTTCCGGACGCCGGTAAGGCAGCGGAAAGCAAGTCCGGCTATCCGCTCTTTTGCCCTTTTTCCAGACAGGTGTCAAAGACCTTGAGATTGAGGGCCTTGAAGGCGTCGGGACTGAGGCTTTCGAGGGTTTCCCGGATTTCCGCCTGAAGAAACGGGCCGTCCGAAAAGGCCGCGAAAAACCCCAAGAGGCCGGAATTGGCGGCCAAGGGGGCCCCCAGATCCAGGGCGATCCTTCCCACGGGCAGCGCCCTGGCGGTGATGCCCCGCTTTTTAAAATAAGGCTTGACGCCGGCTTTCGGAAAGGCTTCCGGAGACGCGTCGGCATAAAGGAAGGCCTCTTTTGCCAGGAAGGGGAGGTTGCGGTAGGCTTCGTTTTCCTCCAGGGACAGGAGGAAACGGGCGGTGCCCTCTTGTACCAGGCTTCCCTTCACGTTGCCCAGCCGCAGATGGGCAATGACGGAACCGCCCCGCTGGGCCATGCCGTGGGTTTCCGCGCCGAGTACCGGAAAGCCCTTGTTCAGGGCGCATCGGGCCAGGACTTTGCTCAGAAAGAGAATGCCCTGTCCCCCCAGTCCGCTCAGTATGAAGTTGATGGTTTCCATGTTCTTTCCCTGATCTCATGCCGCCACGATGGCGCCCTTGGGACAGACCTGGATGCAGACGCCGCAGTCCGCGCAGAGGGACCGGTTGACGGCGGTGGTTCCCCCTTCAGGATCCTCCACAAGGGCCGGGCATTCAAAACGCTGGTGACAGAATCCGCATGCGTCGCATTTGTCGGTGACCGCCACCGGTTTCTTTTCCGGTATGGCCGTTTCCCGATAGGCGATGACGCAGGCATGCCGGGCAATGACGACGGCGATCCCGCCTTTGGGGCTTGTGACGTAAGCCTCGGCCTTTTTCAGGAGTGCCGTCATGGCTTGGATGTCGTAAGGGTCCACCACCTCGATGAAATCGACCCCGCATCCGGCCACGATCCGTTCCAGGGAAATCGATTTTCCCATGCGCCCGTCGGCCCGGACGCCCAGGGCCGGGGTGGGCTGCATCCCGGTCATGGCCGTGGTCTGATTGTCCAGCAACACCAGGATGAACCGGGCGTCGTTGTAAACGGCATTCATGAGACCGGCCGTGCCGGAGTGAAAGAAGGTGGAATCCCCCATGGTGGCCACGACGGGCTGGTGGACGCCGTCCTGCAGGTAGGCCTGAAAGAACCCGGACGCCAGGGTAATCCCGGCGCCCATGTCCAGGCAGGTGTCCACGCCTCCCAGGTTCAGCCCCAGGGTGTAGCACCCGATGTCGGACGTAAAAAGGGCCTTGGGCTGGACCTTGCGAATGGCGAAAAAGGCGGCCCGGTGCGGACATCCCGGGCACAGGGTGGGCTTTCGGACCGGCAGGTGAAGCCCTTCAACGAGTTCATGGACGTCTTGGTCTTCCGAAAGGGCGATGGGCTCGACACCGAGTTCCGTCTGAACGCGCTGCAGCGTCCGGGCGATGACCCGGGGGGTCAATTCGCCGGCCATGGGAACGTGTCCGGAGAGTCTTCCCAGCACTTTTTTCCTGTCGCCAAGGAGGTATTCGATGAGGGTGTCCGTTTCTTCCAGGACCAGGACGTTGTTGCAGGCCCTTACAAACCGAAAGGCCAGCTTTTCCGGAAAGGGGTAAGGGGCGCCCAGCTTGAGGACCGGGATATCGGTGCGGTGATTTTCATCAAGGATATCTCGAATCACGGCGTGGGGGACGCCGCCGGCGATGATGCCCAGGGGGTACTTCTTATTTTCCGCAAGAGTGTGCGCGTTAACCCCTTCCAGTTGGGAAAAGCGTTCCGAAACTTTCAAAAGCGTTTCGTTGAGCCTCTGATGGAGAAGGTACCGGAATCGGGGGGTGGCCGCCCAGCGGGTGGGATCCTTCTTGAACGCCGCCCTTTTGCCGGGGTCTTTCAAAGGGTCCCACCGGAAGTTCTGGCGGGCATGGCAGACCCGGATGGCAGGCCTCAATATCACCGGGATTTGAAATTTTTCGGACAGATCCAGGGCCAGGGCCGCCATCTTCCGGGCCTCTTGGGGGGTGGAAGGGTCCAGCACCGGCACCTTGGCCAATCGCGCCATCAGCCGGGTATCCTGCTCGGTCTGGGAGGAGTGGGGCCCCGGATCGTCGCAGGAGATGACCACCAGGGCCCCGGTGGTTCCCAGGTAAGCGGCGCTCATCAGGGAATCGGCAGCCACGTTCAACCCCACCTGCTTCATGCAGCAGGCGGCCCGTTTTCCGGAAATGGCCGCCGCGTACGCATTGTCGAAGGCCACCTTTTCATTGGTGGACCATTCCGCGTACGTATTCAGCTTTTCAGACCGGATCAGACGCACCGCCTCAGGGAGGATTTCGGAACTGGGGGTTCCGGGATAGGAGGTGAGCACCTGGCATCCGCCCTCCAGCAGGCCCAGGGCGATGGCGCCGTTTCCCAGTAAAAACGCCTCGTTCATTTTGAACCTTCTTCCTTTGCGCGCTTGGCTTGTTCGATGAGATCCAAAAGTGTCATCATTTTCGGTCGGCCGGGGCTGACAAAGGCCCGGTGCCATTGGTCTGGAGTGAGTTCTTTTTTAAGATGGGACGCCACCGGAAAGTGGATGTGCCAACAGTCCAGGGTTTTGGCACAGGGAAGCCCCTGGTTTTCCACCCTGCAATAGGAAAAGGCGACCTGGTGCCCCAGCTTGCGGCAACGAATCTTGAAACGGTCGTCAGGGGGTATGACCGGGTGTTTCATCGGGCAAGTCCGGGTTCCCCCAAAGGCCCAAGGCCTCGGGGGGAACCCGCAAAAGGCGTTTTATTTCCGGTACTGTTTGGGTTTGGGCAACGGTTCAATGTCGGAAAGGGCGCGATCGATCTCTTCCTGGGGAAGCTCATAGTTTTTGAGTTTCCCGCTCAGATACGCCTCGTAGGCCGCCATGTCCACCAGGCCGTGGCCGCTCCAGTTGAGCAGGAGAACCTTTTCTTTCCCTTCTTCTTTGGCCTTGAGGGCCTCCCGGATCAGGGCCGCCACCGCATGGTCGGTTTCCGGGGCGCTGATGAAACCCTCGGTGCGGGCGAAGGTGATCCCGGCTTCGAAGGTCTCCAGCTGGGGGATGGCCATGGGGGTGATGAGGTTGTCCAGGATCAGCTGGCTCACCAGAGGCGCCATCCCGTGGTATCGTAACCCCCCGGCGTGGATCGGTTCAGGGACGAAACTGTGGCCCAGGGTGTGCATGGGCAGAAGGGGCGTCATCTGCACGGTATCGCCGAAATCATAGGCAAAGGGGCCCCGGGTCATGGTGGGACAGGAGGCCGGTTCCACCGCCAAAATTTCCACCTGCTTCCCGTTGATCTTGTCCCGGATGAAGGGAAACGTCATGCCCGCGAAGTTGCTTCCCCCCCCGGCGCACCCGATGACCACGTCCGGATAGTCGCCGAACTGGGCCATCTGTTTTTGGGCTTCCTGTCCCACCACGGTCTGGTGGAGCAACACGTGATTCAAGACGCTGCCCAGGGAATACTTGGTTTCTTCGTCCATGACCGCGGCTTCCACCGCTTCGCTGATGGCGATGCCCAGGCTTCCCGGGGAGTCCGGGTTCTTTTCCAAAATTTTTCGCCCCGCGTTGGTCTCCGAACTGGGGCTGGGCGTGCATTTGGCGCCCCAGGTCTCCATCATGAGGCGGCGATAGGGTTTTTGTTGATAGCTCACCTTCACCATGTAGACCTTGCATTCCAGGCCGAAAAGACAGCAGCACATGGAAAGGGCGCTGCCCCACTGGCCGGCGCCGGTTTCGGTGGTGATCCGCTTGGTGCCGCTGATCTTGTTGTAGTACGCCTGGGCCAGGGCCGTGTTGGGCTTGTGGCTGCCCGCCGGGCTGACCCCTTCGTTTTTGAAGTAGATCCTGGCCGGGGTGTCCAGGTGTTTTTCCAGGTTGAAGGCCCGGTACATGGGGGTGGGGCGCCAGATCAGATACTTCTCCAGGACGGCTTCGGGGATGTCGATGAATTGCTGCTGGCTGACTTCCTGTTCGATGAGGGGCATGGGAAAGATGGGCGCCAGGTCATCGGGTCCCACCGGCTGGCCGGTTCCGGGGTGAAGCGGCGGCTCCAAGGGGGTGGGCATGTCTGCGGCGATGTTATACCATTGACGCGGCAACTCAGACTCGGGTAAAAAAATCTTTTTAACCTCCATAAGTCCTCCTTTTGGTTGGGTATATCCGGTATGGCCGGCGGCGCGGGATGCCGCACGGACTCCCCGACGAATCGAATTCCAAGGCGTCACTGCAGGGTCGCCGACAGAACATTGCACATTCCGGATGCTGCGGTGCTGTTATCGCTCAAAGGCAGGCTTTCTTTTTTCCATAAAGGCGGTGATTCCCTCCCGGGCCGCCGGCGTACAGGCGATCTCTCCAAACCCCTCATACCCTTTTTCCAGGGCTTGGGCAAGAAAAGGAGACGCGGCGCCTTCCCGTATGGTTTTAGCGGCAATGGCCACCGCCTCTTTGCTCAGGGGCAGCTTCCCGGCTGTCGGTGTTTCCGGGATGCGGATTTCCGGTATTTCAACAGGGGCATCGGGGATGCGGGGCAGGGCCCCCCGGAGATCCTCGACCGTCTCAAGGGCGGCTTGAATCATCTCGGGGTATGTTTCTGCCACGCGGTGAATCATCCCGATTTCAGCGGCTTCTGCAACGGAAAGGGACCTTCCGAAAAGGATCATTTCATGAAACAGCGCCGCGCCTCTGGGCCACCGGCGATAGGGGACGACACACCCGCCGATGCCGGGGAGGATTCCCAGGGTGATTTCGGGAAACTGCAACCTGGCGCTTTTCAAGGCCACCAGGGCATGACATCGGATGGCCAATTCCAGTCCGCCTCCCAGGGCCATGCCGTTGAGGGCGGCCACCACGGGTTTTTCCATGGCATCCAGGAAGCGCTGGACCTTGGCGCAGTCTTTGGCATACTGGACAGCGGCGGCCTTGTTCCCGAGGAGTTGCGGAAACTTCCCGATTTCCGCCCCTGCCGAAAACGCCGTGGTGCCGTACCCCGTCAGGACGAATCCCTTCACCGACGGGTCCAGAGAACCGGTTTGGAATACGGCCAAAAGTTCATCCAAGATTTCGTCGTTGAGGGCGTTTAGGGCTTGGGGACGGCGCAGGGTCAAAATTTGCACCCCTTCCCGAACATCGATGAGGATGAAGCGGTTGAAGGCCTGGTACTCCGGAAGGGGACGGCCGGGTTGGGGGAACCCGGGTCTTTCGGCGTCAAAACGCGCCATGACCTGTTCCACCGTTTCAGGACCCAGATCCCTCATGATGTCCATGGGCCCTTTGCGGAAGCCGAGGGCCACCTGGCATCCGAAATTGACGTCCGCCGGCGTGCCGATCCCGCGGTCGATGATATCCACGGACTGGGAAAAGAGGATGCCCAGAAGCCGGTCCCGGACTTTTTGTCCCACGGTTTCAGGGACCGAGACGTCTGTTCCCGGGCGGTGGGTCTTCCAGCGGTCCACCGAGGCCAAAATCGGGGCCGGCTTGTAATGGGGGCCTTCTTCCATCTGTAAGGTGTTCGTCTCGATGATGATGGGATTTCCATGGGCCATGTTCAAAACGAAAAAGGGGCCGGCATGAACGAATTCTTCGGCCACCTTATCGATTTCACTGGCACAGGCGCTATCCAGAAGAAAGGCCGCCTCGTTGCACCAATTGTCGAAGATGCGGTCCAGGACGAAGCAGATGGCGTCTGCGGTGAGGAGGGGTGCTTTTCCGGTGGTTGCGAAGAACCAGAAGAGCCAGTCGAGGACCTCTTTGCGGACACGATCCCAGTGAATCACTTCCACGGGGAGGCTCCGCCATGCCGGTGCGAAAAAGTGGGTCACCGTGGCCCGTTCCGGGTGCGTCATCTTTAAAAAGAGGCGCTGGGCGGGAATGGAACTGGTATTGGAGGTGATGATGGCATCCTCCGCCACCCGCTCTTCGATGGCGGCAAAGATGCGCTGTTTCAAATCAATGGATTCGGTGGCGGCTTCGATCACCAGGTCACATCCGGCGATCTGATCGTAGTCGAGCGTATAGAAGATGTCGGCACACACGGCTTGGGCGCGTTCCGGGGACATCTTCTTCTTTTCGATGGCTTTTTGGGCGTAGGCTGCAAGCCGTTTTTCGGCCGCTTTCAGGGGGGCTTCCGCCACGTCCACCAGGTACAGGGTGCTTTCCGGAAGGGCGCTTTTCAGGTAATACCCGATGTCCGGGCCGATGGTCCCCGCGCCGATGACCGCCGTCTTTTTGGGAAGGGGGCGTTTGGGCGAAATCAGCAAGGGGTTCAAGGCGGTGGGGTAAAGGGGTGTGTGGGAATGCATGGCACCTCCCTGGTTTCACGTGCGGGCCAATCATGACAGGCGCCCGGTTTCGGGCAACCCGTCGGCATCCATCCTCGGAAGAGGTATACGGTATAAAGAATCCTTGTCAAGGAGAAAAACGGCTTTTCTTTCCATGTGGGAACCCGGGGGAAGCCTCCGGGAGGGATCCGGCTGTCGATTTTTGTCCATGGACCTTTCGTTTCCCGGAAAGGTTTTTTTGATTGACAGGGTTTTTCTGTATACAGTATACATGAATTGATGATCCAATCCATGAACATCGCGTGGTGGGTCCGGCGCTGGAGCGAATTGCACCCCCGGAAAACGGCCCTCCGGTTCGAAGGGGAATCCATCAGTTATCTGGAGCTGCACCAGCGGGTGGACCGCACCGCGTGCTGGCTCCAGGACCTGGGGATCGAAAAGGGCGACCGGGTGGCCGTGATGCTGAAAAACAGCCCGGCGTTTTTGGAGATTTATCTGGCGGCGGCCCGGATCGGCGCCATTTTCGTCCCTGTGAATTTCCGCTTGGCCCCCCCTGAACTCGACTATATCCTGAAAAACGCCAGGCCCCGGCTCTTTGTTTTCGGGTCTGAAGAGGCGTCCCGCATCGAATCCCTTGCCCCGGGAGTATCCCGTTCGCCCCTCTTGCTCGCTTGCGTGGGGACTGTGCCCAAAGGGGCCCCGTTCATCGACTATTGCACTGAAGTGCTCGCTTTCGATGGGAACTCCCCCTTTCTTACCCGGTATCTCAGCCCCCAGGATCCCGCGGAACCCCAGGTCATCATGTACACGTCCGGGACCACGGGATACCCCAAAGGAGCGGTCTTGACGCACCGGAAAACGTTTTTCAATTGCCTCAACGCCGAGATCTTCTTCAAGCTTCATTTCGATGATGTCATGCTCATTGTTCTCCCGTTGTTTCATTCGGGGGGGCTTTTCATCCAGGCTTCCCCGGCCTTCTATAAAGGGGCCACCCTGGTGCTCCACTCCAGGTTCGATCCGATGAAAACCTACCGGGATATCGAAGCGCACCGGGTCACGAAGATTCTGGGCGTGCCCACGGTCTATAAAGCCCTCCTTTCGGTCCCAAAGGCCCTAAGGAAAGACCTGTCCTCCCTGAAGGTCTGTGCCATCGGCGGAGAAAAGACGACCCCGGAGCTTCTTGCCCGGTGTCGTGCTGCCGGGTTTCGGCTCCGGCAGATCATGGGACAGACCGAAACCTCCATCCTCCTGTGGGCCTCCGAAGACGACTTCTTGACCAAACCCGGAACCGTGGGCCGGCCGGTCTTTCATGCAGAGGTGGACTTGGTGGACAAAAAGGGCCGGCCGGTCCCTGTGGGGGAGGTGGGAGAAATCGTGGTGCGCGGCTCCATCCTCATGAAGGAATACTGGATGGACCCGGAAAGGACGGCGGAGACCCTCCGCAACGGGCAACTCCATACCGGCGACTTGGCCCGGAGGGATGCGGAGGGCTATTTCTACCTCGTGGACCGGGTGGGGGACATGTACATCAGCGGCGGTGAAAACGTCTATCCCGCGGAAGTGGAGCGTGTCCTTGAGAATCACCCGGATGTCAAGGAAGCGGCTGTTGTGGGCGTCCCGGACGAGGATTGGGGCGAGGTGGGACATGCCTTTGTGATGTGCAAAGACGGCCTCCGGCCGTCCCCTTCCGAACTGGCCGCTTTCTGCAGGGCGCGTCTGGCGTCCTTCAAGGTCCCCAAAGGATTTACCTTCTGCGCGGATTTCCCCCGCACCGCCTTGGGAAAAGTCAAGAAGCATTGTCTTGACTCAAAAGCGCGACGCCACGGAAACGCCCCGGATGACGGTCCAAGGACAAGGGCGGCAAGAGCGAGGGCGGCGTGTTGAACATCAACCCCCCATAAGGAGTCGAAAGTGGACAAGGAACTTTTTCAAAAACTCACCGTACTGTCCCTGGAGCAGGCCACCGTTTTACCCTACCTGACCTTTCGGCTGGCCCAGGACGGCATGCGGGTCATCCGTCTGGAACACCCGGTTTACGGGGACCCGAACCGCTTCGTGGGGGAAAACGTGTTGGGCGAAGAGCGGATGAACGCCTATTATCTGTGCATCAACGCCGGGAAGGAGGCCCTGACCCTGAACCTTGCCGATCCCGAGGGCCGGGCCGTTTTCCGTCGTCTCGTTGAAAGCCTGAATGTGGACATCTTTGCCACCAACCAACTTCCGAAAAACTACGCCAAGTTGGGGATCGATTACGAGACCCTGAAATCCATCAAGAAAGATATCATCTACCTGGGGGTCACGGGGTTCGGCCCGGACAGTAACGAGCCGGCCTACGACCCCATCCTGCAGGCCCGATCCGGCCTCATGGAGATGACCGGTGAGGCCGACGGCCCGCCCCAGGTCCTGGGGATCCCGCTCCCGGACATGGGCACCAGCGAACACGCCTACGGTCAGTTGATGAAGGCGCTTTTTATCCGGGAGGCCACCGGTGAGGGATCCTGTATCCATCTGTCCATGTTCGAGTCCTCGGTTTCCTGGCTTACCGTCCCCATCACCATGACGGATACCTTCGGGAAGACGGCCACCCGGCGGGGCAACACCCATGAATACTTTGCGCCCGTATCGGTCTTTCGGACCCGGGACGGCTATGTCTATCTGGCCGTGGGAAACGACCGCCAATGGAAGGCCATGGTTTCCCAGGACCTTTTCAAGTCCCTGGACCGGCCCGGCTACGAGAAGAACGCCGGCCGCATCCGGGATGTGGCCCGGCTCAACAGGGAAATCGAGGCCCTCACCGCCGGTCAGACTGCCGACGGCCTCATTGCCCTTTTTCAATCCATTGGGGTGCCTGTGGGCAAGATTCAAACCCTCAAGGAGGTCTGCGAAGATCCCCTGGTGCGCCGTCGGCTCTTGTACACCCGGGATCCGGTCACCGGAAAACGGGTGACGCTGGCGCCGCCGCCCTACCTGACGGACTTCATGGCGGAACGTAACAGGCACCTCTCTTTTCCCCCCCGTTTCGGGGAGCACAACACCAAGATCCTCTCTCAAAGTCTGGGCTACTCCAAAGAAGCCATCGCCGAGATGAAGACCAAAGGGATCATCTGAATTCGTCAAGCCCTGGAGGGTGTCTATGGATTGCATCGTTTTGATCAAGCAAGTGCCGGATACCACGGAGGTTCAGTTGGACCCCAAGACCGGAAATCTCATTCGGCAAGGCCTGAAAAGCATCATGAACCCGGACGATGCCCATGCCCTGGAAGCCGCCCTGAATCTCAAGGACCGGTTCGGCGGGAAGGTGACGGTCCTGTCCATGGGGCCCTCCCAGGCCATCGACGTGATCTCGGAAGCCATCGGCATGGGGGCGGATGCCGGGGTCCTGCTCACGGACCGGGCCTTTGCCGGAGCCGATACCTGGGCCACCTCCTTTACACTGGCCGAGGCGATCCGGAAGATGGGCCGGTACGATCTGATCCTGTGCGGCCGGCAGGCCATCGACGGCGATACGGCCCAGATCGGGCCTCAGGTGGCCGACTGGCTGGACCTTCCCCAGGCCACCTATGTCTTTGAAATCGAAGCGGTACAGTCGAGATTGCTCACGGTCAAACGCCGACTCGAAGATGGATCCGAGCGTCTTCAATGCCGCCTTCCCGCGTTGATCACGGTCATCGGGGAGATGAACACCCCGCGGTTTCCCCGGGTGGACCGGCTCCTCGGCGCCTGCCGGGAAAGGGCTCCCGTCCGGGTGTGGAATGCGGCGGACATCGGCGTAAAAACCCGGCAGGTGGGCCTGGAGGGGTCCCTGACCCATGTGATCCGGACATTTGCCCCCAAATTCAAACGGGAAGGGAAAATCCTGGAAGGGGGCAAGGCCCAGGTCGTTCGGGAGTTGATCCGGAAGTTGAAAGAAAGCGAGGGCGCCACCGCTTGTAAAGCCTTCGCGGCAACATGCCGCTTGTAAGAGGAAAAAGATGATCGTTTGGGTTGAAAAGGATCTGTGTGACGGATGCAGGCGCTGCCTCAAGGCCTGTCCTTACGGTGCCATCGAGATGAAAGGCGGCAAGGCCCATATCTTGAAGCGCTGTACCGCGTGTGGGGCCTGCCTGCAGGTGTGCAAGGCCCGGGCCCTTTCCTCGGATGTAAAAGTCAGGAAAGTTCCGGATTTTTCGGACCACCGGGGGGTATGGGTGTATGCCGAACAGCGGGAGGGGCGGTTGAATCGGGTTTCCCTGGAGCTTTTGGGAAAGGCCCGGGAACTGGGAGAAGCCCTCGGCGAAGAGGTCTGCGCTGTTTTGCCGGGATACAAGGTTTCGAACCTGGCGCAAACCCTGATCCAACACGGTGCGGACACGGTCTATCTCGTGCAGCACAAGGCATTGGCCCAGTACCGGACCATTGCTTATGCCGATGCGGTGGAGGGACTGGTGAAGGCGTATCGGCCCAATATTTTTCTGCTGGGGGCATCCCACCTGGGGCGGGACCTGGCACCCCGCATTTCCCGGCGGGTGGGATGCGGATTGACGGCCGACTGCACGGAATTGGCCGTTGATGAAAAGGAGAAAATCCTCCTGCAGACCCGGCCCGCCTTCGGCGGCAATGTCATGGCCACCATCGCCAACCGGTATTCCCGTCCCCAGATGGCCACGGTGCGGCCCGGGGTCATGGCCGCCGTGCCCACGCCGGGCAAGAAGGGAAAAATCGTCCGGCGGGCCGCCCGGCTGAGTGAAAGGCGCATCGGTGTCAAGGTCCTGGAGACGCTCCGGGAACCGAAGAAGGGCACCGACCTGACGGAAGCCAAGGTCATTGTGGCCGGGGGCCGGGGCGTGGGGGATGCCAAGG
>JALVQN010000146.1 GCA_027025555.1 Desulfobacterales bacterium
CGTGAAAGCGCGTGATATCCCTGAAGACTTCCTGGTATTCCCCGTTGGCCACAAAAAGGATTTCCAGGTTCACGTCCCAGTACTTGGAAAGGACCGGATAAAAAATCTCCGCCAGAAGCTGGCATCCCTTCTGATTCGGGTCCAGACGGGAGGGCCAGAAAAAGAGGGGGGCGTTTTCATCCTCGACAAGCCCCAGCATCTGTTGGAGGGCCCCTTTATTTTTTTTCTTGCCCGAAATGCAATCCTTGGGCCCATAGGTTTGTACCAAATGGGTATCGTGCTGGGGGTTAAAGCCGGGATCCGGGGCGTTCAAGATCCCCACCGCGCAGCCGGCTCGGTATTTATTGGCCAATTCGGTACGCAGAGCATCGGAAACGATGGCATGCTTTCCTTCCACGATCTCTTCCAAGAATGAAGGGCTGACCACGTTGACGAAATGGGCGGCAAAGACGCCGCTGACCAGAAAATCGACCCGGTTGTTTTCACGGGCGCTTTCGTAGTCATGGGGCATGTGTTCGAAATAAAGATGCTTCCAGAAGTAAGCCGCATCGATCCCCCGGTCTTCAATGTGGGCCAGCGTACTCTTGACGGTGTGCACGTTGTGGATGGTGAACAGGCACGGAATTCCCATCTCCCGAGCCATGGGAGGAATCAGCCCGGTCATCCAGTCGTTGCAGTGAATCAGGTCGGGCTCCACGCGGGGCAGCACGTTGTTGATGACTTCCCTCTGGAAGGCCAGGGAAAGCTTGGTGTTTTCCTGGCCGTAATCGGAGTAGACATGGTCCAGGTAGAAAAAGGCCCGGTCTTCCGCCAGGTGCACGCGATCGTCGGGCATGATGCGCCGGATGGCCCGTTGCTCTTTTTTCAAGAACGGGGCCAGCCGGTCCTGGAAAATAAAGCGATAATCCGGCAGCGCCACGTGGACATCGGCCCCCTGCTCGAAGAGGGCGCTGATGAGCGCCGCCGACACGTCGGCCAGCCCCCCGGCCTTGGCGGTGAGGCAGTTGGAGAGATTGCCCATCCGATCCGGGAGATAGGTCACCTCCGGGGTGACGATCAGCACTCTGGGGTTTTGAATCGACATGGGCGGCTTTCCTGCACCTCCGGCTTAGGCCCACAGGATGAGACCGGGTATGAACCGCTCGCGGTCATCGCCCTTGGGGAAGGCCCGGGCGGTAAATCCGAATTGGCCGCTTTCCAGGCATTCCACGGTGCACCGATAAAGATAATTCCCGTCTTGCCGGTTTTCAACCATTTGCATGGGCACGCCCTTCCCGCGGACCACCTGGTCGACGGACTTGAGATTCCCGTAGTAGAGCTCCACGGTCACCTCGTCGGGGGTCAACTCTCCCAGGTGGACCTCACACTCCACTTCAAAGGTCTCCCCCACCCGCAAGGGGCTCTTGGAGCGTTGAACCGGCGGATTCAAGCGGACGCGATCCCACAAGGAGCGGATTCGGTTTCGTCGCTGGACCTTCTGCCGGGCTTGGGTCAGGCCATCGGCCGTGAGATTCCGATGGTTTTCCACGGCCGGCAGATAAAATCGGGACTCGTAGGTGGAGACCATCTGGTTGGTGGAAAAGTTACCCATGGCCATCTTGATGGATTCTTTCATCATCTGGATCCACCGCTTGGGGGTATCCCCGTTTTTCCGATCATAGAAACAGGGAATCACTTCGTTTTCCAATAAATTGTAAAGGGCCCGGCTTTCCACCTCATCCTGATACTCAAGGTCCGTATATTCCTCTCCGGAACCGATGGCCCATCCCCTGTCAGGCGCATAGCCTTCATCCCACCAGCCGTCCAATATGCTGACATTCAAGACCCCGTTGGTGGCGGCTTTCATGCCCGAGGTCCCGCTGGCTTCCAGGGGACGCCGGGGCGTGTTGAGCCAAACATCGGCGCCCTGGATAAGATGCCGGGCGATGTTGATGTCATAATCCTCGAGAAACACGATCCGGTTGCGCACCGACGGACGCTGGGAAAACTGAAACAGGGCCTTGATGAAGTTCTTCCCTTCCTCATCCTTGGGATGGGCTTTTCCTGAAAAGATGAGCTGCACCGGATACCGGTCGTGATTTAAGATGGCCTCCAGGCGACCCGGGTCTTTCAATAGAAGGGTGGCCCGCTTGTAGGCGGTGAAGCGCCGGGCAAAGGCAATGGTCAAGACATCCGCATCCAGGACCGTCTCGGCTTGTTCCAGGATGGCCCTGGGGGCGTTTCGCCGTCCATGTTGCTGGATAAGCCGGCTCCGGCAAAACCGCACCAGGCGGCTCCGGCTCATCTCCCGGGCCTGCCAGAGCTGATCGTCGTAAATCCCGTCGATGCGGCGATGGAGATCGTGGTTCCAGGGCTTCAAGTTCCAGTCCGGCCCCAGGTAACGGTCAAAGAGCATGGCGTTTTCAATGGAGATCCAGGAGGGAATATGGACCCCGTTGGTGATGTGGGTAATGGGCACTTCCTCCACGGTCCATCCTGGCCAGACATGGGACCACATGCGCCGGGCTGTTCGTCCGTGGAGTCTGCTGACACCGTTCTTATACATGGCCATGCGGAGTCCCAGGACAAACATGGAGATCTTCCCTGAGCCTTCTGTCTGGCCCCACGAAAGGATCTCTTCCGCCTTGACCCCCAAAGAGGATTCCAGGGGGACCATATAGGGTTGGACTTCTTCCACCGAAAATTCGTCGTGTCCCGCGGCCACGGGGGTGTGGGTCGTGAAAACGGTGGTCCGGGCCCCCACTTCCCTGGCGGTTTCAAGGTCCACGCCATGCCGGGCCATGATCTGGCGCAAATGCTCGATGCTGGCAAAGGCGGCATGCCCTTCGTTCATGTGGATCACCGAGGGAATGATTCCCATGGCTTCCAGGGCCCGGAGCCCTCCAAATCCCAGGAGCACCTCCTGGGCCAATCGGATTTTTGCATTGGCCGCGTAGAGTCGTGCCGTGATCTTCCGGGTTTCCGGCGGATTTTCCGGGACGTCCGTGTCCAGCAGGATCAAAGGAATGCGGCCCACCCGGATCTGCCAAACGGCCGCGTGAATCGTGCAATCCGGGCCGTCGACGGCGACCCGGATCTCCTTTCCGTCTTGTCCGGAAATGCGATGGATGGGCAGGTGGGAAAGGGCGATGGGCGGATATTCCTCCTGCTGCCATCCGTTCTGGTCGAGAAACTGCCGGAAATACCCTTCTCCATACAACAGGCCCACGCCGATCAAGGGAACCTGAAGATCCGAGGCGGCCTTCAAGTGATCCCCGGCCAAAACGCCCAGCCCTCCCGCAAAAAGCGGCAGGCTTTCATGAATGCCGAATTCCATGGACAGGTAAGCGATGGTCTCTCCCTGCCGGTAAGGTTCCCGACGGCTTTCCAGGATGGACGCCACCTGGGTGTCAAAGCGCTCCTTGACCCGGTTCATATGGGCCATGAAGGCGTCGTCTTCGGCCAGCTCTTTCCACCGGTCTTGGGAAATGCTGGAGAAAAAGACGATGGGGTTCCGGTTTGCCTTTCCCCAGAGTGCGGGGTCGATGCGGCGGAAGAGTTCAATGGCATCCAGATGCCAGCACCACCAGAGGTTCCGGGAAAGGGTCTCCAAAAACGACAGGGGTTCGGGCATGGCGGGAAAAACCTGGAATGTCTGGAATCGCTTCACGGGGGAATCCTTTGCCTCCTTTTCGCTGTCGATGTCTCGAAAGTGTTTGGATAGGTCGAAAGCCCTGTCAAACGGCTTTCAGGGCGGCTGTAGGCGCCTCCCTGCGAGTCCGGCAAATCTACCAGATCCATTTTGGAGAAACAACACGAAAAATGGAAAGCAGGAAGGCTCAATGGCGGTGGAGCCGGATCCAGACCCGCACCCACTCGCTGAGTCCCCATGCCTGGGCATCGCATCCCCGGGGGGTGTGGGGAAAATCACCGTCCACGATTTCCGGGATATGCCCGATGCACCCCCTGTTGACCCGGTGCATGGCGCTTGAAAGCCAGGCTTTTGCCGCGGCCTTTCCGGTTCGGGGATACACTCCGGCATGCGCCTCACAGAAGGAG
>JALVQN010000147.1 GCA_027025555.1 Desulfobacterales bacterium
TTGCCAGCGAGACAGGTTTACCATTCACGAACCCTGGCCGAGAAATGACACTCACTGATTGGCGTGATCATGAGCGCAGGAGTAACAGTATCGAGTGAGATTTCTACTTTCTAACCCGGTTGAGAAAGGAGGTGAGACAGATGAAAGCCATTGACTTGTTGCCGAGCGGACTAGAAGGGCCACGGGCAGCAGGGGGGTGCACAGGAGGCAATGCTTGCGGCAACTGTGGTATCCGATAGCCCGTGAGCGATTATACCCGCACCCATTACCTTACCTTCCGGCGACTCGTAAAGTCGCCGGAAGGTCGTCCAGGCCAAGTGGTGTGATGGCGTAGCGAATCAGGAATGGTGGATACCTTCAGATCATGCCGGAAAATTCAGTTCCTGCGATCCAAATTGACCGCGTAACAAAGACCTACGTTTCAAAAGGCCACGTTGTCGTTGCCAATGACGATATCAGTCTGACCGTGCCACGCGGAGAGATCGTCGGGCTGTTGGGACCAAACGGGGCGGGCAAGACAACATTGGTGCGGCAGATCGTCGGGCTGCTCCGACCCGACCGAGGCCGGATTGTCACAATGGGAATAGACGTTGGGACCCACGTCCATCGGCTTCCTTCCATGGTGGGATATCTATCTCAGCGTCCGTGGGCATTGCTTGAGCATGTTGTGCGTGACGCGCTCTATTACACAGCGCGGTTGCGGGGGCTTTCGCGCACGGCGGCCCGGATCGAGTGCGACAGGTTGACGGAGGTTTTGGGAGTTGAGCCACTAAGTGCGAAGCGATTCGAGTCTCTGTCGGGTGGGGAAGCCCGGTTGTGCGCGCTGGCTGTAGCGCTCGTCGCCCGTCCGCCGTTGCTTGTTTTGGATGAGCCGACAAATGATCTGGCCCCTGAGAAGCGGATGATTCTGTGGCGTTTGTTGTCCGAATGGAAACGAGATGGGGGAACCGTACTCGTCGTCAGCCATAATCTACTGGAGGTCGAACAACATGTTGATCGTGTGATCCTCATGTATCAGGGTCGGATTCAGCGTGCCGAGCTGCTCCAAACACTCAAAACACAAAGTGCAACACGGCGGCGGATTCGTTGTGTGGCTGACCCTTCCACCCAGAAAGACATTGTCGATGTTCTGCAAAAGCATGATCAGATCCACGTTCGTTGTGACGAATCGCAGATCTCCATCACGTGTTCTGTATCCGCCGTAGAGAGAATTATCCAGGTCCTATCCGTTTATGGCGAGAACATCGAAATATCACCCCCCTCCCTCGAGGATCTATACATGGAGATGTTTACAAAAAATGCTGCGTTACGTGAGTAATACCTATTTCATTGCTCGCTTGCGCTGGAGCGAGATTCGACGGGGACTATACTTCCGCTGGCTGGTCTCACCTTTATTCACGGTGGGCTTCCTGGTCTTTTTTGGCTTGTTGGGCCTGTTGGACGACCAGCGAGGAGCCTTTTACGCTTTCACAGGTAGTGTGACCCTGGCCCTGATCGGTGGGCCATTCCAGATGCTCTCACAAGACATTGCGTGGCTGAAAAGAACCGGCGGTTTGGATTATTATGCCCTCCAGCCAATCTCCCTTTTGGAACTAACCAGCGGCTTTTTGCTGGCAGAGTTTGTAGTGACCGTCCCCATCGCCGCGGTCACGCTATTCATCGGCTATCTTTTGGACATCCCCATACGAATGACAATATGGTTCTTGCCTGCTTTGTTACTGGCACATATCGCTTTGAGTGCAGTAGGATTGGCGATCGGTGTGCTTTCGCCGGATATGCGAACCCAAAATCTACTCTCTCAGCTCTATCTTTACATCGCGTACCTGTTTGCTCCGGTCACAATCCCTCCAGAACTTCTGCCCCCCTGGCTGGTTCGGATTATGCGATATTCACCGGTACACCAAGTGGCGGATTTCATCCGAGCATCTATTCAAGGGAAAGTAACGACGGACACTCTGATCTGGGCGGGCATATTGACGATGTGGAGCCTGGGTTTGTTGATTTTGTTCGGTCGTTTTTTGCCCTGGCGACAGAGGAGAGCATGAAAGACCACGACTTCAATGGCTTGCGTCGACGTTTGCGCATAGTATCTCTAGGGCAGCGATTGACCCTGTTGGATGTGGATACTTTTTCCTGGTTTGTTCTGACTGATCCTCGCTATATCGCTGCAATCCGGTCATTAGTTGAGGATTGTGCTATTGATCCAGAACATACAAGCATCCTGGCAGAAGTGGAACGGATGCTGCCGACGCCTCGGAGCATTCCGGAAGGATATCACACTCTAGATCGGTTAACCCTACTTGTGACGCAAGCATGCAATGCCCGCTGTGTGTATTGTTACGCCGACGGAGGATCCTATGGCAGTAATCCTATGCTAATGGCACCAACTACGGCGCGGAACGCTGTTCGATATTTTTTGCAGCGATTTCCTCAGATCAAGCAAATTCAATTCTTTGGAGGCGAACCTTTCTTAAATACATCTGTTATAAAATATGTAATGGAGTTCGTGGTCGATTTATACAACAAAGGGCAGATTATCTCTCTGCCACGTTTTACAGTGGTGACTAACTTGACAACGTTCCCCCCTGAATTACCCGATTTGCTCGAGGAATTCAGACTGCAATTGGTAGTCAGTGTGGATGGGCCTGCCTTTATTCATGACCAACTACGCCCCTTGGCTAACGGAAAAGGGTCTTTCGAGCGGATGTACCGACATGTGCGACGAATCCAACAAATCACCGATGGGCGTCAACCAGTAGCGGCTGAGGCGACCTATACAGCTAAACATGTGCGGCGGGGGATCAGTCTTTTGGAAATCTACCGGTTTGTTCAAGCAGACCTAGGAATCCCTGATGTGATTGTGACACCAGTGGAAACGGATGATTCAACGCTTAAAATAACAGATGAAACGTGGTATGAGTCGATTCACCAGGTTATCCAATTGGGATATCGTGCCTTTTGTGAAGGGGATTTGGTGCGTGTTCAGCAGTATCTCTCACCGTGGTTGAAGGGAGTGAATCCAGAAAATGCCGAACCGTGGGAGTGTGAGCTGTTCTGCACTGCCGGGGTGTTCTCTTTTGCAGTTGATGCCCGCGGGGATATTTATCCTTGTCAAAGATTCGTTGGCCATCCCGAGTTCCGTTTAGGTAGCACCGTCGCCGCTCCTCATGCGTTTCCCAGCGATATATTTGAACAAACCCGGCAAAAAATGACATCTTTGATACGTAAAGATCATCCTGAATGCCTCTCTTGTCCCATCAGGGTTGTTTGTGCCGGATGTCCCGCTCAGTGGATACTTGCTGATTCAGTATCGGCTTCACCTGTCGGTCCATGGTGTGAGCAAAAGCGGAAACTAAAAATCGACTTGGTAGCACTCAGCTTAGAGATGCAGGAAAAACACCCCGAACGGTGGCACCAATTAAAGAGTACAGAAGCAGCCATGGTCACGTGCTGATGGGCCGGGCAATGTCGCTAATAGCTGCTGAAAAACCCCTTTGGACATCGTCTTGTGCCTGGCCAGTGGATGCAGAGCACCCCCTGGCTCACCTCAGATCTTGATCCAGCCAACATTGCCTTCCTGGATAACAGGTCCTTTCTTCTGGCTGCCGGGGCTGAACGGCCTGGAACTGGTCCACCACCTGCGAGCACGCGCGCCCGCCCTGCCGCTGGTGATCATGAGGTTCTGAGGTTCTGACAGAAGGCATGCAAGTGGCTTACCGGGTTGTGTCAGTCGTTACACTATTCACCCTGCTCTTGAGTGCTTGTGCATCGGATGCGACACCATCTCCGTACCAGGAGTGGCAAACGTATGTCAACACCACGTATCGCTTTGCATTCCATTACCCACGGGGTTGGAAAGTGGAAGAAACACCCAACTTTGTGCGTCTTCGTTACGCGCAACGTCCTACCCTGGTCCTGACCATCGGGTTCAGGCACGCAACGGAAGAAGCGTCTATACAACGCACCGGTGTTGGCGCAGGGGATATCGTGACCAAAGGTACGG
>JALVQN010000148.1 GCA_027025555.1 Desulfobacterales bacterium
GTCAAAGAACTGTGGGTGAATCTTCATTATCCGGCTACGGCCCGATAAACTCTGTGAAACGCCCAGTGCGGACCCGCATGCTGGGTGTTGTGGGGGCTGGGGGGTTAAAACCCCCGGCTACCCGATTGGCGATTGCGAATCAGCGCTCAAGCCAACGATTTATTTGCTTTCGTTATTTACCCGAAAGCATACCGTTACATCCTCCAGCCAACAAAGCGAGGGAGCGAAAGCTCAGCTCGGCCGTTGGCGCCGAGCGCAGCGAGGCGCCAACATAAATTATACAGCGTCTATAAATTTTAATGGATTGACCGGTAGGGTATGTTATATCAAAATATATCTGAAATTTCAAGACAAAATCAAAATTGTTGAAAAAGATACGGTATATATTTAAAAATATTATGATATTAACCTGATATGGAGTTGACGGGGAAATTTGACAAAAGATTTGAAGATACGGTGAGAATCGATAAGATATAAAAATGTTTAAATATTAAATATTATACAGAGTCTTCATAATAAGGGCTGACGCATTCAGGTTTTCTCTTGAAACGCAACGGGGGGTTGCCGAAAAGCAGGGGGACTCCGTAAATTTCGAGGTCTTCGGGGGCGTTTGCGGCAAGCGATTTGAACGGCGATCCGGTTTTTTGCGGCCGTGTGCGAACGTGGTGCCCTGTGGGCACATGGCCTGCCGGGAGATGAGGTTCAGGAAAATGAAATGGGGTCCGGTTTCCGCGCCCGGACATGGGCCAGGGTGTGCTCGAAAAAGCGCTCCGGCGGGATTTGCGGGGTCACCTTCCCATCCAGGGTCCTCACGGAAAACGTGCCCGAGGCCTTTTCCTTTTCCCCGAGGGTTAAAATGAGGGGCACCTGTTTCATCTGGGCTTCCCGGATCTTTTTATTGAGGCTTTCGGCCCGGCCGTCCACTTCGCAGCGCAGCCCTTTTTCGCTCAAACGCTTTTCCTGCTGACGGGCAAAGGGAATGAGGCCGTCGTTGATGGGAAGGAGCGCCGCCTGAACCGGCGCCATCCACAGCGGGAAACGGCCGGCGAAGTGCTCGATGAGAATGCCCAGAAACCTTTCGATGGAGCCGTACACGGTGCGGTGGATCATGATGGGCCGGTGCTTTTCATTGTCCGCCCCGATGTAGGTCAGGTCGAAGCGTTCCGGCAGGGACATGTCCAGCTGGATGGTGCCGCATTGCCAGGTGCGCCCCAGGGCATCCCGGATGTGGGCGTCGATTTTGGGCCCGTAGAAGGCGCCGTCCCCTTCATTGACCCGGTAGTCCATGTGGTAATCCTCCAAGGCGCCGCGCAGCCCCTCGGTGGCCTCTTCCCACTGGGCATCCGTGCCGATGGACTTTTCGGGACGGGTGGAAAGCTCCAGGTGGAAGCCCAGGCCGAAGGTGCTGTAGATGCGCTCCACCAGGTGCAACACGCCCAAAATCTCCTCCCGGATCTGATCCGGGGTCATGAAGATGTGGGCGTCGTCCTGGTGGAAGGCCCGCACCCGAAAGAGGCCCGAAAGCACCCCGCTCAGTTCGTGGCGGTGGACCAGTCCGATTTCAGCCGCCCGGATGGGCAGGTCCTTGTAGGAATGCAACCGGGTCTTATAGATGAGCATGCCGCCGGGGCAGTTCATGGGCTTGATGGCGTACTCGTAATCGTCGATTTTGGAAAAATACATGTTTTCCTTGTAGTTTTCCCAGTGCCCGCTCTGCTCCCACAGGCTCCGGTTGAGCATCAACGGCGTCTTGGTCTCCACGTAACCCGCCGCCCGGTGCTCCTGCCTCCAGTAGTCCAGGAGCTGGTTCCAGACCTCCATCCCCTTGGCATGGAAAAAGGGCATCCCCGGGGCTTCGTCATGGAAGCTGAACAGATCCAAAGAGGTTCCGAGTTTGCGATGGTTGCGCTTCCTGGCCTCTTCCAGAAAAAAGAGGTAGGCGTCCAGGTCCTTTTTGGAAAAAAAGGCCGTCCCGTAGATCCGCTGGAGCTGGGCGTTGGAGGGGTCTCCCCGCCAGTAGGCCCCGGAAACCTTGGTGAGCTTGAAGGCCTTGACGAACCCGGTGTGCGGCACATGGGGTCCCCGGCACAAATCGGTGAATTCGCCCTGCTCGTAAACGCTGATGGTGCCCTCTTCCAACTGGGCGATCATCTCCAGCTTGTACGGCTCGCCCTCGTAAAGGGCCATGGCTTCGGCCTTGGAAACCTCCCGGCGCCGGATGGGGAGCCTGGCCGCCACGATCTTTTTCATCTCCTTTTCGATCTTGGGAAAGTCGTCCTCGGAAACCGATTCCATGTCGATGTCGTAATAGAACTCATCTCCCACCACCGGGCCGATGGTCAACTTTGCATCGGGAAAGAGGCGCAATATGGCCTGGGCCATCACGTGGGCGGCGCTGTGCCTGAGGATTTCAAGGGATTCGGGATCCCGGGTGGTCAGGATCCGTACGGCGGCATCTTCGGTGATTTTCCGGTTCAAATCGATGACCGATCCATTGAGCTGAACCGCCACGCTTTCCCGGGCCAGGCCTTTTGAAATCCCTTCGGCTATTTCCAGGCCGGTGGGGGGGGTTTCATATCGTTTCTTGCTTCCGTCTGGAAAGGTCAGTTCAATCATCCTTCACCTGTCTACTGTTTGCGATCCATTTTAGGGACTCGAGTCTTTTTCGCCCGGGGTCCAATGGAGGGAAAACGCCCTTTGGGCCTCGATGCACGCCCGGTGAATCCTGTCTATCATTCGGTCCATCTGAGCCACAGGGCGGTCACCACGCCCCAGACGGCATTGAAAAACAACACAAAAATCGGTGTCAAGGCCCCCAGGTGCACACCCAGAAAGCCCTTGTGCGCCACGGCCGGAAAGATGAAGAAAAGCTGAACCAGGGAAGGCCCCAGGCTGAAGATCAGGCCCCTTTGGATCTTCTTGTTTTCCATCAAAGGCAGCAGAAACAATACGCTCCAGATGCCTCCCCAAACCAGCCGCCGGTAGAGCCAGGGGCCCGTCAACGCCGGGGCGATGGCCACGCCGAAATGGGCGGTAATGCCTTTGGCGCCGAAAAACCACACCAACAGGCTGTTGACGAGTCCGCCCATGGTCCCTGCCGCAAAGAGCAGACTGAGTCTTCGAATCAGTTTTTTCATTTTCTGTTTCAGCTCCTTGTCGCAACCATTGATCCGTTTTGGCGGATACGGCCCCTTACTCCTTTTTGCCCTTTTGGATCCGGGGAACGATCCCGATCCAAAGCCGGCCCTTGGAGGTGCGGATGCTCGATATCTCCATGCGGGCCACCACGGGAGAGCCCCCCAGGCGGGTTTTGATGGGATCGAGCCTGTCCACTTGAACGACATACTCGCTCTCATTGACCAGCGCCATCAAGAGCGGCGTCAAGAGTTCATCCGTCCTGCCGGCCGGTCGAATCCGAGGCTTGACGGTCAAGAGCCGCCGCTTCGGGTGATAGGTGATCCTTCCCATGCAATCAAAGAAGAGATCCACTCGACCAAACTCCATGACCGCGGGATATCCCGCAATCTTCCGGGTATAGGCAACATTTTCCCCCCGGATCCGGACTTTGAAGGAAAAGGCGTTTTCCCCCAGCCGCAAGCCCTGGATGGACCGGACCCAGAGTTTTCCCGTCAGGTTGTCGATCTTTTCAATCTCAAAGGGAAGGCTCTCCTGGAGGACCTTTTCCAGGACCGCCGCCGGCACCATCAGGGTCGCTTCGGAAATGGCGGCCTTTTTGGCTGCTGCGGCCAGGCCCGTCGCCGCCAGAAAAGAAAGGGCCGTCAAGAAAAGGCGTGCGGCGGTTGCCTTTTTTTTAAAAAGCTCCATGTACAAAACCCCACCGGAAGGATCCGGGCTAGGTTTGAAAAATTTCCGCGGCCTTGGCGTAATGGGTCCCCAGGTCGCGCCTGAGGTCCAGGCGGTTTCCCCCCGGGTCTTCCCTGGGGATGACCCGGATCTTTCCGTTGTCGA
>JALVQN010000149.1:0-20259 GCA_027025555.1 Desulfobacterales bacterium
CCCATGGCCGAGGCGAATCGGATGGTGTTGCCGTAAAAGAGCCAGATATCGCACCACTTCTTTTCGAGGGCCTCGTCAAAGGGATTCTCTTTTGCGTCGGCAAAGCCTTCTTCCCAGAGGGTTTCCATGATCCGGGTGGCCACCCGGGTTTCGGCGTTGGTGCGCAAGAGGGTGTGTTCGAGGCGACTCCAGAACCCATCGACCCAGGAACGGCCGTGGCAGTTCCGGCAGACGGCCTGCATCGCCTCTTTTCGACGCCGCTGTTCCTTTTCATTGATGAGATACTCGGTTGCCAAACCCCCCTGAAAATCGGTGGGAAGGGGCTGTCCGGCTTGATTGCGGATCTGCGTGACATCCGGGGAAGCCGGGTGGGGATGGGCATAGATCAAGCCGAAAAGCCGCCAGGGGAGCCGGTCACTCATGGTGTGGGTCCGTTTTGTCAGCACCGTCCCGTCTTCCCGGGCCAGTAAGCTGACATGACAGACGGCACAGGTGGGGGCCGAAAAATCCTTGCCCACCCTCCAGGGTACGCGGGTGAAGTTCCACGATCCCTTCAGGCCGGAAAAGAGGGTGCCGTGCTTGCTCGTCTCATAGACCTTGAAGAAGGGGACATCGGGACCGGCGTGGCACTCCTTGCAGGTATACGGCTTCCGCGCATTTTCCATGGAAAAGAGGTGCCGGGGGTGGCATGCCGTGCAGGCGCCTTTGCTCCCGTCGAGATTGATCCTTCCCACACCCTGGTTGGGCCACCCCCCGATGACGGGAAACTCCAGTTCTCCGGCCAGATCGGTTACCCGGGTTGCGGTGCCTTCCACTGTCAGCCGGGTGCCGTGACAGTAATAACACGCCTCGGCTCGGGTTTGGGCATCCGGAGAGTGATGGTGGATCCCCTTTTTGTGGAAGCGCGACTTTCCGATGATGCTTTTTTCGAGTTTTTGGTAGAGGGCGTTCTCGGCAAGATTCGCGTGGGCATGGGCCATGAGGTTCTTGGAAAATTGATCGGCTTCCACTCCATGACAGGTTTGGCAGTCGGGCGGGCTGACCACCACATGGATCTGATAGCCGTTATGCTCGAAGGTATCCTGATGGGCGTCCCCCCGGAGGGTGTGGCATTCGGCGCAGCCCACGGCAACGGGCTTCAGGGATTCGGGGATCGTGTCGCCGGAGACTTTCCCGGCCGGCCCTTTTACCGATGCAGCAGCCCCGGGCGTGGTCCGGGCGTGGCGGCTTTGTTCCCAGTCCGCCACAATGCCCGGATGGATCTGGGCGTGACAATCCAGGCATTCCAGAGTCGCCTCGCTGACAGCGATTTCAGCCGCAGCGAGCTTGGCCGGAAAGAAACCAGACAAAAGAACAAGGAAAAAAAGAAGAACCGCTTGCATGGCCCCCTCCTTGTCTCAAACGCGATGACTTCCTGCTTCAAATCGGACAAAGCCTAGATAGCCCAGCTGAATCCCGGATTCAATCTGTTTTTGGACCAAGGCCTTTTCAAGTGGAAAAGCCGGGAGCTTCGGAGGGTTTTCCCAGAGTCAGGAGAGGAAACAGGTCTTTCCATGGGGAAGATCCACGAGTTTTTCCAGGGCCCCTGCTTTTTCCAGGGCTTTCCGGAGCGCCCGGGGCGGGAAATGGACCGGCTCGTCTCCCAACCGAAAGGTGCCCCAGTGGACGATCATGAGCTTTTTGGCCCCGAGTTCCAGAAAGGCCCGGACCACTTCGTCGGGGCTGGCATGGCTTGACGCCATGAACCACCTCGGTTCGTAGGCCCCCAGATTGAATATGGCCAGATCGATGGCGTGTTCGGATCCCAGTTGGCGGAACCCGTCAAAGTAAGCGGTATCCCCGGAGATATAGAGGGTGGCGCCTTCGGCTGTCCGGAGAAGATACGATCCCCAGAGGGACCGGTTGGGGCCTTGAAAGGGGTTGCGCATGGTCCAGTGGTTGCACGGCAAGAGGTGGATTTCGCGCTTTTTTGTGCTGAAAACATCGAACCAGTCCATCTGGTGATGGTTTTTCATGCCGAGATCTTCGAGGAGGGAACCGTACCCGAGGGGGGTGACGATAGGGGTGGCCGGGTGGAGCCTGGACAGGGAAGGCGTGTCCAGGTGATCGTAGTGCCCATGGGTGATCAAGACATGGTCAGGAGGGGGCAGGGCCTCGATGTTTTCAATGGGGGTGAAGTCCTTGATGAACCAGGAGATTTCTGAAAAGACGGGATCGATCAAGAAGGCGGTCTCGCCGTCCTTGATGAAAAGCCCGGCGTGCTTCAAAAAGGTCACGGAAAGGCCTCGATGCCCTTGGATGGCCTCCCAGTCCACGGAGATGGTGCGAAAGGGTTGATGCTTGAGGTACGCTTTGTAGGGGTTTTCATGAAGCAGTTTCCAGGACAGCAGCTGCCGGAATCTCCCGGGTCTGGAAATCGCCATGGGGTTGATGAACCGGCCTGTGCCGTGGTGTTCTTTTTTCGCAGCAATGCGACGGAGGCTGCGGCCGTTCAAAGGACGGTAATGCAGCCTTGTCCCGGGTGCATCATGGGCTGCCTGACTCCAGGCATGGGAGGGGGGCGTCACGCCTGCCAAAAGGGAGGCCTTCAACCAAAAGCCCATCCGGTGCATGAATCGCCTCCGGGCCATCTGTAATCTCCTGTAACTTTAAAAAAGCGTTTCCGACGGAATCCCGGCCCCTGCCCGGCCCACAGGGGCCTTTCCGAGACGCGCCGCCAACATCTGTAGTCGTACCGTGAATTTTAAGCACGCTTTTTGAAAGGCGCAAACAAGACGGCCCGGGTCACAAGTTGACAGGCGGTCTCTTTTAGGGTTTCCTGGAATGGGTGTTGAGACGGCTCCAGGATTTTTTTGTCTGGTAAGCCCTTACCGGGTGCATTCCATAAACGTGCACAAGCAGGATTGAATCGTGCTGCAGGGCAGAAGGATCTGCTGGGGGAAAAGATGCCCCTGACGGAAACGCTCTTTTTCGTCTCCCTTTCCACCGGGTTGGCCGTCGGGTTCGGGCATTGCATCGGCATGTGCGGGCCCATCGTGGTGTCCCTTTCCCTGGGACTTGCCGGTTCATCGCCGTGGATTCCCCAGGTGCTTTACCACGCCGGCCGGGTGATGACGTATGTGGTGTTGGGCGCAATCTTCGGCGCCACCGGATCCGTTGTCCAGGTGACCGCTGGTCTGGCCGGATTTCAAAGGGGGGTGCGCATCTTTGCCGGGGTCCTGATCATCGTCATGGGGTTCGTGACGGGCGGCTGGCTGCCCAAAGGAAGATTTCTTGAAGGCGGCGATGCATCTAAGTCATGGATTTCACGGGGGTTCGGCAGGCTTTCCCGAACCCGAAAGACAGCGGCCTTCTTCCCCTTGGGGCTTTTGCTCGGCCTCCTTCCCTGTGGTCCCGTCTATACCCTCCTCGCGGGCGCTGCTAGAGCCGGGATGGAAAGCGCGACTATGCAAGGCGGCATGATTTCGGGAATGGGCATGATGGCGGCCTTCGGCACGGGCACCGCGATGCCCTTGATCCTGGTGGCCCGTTTGACAAGCGTGCCGTGGCTGAAATCGAAAGTGTGGATATACCGGAGCGGCTCCCTCATCATGATCGGCATGGGGGTCTATTTCCTGGCAAAAGCCCTTTCCCCCTGAAAGCAGAATCGCCTTTTTTATTTGGCACCCGAGGACTTGTTGGTCTTTTGGGGTTTTTTAGGCCTTGTTTTTCCGAAGGTTCCCCTGAAGATCTTTCCTTTCCGGGTGCGTTGATCCCCTTTTCCCATTCGGTACACCTCCTTTTGAATTGGAATCAAATTGATGAGAGGCGCTAGTACCATAGTTGAAGGCAAGAGACAATCAAAAGATTCCCCCAGACCCTTGCGATCCCGGGAGCGATGCGATAAAACATCACAAACCCTTCACGTTTCAAGGAAGCGTCCATGGAAAATCCTCGAGAGGTGACCGGGCAAGTGGCCCATAACTGCTCGATTACCGATGCCCGGCATGCGAGTGTGTTTTCGGTCTGTGGATTGGCGCTGCGCCTTCGAGGGCTCTATAAATGGCAAATGGGCCTCGAACCCTGGATGGAAGAGGATCCGGCCAAGCTGTTGGCATGGATCGATGCCATGGAAAAGACATGGGAGGCTCTTCAAGAAAAGGATTTCAACCGGATCCGCATCGATGGACGGACATTCGATCCCTTTGATGTCTCCGGCATCAACGAATCCCTGGCGTCTTTGGGGATGGTCTATGGGGCGGGATATGCCCAGGGCCTGGTGCCCACATTTTTTCTGGGTCGTTTGGAAGAAACCCGGACCCTTCACGGCTGTGCGGTTTTCATCCTGGGAAGGGAATCGGCCCGGGATCTTATGTCGATTCCGGCCCTCTCCCAGGAGAACCGGATCTACATCCGCACGGAAGTGATGAAGGCTTTCCTGTGGGATCAGATCCTTTTCGTGAGCCGGTCCGGGAAAAAAGCCTTGAACTTGGCCTTGAAACGCTTCCAGGTCCAAGAAGCCGACCCCCTTTCCCTGAAAAGACGCCTCCCCGATATTGTTCAAAGTGAAATCGAGACGTCCTTGTTCCATGAACTGGGCGAGATCCTGGATCCCACCCTCGACCGGACGGCTTTCCGGGAGCTTTTGGCGGCCTTTTCCCACACGCCCGTCGAACTCTTGGCGAGAGCCCTGAAAGACCTCCTTGCAGATACGAGCCCTTTCGGCCGGATTGCATTCATTGCAAGAAAACGCCGATGGGCCTCCCTGGCCCTCTATGTGGCTTTCCTGGACGGATTCCGCAAAAAACTTTTCCCGGAGATGCGTGAAGCCTTTGACAGATTCATCGAAGCCGAAGACTGGGGCGTCATCGAGGAAGCCAGCCGGGCTGCGTATGAAACGGCTCGGAGCAGGGCCGGCCGCCTCATGGAGATCTTTCATCTCGGCCGGAAAAAAGGCGACATCTGTTGGGCGGAAAAGGAAATCCACCGGACCCTGATAGGCCCCCTGGGCCTTCGTTAGTGCCGCGTTTGGTCTGAAAAACCTTAAAAATCCTGCCGTCGATGGCCGTCATGCCTTTTTGAACAAAGCCTCAGTCTCCTGTAATAATGAGGTCGGCTTGACGGTTCTCCGCCCTTCGTCTTTAACATTCACAGGCCAATTGCACGAGAAAAGAATCGATCGTTTGCAAATCGTCCTCAAATTCTTCCTGCAGATATTCAAAAGCCGGGTCGGTGTTTTTAAACAGGCCCCGGTTCAACACGGCCCCATACTCGGGCCCTGGAATGAAATCCGATCCGCCATCATCCGATCCTCCGTATCGAGGGGCCGATTCCAAGTTGGCAACAATGGAAACCCCGGTTCGATGTTCCACGCCTGCGGCTTTCTTGCAAGCGTATCGGCCCGGTCATAGATTCCTCCTGTTTCAAGGGTATCCAGTGCACCCGTGGATTCGGCAATGAAGTTGAAACGGTCTGAGAAATCGAAACTGACATGGACGCTCCATCCACACACCAGCGATTCGAGGTTTTCCGGGTCCGCCCCCACCCCATTGGAGGCGTCCGAACCGGCCGGATTCGAGGTATCGGATCCTCCTTTGCCCTGAAAAAAAACCACAAAGCCCGGCATCTTCAGGATGCCTGTGGCCTTCGTGGCGTTTTGTCGCGCATATCAGATGTTGGGTCGCTCGGGCTTCAGCCCGAATGTTGGGGCATCTTCTGTCTCAAAGCACGACGGGTGTCAAGACCGCATTTGGCCGAAATATCGTTTCTCCACCTTGAATGGGCATCGGTTTTTGTGATAAGTTCCTGTGTTGAAAATTGTAAAAAGACTGAATGCGCCTCGGCGTGTGTACCGATACACGGAGACAGCACGTGAGCATCGAAATCGCCATTCATAAGACGCACCGGCCGCTTACCGGGGGCAATGAGAAAGTATCCGTTCAGGGCCGGACCGTGGGGGAGTGCCTGGATGCGCTGGTGGCCCGGTATCCGGAAATGAAGGCCGTCTTGTTCGATGAGAAGGGCCGTCTGAAAAACACCATCGAAATTTATGTGAACCTGGAAAG
This sequence comes from Desulfobacterales bacterium, assembly GCA_027025555.1. Lineage (GTDB taxonomy): Bacteria > Desulfobacterota > Desulfobacteria > Desulfobacterales > UBA2156. The sequence goes on from JALVQN010000149.1 coordinate 6,045, forward strand.
CGCCTACCCCGAGGAATTGAAGAAACCGGTCAAAGCAGGGGACAAGATCCACATCGCCCTGATGCTCGCCGGAGGCTGAGACAAGGGAGGCATCCGGCGAGAAGCCCGAATGCCTCCATGAAAAGAAAAAAGCGGGTTTTTTATTGGGCCGCCTGGAGCGTGGCCGCCTCTTTCCCGGCGACGGAGAGGCGATGGGCCGCGGTTTTTTTCTTCTTGAGGCTGATATCCCCGGCATCCACGTAAGAGACGGCGTTGACCTCGCAGAAACGGACGCATTGGGGGTCCCCGTCACACAGGTCGCATTTGAACACCTTCCGGTCCAGCGTATTGAAACTCATGGCCCCGAAGGGACACACCGCCACACACGTCCGGCATCCGATGCAAGTGTCGTAGTCGATTTCCACGCGTCCCAGGGCCGTGTTGAGGGAAATGGCATTCACGGGGCACCCTTTCATGCAGGGCGCATCTTCACACTGCTGGCAAGACATGGGAATGTAGACCCCTTCGGATTCCCACTTCATGATCCGGATGCGGCTCCGCATGGGATTGGAGACGCCGTCGTGTTTTACGGCACAGACGAGTTCGCAGAGCCGGCACCCCGTGCACTTTTCATAATCGATCATCAAGACTTTTCCTGAGGTTTCCATGAACCCTCCTTTCCGAATATGTCCATCGACCTAGAGCAGCCGGGAAGGCTCCTTTTCAAGTCCCAGACGTTTCAGTGTGGCCGCTTTCGGTCTTCCGTTTTTATCCAAGCCTTTGTATTCGTAAAACTCGTTGAGCATCTTCTCGAATTTTTCCCTGTCAATGGACATGCCGATGACATCCGGCGCCCCCTTCTTGCAGGGCTCGTCGAAATACCGGTGATTGAGGGTGTCCCCCTTTTTCAGGTCGTTTCGGGTGAGCCCTTCCCGGAGATTGTACATGCGCTCGATCATGTTGCATCTTTCGGCGATGGTCCAGAGTTCCTCCGGTGAAAATTCAAGGCCCGTGTTGTAGTAGATCGCCTTGGGCCAATCCTCAAAGTTGGGGAGCGTGGCGCCGAGGAAGGTGGTGTGGTACTTGCAGATGCCGAGGCAGTCCACGGCCATGTAACAATTTTCCTGCCAGAAGACCATCCAGGCTTTGCCCTCGTAAGCGGTGTGCTCGGAACTCAGGGGGCCCTTGTAGGGAATCGGGGTGCCGTAGATCTTTCTCAAGACTTCTTCCGGGAGATGATACAAATCGATGGCCGGCCGGCTGCGCAGGTGGTCGCTCCCCCGGGAAGCCGTGGCGATGTTGAGGGCCAGGGCCGGGGTGGCCCGCTCATCGGAATGGAGGTTGTTCATCCCCTTGACCTGGATCAGGTAGTCGAAGGCGCCTTTTCCGATTTTTTCCGCGGCCGGGATCCCGCCGTCGGCCAGGACGTCTCCCAGCCATCCTTTTCGATAGCAGATGCGCTCCACCATCTCCAAAAGAGCCGCGTCATTGCCGAATCTCAAGTCCAATCCGTCCGTATCCTTTTCGCTGAGGATGCCCTCTTCGAAAAGCTCCATGGCCCATGAGATCATGGAGCCGGTCTCCAGGTTGTCCATGCCGAACTGGTTCACCAGATGGTTCCCGGTCAAAACGGTCTCGGCGGAGGTGCACCCCGGCTCGGCGCCGAAGGCCCCCAGGGAGGTGTACTCCGGACCTTCATCGTATCGGCCGGCATAGGGACCGGAGGGGATTCGATACTGGGCCCGGCAATGTACCTGGCATCCGAAACAGCCGGTCATGTGATGGGGACCGATGGTCTCGGTGGCGATTTCATCCAGGTGTTCGGGCTCGATGTCGTCGGCGTATTCCAGCTGGTTGTACTGGAAGTTCCGGGTCCTGAGGCCGCCCCAACAGTTGGTGGCGCCCCAGATGAAAGGCGTCCCAAGGGTTCCCTGGGTCTGATTCACCTTGGCACTGGTGATCTGATCGATGAATCGTTTGTTGAACTCCAGGGCTTCCATGGGGTGTGCGATCTTGATGTCCATGGTCCCCCGGGCGGCCACGGCCTTGAGGTTCTTGGCGCCCATGACACACCCCATGCCGGTCCGTCCCCCCGAGTTCTTGATCCCGGTCATGACATTGGCAAACCGAACGAGGTTTTCGCCGGCCGGACCGATCACCAGGCTCTTGATTTCATCGTCTCCCAGGGCTTCCCGGATGGCCCATTGGGTCTCGGTGGTGGTTTTCCCCCAGAGATCGGAGGCGTCCAGGATTTCGATGGTTCCGTCATGAACGAAGAGGTAGGACGGTTTTTTCGCTTTTCCCGTGACGACCAGGTGGTGAAACCCGGCCCAGGCCAGCTCGGGGGCGAAAAACCCCCCCATGTTGGTGCTGCCCAGAAGCCCGGTGAGCGGGGACTTGGCCATGACATGGGTTCGGGCCGAGGCAGACGCACAGGTGGCCACCAGCAGGCCCGCGCTGATGATCAAGGGGTTGTCCGGACTCATGGGGTCGACCCCTTTCGGGGCGTGATTGTACAACAGATACGCGTCGAGGCCTCTCCCACCGAGGAACCGTTTCCTTATGGACAGGGGAATGGGTTTGATCTCAATGTCTCCGGTGGTGAGGTTCACGTAGGCAATCTTTCTGTCCAAGGCCATGTTATTTTCCTCCCTTTTTTTTCCCTGCAATCCGGCCGGCGGCCTCTTTTTCGGCGAAGGTCTTGGCGGCGATTTCTTTGTTCACGTCCCATACCGGTCCACGGATCCGCGGAAGGGTCGGGTTGACCCAGTACAACCGGTACTCCATCCCGCAGGTGGGGCACTTCACGCGCCGGGCCCCCGGTTCGGGCTGAATCCTTCCCATGCAACTGGGGTTGTGGCACCGGACCTTCCCGAAGGTCCGGGTTTTTCGCAGGCTTTCGGCTGCGGACTGTTTGGCATTCTCCATGGGCATGGATACTCCTTTCGTTGAGGGTTCAGGGACCGCCCCATGTGCGGCATTGCCGTGAAAGGCTCTTTTTTCGGCTTTGGAGCGGAAAAAGAGCAGTTCACTATAATGAACAAGACGGCTTTCCACATAATATCAGAGAACGACCCTTGTCAAGCAAAAATCACTGTTTTTTCGCTTTATGAACCGGAATATTTAAAATCAAGGTTGACAGCATCGGTCCATGGCGTTAAGGAGAATAAAACTGTTCATTATGGTGAACGATGATGAACGCCTATCAGGCGCCCACGGTAAAAAAAGCCTTTCGAATCTTGCAGGCCGTTTCCAAGGTCCGGCAAGGATTGGGCATCAGTGAACTGTCCAAGCGGCTTTCCATCGGAAAGAGCACCGTGTTTGGTATCTTGAATGCGCTGGAAGACTTGGGCGCCGTGGTCCGCGACCCGGAGACCAAGACCTACACCTTGGGCGCGACCCTGGTGGAACTGGGACGGTCCGCCGCCGCCCGCATCGACATCAAGGAAATGGCCCGGCCCATCATGGAGGCCCTCATGGAGCGCGCCCGGGAGTCGGTCTTCTTAGGCGTGAGAAACGGCACCCATGTCACCATCCTGGATATCGTGGAATCCATGCAGGATTTAAAAATCACCGCCCCTCCCGGAACCCGGATTCCCCTGTTTGCCGGGGCCACGGGCAAGGTCTTCATGGCCATGATGCCCGAAGATAAGGTGGCGGACCTGATCCGGCATCAGGGGCTTCCACGCTTTACCAAAAAGAGCATCCTCGATCCCGCGGCTTTCATGGAAGCAGTTCGCGCCGTCAAAAGAAACGGATATGCCACGGATGATGAGGAGTATATCAGCGGTGTCCGGGCCGTGGCCGCCCCCATCGACGGATCCGGCACTTACAGCGCCGCCATCTGGGTGGTGGGCTTCAAGCCGCGCATGGGGCCCAAGAAGATGGCGTTCTTGGCGGACGAAACCCGGAAGGCGGCCCGGGCCATCAGTCAAAAGATCAAAAGGCGCGATCCCCTTTTTGGATAAGGAAAAGACAAGGACGTTGAATGGAATCTTCAGGGACCATCGGGTACATTGACTTGAGCAGGCCGGAAACGGCGGTGACCCCCATGCCTTCCCAGTGGCGGAGCCGGTTTCTGGGAGGCCGGACACTCAACGCGTATCTGGCATTTCGAAACACTCCAAAAGGCAGTGGCCCCCTTGATCCGGGAAACAGCATCGTCCTGGGTTCGGGGATCCTTTCAGGCCTGGGGGCAACCCTTCTGGAATGCGCCGGTTTTTCCAGTCGATTCCCATTGACCGGTCGGTTCGGTTTTGCGGCCATCCCCGGTGGATTCGGCGCAGGCATGCGGCGCGCCGGCTTCGATCACCTGGTGATTTCAGGAAGGGCCGGGCAATGGGTGTATCTGTTGCTGCATGAGGGACAGGTCCAGGTCCTGGAGGCTTTTGATCTCAAGGGAAAGACCGTTCCCGAGACCCTCGAAGCTCTGGAAAAGAAACACGCAACGCCGGACTTCCAGGCCCTTGTCATCGGAGCTTCTGGAGAAAACCGGGTGCACTTTGCCGAAGGGGCCACGCGGGAGGGATGGACCTTCGGCAAGACCGGTGCCGGCGCACTGCTGGGGGCCAAGAAGGTCAAGGCCGTGGTGTGCTGCGGCACCCGGGATCTTTGGGTAAAATCTCCCGGCGCCTTCCTGGATCTTGTCAAAAGCCTCTACGATGAAGGGGCCGCCGCCGGCGCTCTTGGTAGCGTCTTGAAAAGAAAGGGTGACGGCGAGGATTTGTTTTTTCGACTTTGCCGGGACCTGGGAGTGAACCCTGAAACCGCCCGCAAGATGCGCTCCTGGGCCCAATCTTTGGCAGAATCCGGAGTCCTTTCTAAAAATGTTTCCGGGCGGCTGGGGGTTATGGGAAACGGGGAAGGGGACTTTATGCCGTTTGTGCGTCGCATGGCCCGGCGGAAGGGCGCGGGTGTGGCCTGGCAATGGGGCCCCCTGGCTGCGGCTGAAAGGCTCCCAAAGGGTAGCCTGGCTTATTTTCCGTCACTGGATGCGCTTTTTAAGGTCTATTGTGAACCCTGCTTTGAACCTCTTTTGGCCCGCCCATGGACGGATTGTCTCCCGGATGTCCTTTCCCATGAAGGGCGCGCTTTTGATTCACACGCCGTTGATGACGCCAAAAAAGGCCGAGCGTTTCGTCGGGTCAAAGGCCGGCGCTTGCCCGCCCTCACGGCAGAAGCATTCATCGCCAACAGCCTGGGAATCGGGACGCTGCGCCTTCCCGGCGGTACCACCGGGAAAGCCGCCCTTAGCGTGTATCGAGACCTGGTCCGACTGGCCACGGGATTCCAATTCCGGGAAAAGCGGCTCGTGGAGATCGCCTTCAGCGGATATGCCCTGGAGCGTTTGCTTGATATTCGGGAAGCGAAAGGCGGGTCCATGCCCCGATGGGTTTTCCGCTCCATGGACGGTGAAAGTGCAAGGGCCCTCGGCGGTCCACGGGAAGTCAAGGCCTGGATTCCCCCAAAGGCGGTGCTGCAGGGATGGGAAAAGGCGTCCCTGGTCAAACGGAAGGTTTTTCGACAGCTTGGAATCGAAGCGATTTGGCCTTTGATGCGATAAAAGGAGGGAAACGTTGGGCGAAAAAGTACTCCACATCGATCCTCAAAAATGCACGGGATGCATGCAGTGTGAGGGGGTTTGCGCCGTTTGGTGCAGTGCTTCCGGGAATCCGTCCGTGTCGCGCATCCGTGTTTTGAAATGGGAGGGCTCCCTGTTTGTTCCCATGGCCTGCCGGCAATGCGAAGAGGCGCCCTGCATGGCGGTCTGCCCCAAAGAAGCCCTCTATCGGGATGGCGCTTTGAATCGCGTCATGGTGGACTATACGCGGTGCATCAGCTGCCGCATGTGCGTGGCGGCGTGCCCTTTCGGCGCCATGGGATTCGATGCGGGAAGACAAAGGGTCTTCAAGTGCGACCTGTGTGACGGAGATCCCCGGTGTGTCCGGTTTTGCCTTCCCGGTGCCTTGAGCTATACCGCTTCCGAAACGGTACAGTATAGGCGCATCCGGCACGCGGCACAGAAACAGGCCCCAATAAAGGAGGCAACCCATGTCCTACTTTCGAGTGAATGAGCGGTGCAACGGCTGCCTGGCGTGCGTGGAAAACTGCCCCGCCGATGCCCTGAGCGCCCGGGACGCCCAAGATCAGCGGACCCTGCTTCACAACATGGCGCGCTGTGCAAGATGCGGAAACTGCTGGCGGGTGTGCCCCCAGGACGCCATCGAGTTTCAACATCTCCTCGTGGGGGACTGGGATGCCGTCACCACATTGCCCCTGGTTCGGTGTGAAGTCTGTAATGCACCCATCGATACGGACCGGTATACGGAGACCGTGTCCAGCCGTCTGGGCCGCAAGATGAAGGCCCTTTGTCCGAGACACCGGGAGGGCATCGAAGATTTTGCCCGGGCGGCGGTGCTTTCAGGGGGCAAGGAAAAACGTGAGGTGTTGCCATGATCGTGGGGGATTTGAAACCCATGGAAGAAATCGTCGCCATGATCGGCGGCTACCGGAAAGTCCTGATTCTGGGGTGCGGGAGCTGTGTTACGGTGTGTCTTTCCGGCGGGGAGCGGGAGGCCCGGCAACTGGCCCGGGAATTGTCCCATCCCATGCATTACAGGGAAGCGCCGCCGGAGGTCTCGGTGGGGTCCATCCTGCGGCAATGCGAGCGGGATCTGGTGGCGGCCTACCAGGAGATCGACCCGGGCACGGAGGCTGTTTTGTCTTTGGCATGCGGCGCCGGCGTGCAGACCCTTGCGGAAGCCTTTGAACCGCTTCCCATCCTGCCCGCCCTCAACACCACCTTTTTCGGTGCTTCGTCGAAACCGGGAGTCTGGAGTGAGGTGTGCCGGGGATGCGGCGATTGCGTTCTTTCCCAAACCGGGGGGATTTGCCCCATCGCCCGGTGCGCCAAGAGCCTTTTCAACGGCCCCTGCGGCGGGTCCCAAAACGGTGCATGTGAAGTGGACCCGACCACGCCCTGTGCATGGATGATGATTTGCTACCGCTTAAAGAAACAGGGGAAGCTCCATCTCCTCGAGACGCTTTCACCCCCCCGGGACTGGCAACCCGGGGGCGGCGCCGGACCCCGGGAACGGATTCGCACCGGTGTCGGCCTTCCTCAATAGCCCCATTCATGGGAGGCTTTTCCCCTGAAGGTATAGAAACAGTAGCCCGTGTAGGCCAGGATCAGGGGGAGTAAAAAGAGGGTCCCCACCAAAAGGAGCGACTGGGACGGGGGGGCGGCCGCGGCCTCCCAGAAGGCAAAGCGGTACGGAACAATCCAGGGCCAGAGGCTGATGCCCAGCCCCAGATAGTTTGCGAAAAAGAGGCCGATGCTCAGAAAAAAGGGCCGGCTTTCTTTTTGTTGGCCAAGGTCCCGCCACAGGAGAACGAACATGCCCACCGAGATCAGGGGCAAGGGCGCCAGGTAGAAAAGGGTCGGCGTGGTGAACCAGAGCGCCTTGATGCTGTCATTGAGAAAAGGCGTGCTCAGGCTGACCAGCACCATGAACAAGGCCACATGGATGGAAACATAGCGGGCGCACTGCCGCGCCCATTTTTGGGTGTCTCCGTCGGTTTTCAGGATCACCCATGTGGCGCCCAAGAGGGCATACCCGAAGACCAGGGCCACGCCCGTCATGACGGAAAACGGGCTCAGCCAGTCGAAGGCGCCGCCGGCAAAGCGACGGCCCGCCACCCGGACCCCCTGGACAAAGGTTCCCAGGACCGCGCCTTGCATCCATGCGGCCACCAGGGAGCCGAAGTGGAAGGCATAATCCCACAGCCTTCTCGAGAGGCCGGAAGATTTGAAGCGGAACTCGAAGGCCACGCCGCGAAAAATCAGGCCCAAAAGCATGAAGATGATGGGGAAGTAAAAGGCCGGCATCAGGACGGCATAGGCCAGGGGGAAGGCGGCAAAGAGGCCGCCCCCGCCCAGGACGAGCCAGGTTTCATTACCGTCCCAGAAAGGGGCGATGGAGTTCATCATGCGATCCCGGCACCGATCCGACGGGGCAAAGGGAAAGAGGATCCCCACCCCCAGGTCGAAGCCGTCCAGGAGGATATACAACAGGATCGCCGTCCCGATGAGCGCATACCAGATAAGGGGTAAATTCAGGCTGTTTTCCAGATTAAACATGGCTTCCTCCCGGTTTTTCGCTGCGCGCCTCAAGTCCCAGGGGATCCTTGAGTCCATGGGTGCCGAAGGGGGCTTCCTCCGGCATGACCGGCCCCTTGGCAATCACTTTCAGGATATAATAGGTGCCGGCGCCGAAGAGGATCGTGTACACGAGGATGAATGCCGCAAGCGTGACGGTGATGGGAGCGGCGCCCACCGGGGATACCGATTCCGCCGTTCGCATGACGTTATAGACAACGAAAGGCTGCCTCCCGATTTCCGTGACAAACCACCCGCTCAACACCGCCGCGAATCCCGAAGGCGCAAGGGCCATGCACCAGAGGTGGAACCATCGACTCTGAAAGAGCGTCTTTTTTAAAAACAGAATCAACGCCATGACGCCGGTGGCGATCATGAGAAGGCCCATGCCCACCATGATCCTGAAGGACCAGAAAACCCAGGCCACGGGAGGGCGGTCCTCAGGGGGCCAATCCTTCAACCCTTTCACTTCACCATTCGGGTCGTGGGTGAGGATGAGGCTGGACAGTTTGGGGATCTCTAGGGCGTACCGGGTGATTTCTTTTTCCTGATCCGGCCAGCCGAAGAGCTTCAAGGGAGCGCCCCGCTGGGTTTCCCAGAGACCCTCCATGGCCGCCACCTTGGCGGGCTGATGCTTGAGGGTGTTTAATCCGTGCATGTCGCCCAAAAGAAGCTGCAAGGGGGCCACGAGGATCGCCATGATCATGGCCATGCCCAGCATCACCCGGGCCGGCGCTTCGTGGCGTCGGCGCCACAGGTAATAGGCTCCCACGCCGCCCACCACAAAGGCCGTGGTCAGATACGCGGCCGTGACCATGTGCACGAAACGGTAGGGAAAAGACGGATTGAAGATGATCTGGATCCAGTTTTCAGGATAAAAAAGGCCGTCTGCTTTTCGAATGAATCCTTGGGGCGTTTGCATCCAGCTGTTGGCGGACAGGATCCAGAAGGCGCTGATCAGGGTGCCGCAGGCCACGATGATTGTGGCGGCAAAATGGACTTTCTTCCCGACCCGGTTCCATCCAAAGAGCATGATGCCTAAGAAGGAGGCTTCCAGGAAGAATGCGGTGAGGACTTCAAAGCCCAAAAGCGGCCCCAGCACGTTCCCGGTCTGGTCCGCAAAGCCCGACCAGTTGGTGCCGAACTGGTAGGAAAGCACGATGCCGGTGACCACCCCAATGCCGAAATTGATGGCGAATATTTTCACCCACATGCGGTAGACCGCTTCATAGACCGGATTTCCGCTCTTCAGCCAGCGCCACTCCACCACGGCCAGCCAACTGGCAATCCCGATGGTAAAGGCCGGAAAAAGGATGTGGAAGGCAAGGGTGAAGGCGAACTGGATACGGGCCAAAAAGACGGGATCGAAGAGATACATAAGCCCCCTTTTTCCATGGTCTCATTCATTCAAACGGACGCTTTCATATATCGCATTTGAACCTTTTCGTCGAGTCCTTTTTCATATTAAAAGCGTGGGGTGGAAGGTGAAAAATTGACAGGCCGGCGGGATCGGTGTTAAAGGCATCCATGAGCTGATACGTTACGATTGAGACCGCCCAAGGCCCCATGAATCAGGAGGTATCCGATGCGCACCCACACCCCCACGCGGCAGGAAGCCTATGAATTGCTCTTAAAGTACAATCAAAGTGAAAGTCTGATCAAGCATGCCCTGGCCGTGGAAGGGGTCATGCGCCATTTTGCCAAGAAGTTTGGTGAAGACGAGGAGAAATGGGGGATCATCGGGCTGATCCACGATCTGGACTACGAGCGCTTCCCCGATCAGCATTGCCAAAAGACCGAAGAGATTTTGAAAGCCGCCGGATGGCCCCAGGAGTATATCCGGGCCGTTGTGAGTCACGGATGGGGGATCTGCACCGACGTGGAACCCAGGACCCCCCTGGAGAAGGTCCTTTTTGCCGTGGATGAGCTGACCGGCCTGGTGGTCACGTCCGCCCTGGTCCGACCCTCCAAAAGCGTGATGGATCTCACCCCCAAGTCCGTGAAGAAGAAATGGAAGGACAAGCGCTTTGCAGCCGGTGTCAACCGGGAAATCATTAAAAAAGGCGCCGGCCTTCTCGACATGGACCTGACGGAACTCATCACGGAAACCATCCAGGGCATGCAAAGCGTGGCCGAGGCCATCGGGCTGAAAGGGGCGTAGACGGGCATCGAGACTGTCGAAAAACTCTTTTTCAATATCCAGGTTCCACAATCCCCAACCGTTTGGCGTAAATTTTGCGGCCCTGCTTTGCGGCAATCTTTTCCCGCATCTCATCTGTCAGGCTGCCGGGCCGTTTGCCGTAACCCATGGGACCCGGCTGCTGTCCACAGGCAGCTTTCAATTTACTAAAGACCGTATATCATAAAAAGACTTACATCTCTACAGTAAATGGAAGATATGTTTATTTTTTCGACAGGCGCAACGGCGGCAAAAGCGCCTTTTCGGTTCAACTTTCCCCCTTTTTCACGGCCAGCAAGGTGGCTGCGGCCTCTTGAGCCGCGGAAAAGGGATCGATCCGTCTTTTCTCAAGAGCCGCCAGGAGACTTTCCAGCTTCTTTTCCCGATTCAGCCGTTCAACGGCCTCTTCCAGCAGCATCTGTTGGAGGGCGTTGAAAAAGGACGCCCGGAGTCTCTTGGACCGGGCGTTTTCTTTCCCCTGGCGTTTGAGGTAATTGGCGTGCTGGAAGATGGCCTCGGCAAGGGCGGGGACCCCCGTGTTTTTGGTGGCCTGGGTCTTGAGGACAGGAGGCTGCCAGCCTTTTTGGGGCCCGGTCCTCATGGCCAAGAGGGCGTTTATATCGGCGGCCGTGCGGTCGGCGCCCTCCAGGTCGGCTTTGTTGACCACACAGATGACGGCGCTCTCCAGGATTCCGGCCTTGAGGGCCTGGATGCCGTCGGCCGTTCCCGGGACCACCACGAGGATATGGGTATCCGCCAGGTCCGCGATCTCCACCGCGTCCTGGCCGACGCCAACGGTCTCAACGAGAATGATCGCCTTCCCCATGGCATCCAAAACCGACACCATGTCGTAGATGGAGCGGCTAAGCCCGCCCACATGGCCCCGGCTGGCCAGGCTCCGGATAAAGACGCCCGGATCCGTGGCATGGCGCTGCATGCGGATCCGGTCTCCCAGGATGGCGCCGCCCGTGGCCGGGCTGGTGGGATCCACGGCAAGTACCCCCACCGTCATCCCTTTTTCCCTGAACACGGTGATAAGACGATCCACCAGGGTCGATTTTCCGGTGCCGGGCGCACCGGTGATACCCACCACATGGGCGTTTCCCGTGTGCCGGAAAAGGGCGCGGACCGTTTCCCTGGCCAGGGGGGTCTGATCGTCGATCTCCCGCATCAGGCGTGCCGCCGCCCGCACATCGCCCTTGAGGACGGCATCGATGAATTCTTCCATTTTTTCATCGCTCCTGTCTTTTTCCAAAAAAAACCGTTCAACACCCGTCTTTTAACCAAAACGCGGACCCGTGACAATGAAATAGAATCTGTTTGCGGCGACAGGGGAGGGGTGGGCTGTTGACGCCAGGACTTTTCCGGCATATATCCATGTGAAAAGGAAACACCCCCAAAAGGACCCGGCAGAAAGGAGACATGGTGGATCTTTCGGTTTTTGAAGACATGGATCGGCCCGGCTTGATGAAGTACATCGAGTTTTTACTCTGGCATTACCGGGTGATGGATGCCTTTTGGTTCATCTATGTGGGGGAGCGCTTTGATCAGGAGACGGCCGAACGGATCAACGAACAGGTGTGGAGCCGTGTGTCGGCCATGGCCGCAAAGGACCTGATCCAGAGATTTGATATCCGGGAAAAGGGGCTCGAGGGATTCGTTCAGGCCTTGCGCTATTTTCCCTGGTGTATCCTGGTGGGCTACCACATTGAAAAAAAAGACGATGCGGTGACGATTTCGGTCCCCTCATGCCCGACCCAGGAGGCCCGCTTGAAAAGGGGGCTGGATGAATTCGTATGCAAGGAGATGCACAAAGGCGAGTTTGCCAACTTTGCCCAGGTGGTGGACGATCGGATTCAGGTAGAATGCCTTTTTGCCCCTCCGGACCCCCATCCCCAAGACATGTTTTGCAAGTGGCGCTTTTCCTTGAGCAAGTGAGTGCAACCCCATGCCCCTTGCCTTTCAATCCAGCAGCCACGGCCAAGTGGCCTTCGGCTTTTTTCATATCGAATCCGACATGCTCCTCCTTGAGAGGCTTTTTTTCTTTGCCGGTGACTTTTGCAAGGCGGTCTCGGACCTGGCCCAACGCACGGAAGAGACGTTTTCTTTTCATCTTCCCGGCTGGCGTTTTAAAAACCCTGCAGACGCGGGGGACCTCATGGGCGCCATCCACGGCATCTGCTTTTCCGGGTTCATCGGCAGCCTCTATCGCCGGCATCCCTTTCCCCGGCGTCCCGAGGCCTTCAAGCAAAAGGTTCAGGGGCGTTTCAGCCGTCAGGAGGTGGCGGCTCTCATCGAGCGATGGGCAAGCCGGTGCCGCATCCTCTTCCAGGTCTTTTCTGTGGAGGGCCCGGTTTGCATCGATGCGTACCGCTTCGAAAAGCAGGTCTTTTGGGAATTGATCGACTATGTCTGGCGGGGCGGGTATCCGCGCTGGGAGTCTGACCGGCGGCCTTCGTATGTTCTTGAAATGAAGGCGGCCGTGGAAAGGGGAAAGCATCCCCTTCTTTCCGGGATGCCCTTTTCATGAGTGCCATGGTCCCTGAAGACTTCCGAAAATGGTACCAAGCGCGTCATGCGTACCAGAGAGACTGGAAACGGCGCACCGGCCGCCCCATGGTGGGCTATTTCTGCACCTACACGCCGGAGGAGATCTTCTATGCCTTCGACGTGCTGCCTGTCCGGATTTTGGGTTCCCACGAGATCCAGGACGTGACCGAGCCCCATCTTTTCGGGATGTTTTGTCCCTTTTGCCGCGATGTCCTTGCCCAGGGACTCAAAGGCCGGTACGATTATCTGGACGGGATCACCTTGGCCCAGTCCTGCCTCCACCTCCGGCAGGCCTATACCTCCTGGACCCTTCACAGGAACCCGGGATGGTGTCATTATCTGCCCATGCCCAACCATGTGCAAAGCCCCCGGGCCGTCCCCTTCCTTGTGGCCGAATACGAGATCCTCATCAAGAAACTGGAGGATCTCACGGCAAGACGGATCACCGATGCGGACCTGAAAAGAGGCATTGAGATCATGAACGCGGTCCGAAGGGTCCTCAAGCGGATCTATGCCTTCCGGAAACAGGATCCCCCGCCCCTCACCGGTACTGAAACCCTGTATCTGGCGTGTTCCCAGTTTTTCACCGACGCCCGGGAATGGCTCCCTGCGGCCCGGGCCCTGGAAAAGACCCTGGAAACCCGGCGATTGAACCGGGACCCCGGGAAACGCCTCATGCTGGTGGGAAGCGAAAACGACGACCTGGAGTTTGTGAAGATGGTGGAGACCCTCGGAGAAAAGGCGTCGGTGGGGGCCACGGTGGTGGTGGAAGAACACTGTACCACGACCCGCTATTTCTGGGAGGAAGTGGAGCCCGCCGGCCGGGATCCCCTTTCAGCCATCGCCAAACGGTATGTCTTGCGGACGCCGTGCCCCTCCAAGGATTGGCCCCAAAGGACCCGCATCCGGCGGATCCTGAGCCTTGCCGACGCCTTCAAGGTGGACGGCGCCCTCGTGATCCAGCAGAAATTCTGCGATCCCCATGAGGCGGATATGCCCTTTATCCGCAAAGCGCTTGAAGAAAGGGGCGTGCCCGCTTACTTTCTGGAACTCGACACCACTGCAGCGCCGGGACCCTTGGCCACCCGGGTGGAGGCCTTCCTGGAAACCCTGGGCATGGATGAGGATTTATTCTGAAAGAATAAGTTGTTATAAAATATTCTTAAAGTAAAAGATAAAGGTTGAAATGCCGCGCTATCCCACTGAACCGTTCAAGTGTTGGGCCAAGGCCAAAGAATTGCGGGATCGCTTCTACCGGGACTTTGCCCAAGCCAAGGACAAAGGCGGCATCCGGTGGATGGGAAGCGCCTGGGCCTTCGATGCCGTGCCGGCCGGCCTGGGAGCGGATG
>JALVQN010000149.1:20269-31182 GCA_027025555.1 Desulfobacterales bacterium
CCGAAAAGTGCGGGTTTGCCCGGGACCTGTGCGCCTACATGCGCAATTACTGGGGTTCCATTCTCTCAAACGAGTATGCCTTGGGCAAGGGCGCGTTTCCAAAGCCCGATTTTGCCTGGACCCAGCACATCTGCTGCAGTCACGGCAAGTGGTATCAAAACGCCTGTACGCTGGAGGGCGGGGATATCCCCCTTTTTGTGGTGGATGTGGGGGTGGGGGCCTACCCGCCTTTCGAACCCGAAATGTACCCCCATCGCATCGATTACGTGGCGGGACAGCTTTTGGACGGCATCGAATGGATGGAACGGGTCACGGGCCGGAAGTACAACGACGCGCTTTTTTTGGAGGCGGCCTGGAACGACGTCCGCACGACCCATCGGTGGGCCGAGATCTGCATGCTCAACCGGGCCCGCCCCGCGCCCGTGGACGAAAAATCCCTTTATTCCTTCTATGTTCTGGCGACGCTGCAGAAATCCAAAAAGGAATTTGCCGATTTTTACGATGTACTGTACGAGGAGGTAAAAGACCGGGTCCAACGCGGCATCGCCGCAGTGCCCGATGAACAGGCCCGGGTCATGACCGACACCCAGCCGCCCTGGGGGTTCTTGAAGATCTTTCGCCGCATGGCGCGTTGGGGGGCGGTCTCCGTCGGTTCCCTGTATACCTTCGGACTGGAAGGCATGTGGCTTTACGACCCCGAAAAAAGGGATCTCAGGCCCCGGCCCCTGCCTTCTGAAAAACCCGAGACCCGGGAGGCAGCCTGCCGGATGCTGGCCGATTGGCACCTGAGCAAACCCGAGTACCAGCATTTTTATCATCCCCGATACAAGACGCAGATGATGGACGCCATCGCCAGAAACTGGAACGTGGACGGCATCCTGCTTCACTACAACCGGGGGTGTGAAGGGCTTTCCCTGGGCATCGCCGAAAATCGACTGGGCCTTGTGGCCCTCGGTCACAAGGTCATGGCCTACGAGGGGAACATGGGAGACGACCGCGAATTCGATGAAACGGCCGCCATGCACCGCATCGACATCTTCCTGGAAAGCCTGGGGTTGAAAAGCCCCGACGCCCGGGGAGCGAACATCGGAAGGGGATGAAGAAGGCCACAAAGAGGATGAGACGATGATCACGGCGGGCATCGACAGCGGCGCCAAGAACACCAAGGCCGTCATTTTGAAAAACGGAAAGGTTCTCGGCAAAGGCATGGCACCCACCGGGTTTGATCCCGTAAACGCCGCCCGCAGGGCCTTTGAAGGGGCCCTGGCCGAGGCGGGGCTGAGACCGGAGGCCGTGGAAAGGATCGCTGCCACGGGTTCCGGAAAGGAGGTCCTCGACTTTGCCCATGTGAAAGTGAACGAGATCGAGGCCATGGCAAAGGCTGCCCGCTGTTTCTTTGCCGATGCCCGGACCGTGGTGGATGTGGGCGCCGAAGAGGGGAGGGCGGTCGCACTGGATGAAAAGGGGGCTCTGGTGGATTTTGTCATCAATGAAAAGTGCGCCGCCGGCGCCGGTGCCTTCATCGAAGCCATGGCGCGCGCCTTGGAGGTCTCTGTGGAGGAAATGGGCGCCCTTTGCCTCCAATCGGACATAAAGATTCCCTTAAACGCCCAGTGTGTGATCTTTGCCGAGTCCGAAGTGGTGGGGTTGATTCATGCCAGGACCCCGAAAGCCCACATCAGCAAGGCCATCCATGACGCCGTGGCCGGCCGGATTGTGTCCATGGTTCGACGGGTGGGTATCCGGCCGGAGGTGGTCCTGTTGGGCGGCGTGGCCCAAAACCCGGGATTCGTGAAGGCCGTGCAAAAAGAACTCCAATTGGAAAGGCTCCTCATCCCCCAAAACCCGGAATTCGGCCCGGCACAGGGTGCGGCGCTGGCGGCTGCCCAAGAAGGTTGAAATTCACAGGGGAAGAACCGCTCATGGTGGATGAAAAGAAAGCACCCTTTTGGCAATGGACCGAGTCGCACTGGAGAGACCCGGACATGGACTGGAAAGCGGCCCGGTTCATCACGCTGGGCATCGATGTGGGCTCCGTCAGTTCCCAGGCCGTTGTGGTGGCGGACGGCCGGATCCTGGCCTACTCGAACATCCGGACCGGATCCGACAGTCCGGACAGCGCCCGCCGTGCCTTTCGGTCGGCCCTGGAAGCCGCGGGAGACTTGCCTGAATCGCGTTGCGATTACTGCATCGGTACCGGATACGGACGGGTCAATGTGCCCTTCGCCCACCGGACCCTCACGGAAATCGCCTGTCATGCCCGGGGCGCCCATTTCATCTACGGTCCGACGGTGCGCACTGTCCTGGATGTGGGCGGCCAGGACATCAAGGCCATTCAATGCGACGAAAGGGGCAAGGTGGTGAACTTCCTGATGAACGACAAATGTGCCGCAGGGACCGGACGCGGCATGGAAGTGTTTGCCGACTTGCTGGGGATTCCCGTCACCCAAGTGGGAGAGCGGAGCTTCCAATTTAAGGGGGCCGAACCGGAGGCGGTCTCGAACACCTGCGTGGTCTATGCCAAGTCCGAGGCCGTGGGGCTTTTGCGGAAAGGGTGGTCCCCGGAGAAGGTTCTTGCCGCCTATTGCAAGGCCATGGCCCAGCGCATCTATGACTTGGTGGAGCGGGTGGGCGTGACCCCCCAATTTGCGGTCACCGGAGGCATGGCGAAGAACCGGGGGGTCATGGACCGTCTCATGGCCATGATCGGCATGAAGCGCATGGAGACCCCGTGGGACACCCAGATCGCCGGGGCCGTGGGGGCGGCACTGTTTGCCCATACCCTGTGCTTAAGGGGAAAGGCAAGATAGAAAGGGGATCATGCGGGCCCAGTACGGCTACCAGGACGCCTCGGGAAACTATTTCATCACCCTCGATACGGACCGGTGCAACGGGTGCGGGGATTGCGAGAGGGCCTGTCCGGCCGCCGTCTTCACGGTCCTGGACAAGGACCCCAACGATCCCTTCCGGGAAGATCCCGTGGCCGTCATTCCGGTCGATAAGCAAAGGCGGCTCAAATACCTGTGCAATCCCTGCAAGCCGTCTTCACGGGGGGCACCCCTTCCCTGTGTTCACGCTTGCCGCACGGGCGCCATCGAGCATTCCTGGTGACGGATCCGGAGGACCGGCATTGGGGGAACGCCGCCGTCCGGGCTGGAAGGCGCAAGGGGGAGAAAGCGGCCGAAGCCGTCATTCCGGATTCAATCCAGGGTCTTTCTGAGATTGATGAAGTTGCTGCGGTTGAATCCGAGGGTCTTGAAAAAGGAGAGGAGGTCCGTGGAATCCCAGCGCACCGACGTGTAGACGGTTTTGATCCCTTCTTTCCTGTAAAACCGGAAGAGCTCTTCGGCCAACCGTGCGCCGATGCCCTGGCCCATGTACTTGGGATCCACGCCCAGTGTGGCGATCCATGCGCTTTTTTCGATGCCGAAACCCAGGTTCAGGATGTAGCTGATCATAAAGCCCGCCACTTTCCCTTGAATTTCGGCCACAAAACAGGCCTCATCCCCTCTCAAAGCATCCTGGGCTATGATCCGCTTGAAGTCGATTTCAACGGGTCTTTGGGTGATGGCGCCGTAAATCTTACTGATGGCGTCCGAATCTTCGATTTTCAGTTTGCGAACAGCGATGTCTGCCAACGGTTCAATCCCTCACTCATGAAAGGTTAATCGATACGGATGATCTTCACGTGGTGGCCCACCCAATTGGGCGGGAGATAGACCCGGCCGCTGTTGCCGCTGAGCTTCACCCGCTTTTCGATCATCTCCTCCCCGTAGATTTCGAATTTGACCTTCACTTTTCCCGACTTCGATTCGGTTTCCCTTCTGCTTTCTGTTTTCTTGTTGTCAGTCACGCCTTATCCCTTTTCTTGAATTAACGCATTGTTCCGGGAACCCGATGTTGTGCTTTGTATCCTTCCCCCATGGCCGCCCTTGAACCCCGATGAGGGGATGCTCTTGTTTGACTTGCCTTTTATCCTTTTGGAATGGGCGGTTATGCATAGCATTGGGTAACATATGAGTCAAGGATTTTAGCTGTTTTTCAGCTACATTTCAGAGGTGTTTTTCGGCCCAGGCCAAAAGGGCAGGGGCGGTGCATACCTCGTAATACACCCCGTCAGAGGGTGAAATCCTGTCCGGTTCTTGAGGGTCTGCCGTCGCACGGGGCGCCTCGCGGATGACAAGGATCCGTGTCGTGCCCGTGGGGGTGGGAAATTTTCCCAGGTGCAACCGGAGACGATCCGGCGCAAAATCGGAGAGGGTTGTTTCCAGAGTTTTGAGGTCGATCTCCCGGGAAAGTTTTCTGAAGGCTGCCCCGTCAAGGGCGATGCCGTTGACATTGTAAATCAGGGGCCACGTGACGAGGTGTTTTTTTCTTTGCGTTGTGGGTTCACTTTCAACCATAAGCACGTTGAATGAGGATTTTGAAACGCCGGCGGACATCAGGTATCCGTCGGACCGGCAAAGGAGATGGGCCTTGTTGATGGCGGGTGAAATCATGATGCGACGCTCACCGTCGAAGAGGTAGGTGGGGGGAGCGTCCTGGAACGCGATGCCGATGCCCAGCTCGATGACGGGAAGTCGGGCCTTTTGACTTCTGGCATTATATCTTTGCATCACCGAAAGGATATCCATTGCCAAACCGCATGCGCGCGCCACGGTGAACAGGTTCTTGGACGGTTGCGCACGTTCCAATAAGGCGAGGATAATGGCATCGCCCTCGATGAAGACCTTCTCCGCCTCATAGGTTTTCAGGAGCCGGTTGATGGGTTCAAAGAAATTCATGCTGAAAAAGGAGGCGGGGTTGAGCCCCTTGTTTTTCATTTTTTCGATAATGTGGGTGGAGCCCCGCACATCCGCCTTGAGGACGACATGGTTTACGACGGCATGATGATCGGCGCTTTCTTCGTCTTGCGCCAGGAATTCGTAAACCAGATTGTTGGCACGGGAAAGATTGAGAACCTTTTCATCAGTGACCAGGTGAATGGCATCCATGGCTTCCCGGACTGTGACAGCATGTTTCAAATCCCGGTGATACCTGGAAAGATCCTTGAGATAGCGGATCAAATAAGCCTTTTTTTGGTGGCGTCCGAGGCGACGGACCCGCTTTGCCGTTTTCAACAAACGATCGGCAGAAGAGTTGGCATGCGCCTTGTCGGTAAGCCGTTTGAGTCGGGTCAGCGTGGCGTCCCGGGAACGAGGGTCTATCACGAATTGCAATACGGCCTGGGGTGTCAGGGGGGGGCAATATTCCTGAACAACCGGTTGAATCTCATAGGAAGCCGTGACGATGGGAATAAGTCCAAGCTTGCGAAAGCGCCTGTAAAAAAAGTCCAGGCGTTGCTTTTGGGCGGCGGCCCTTTGCATCAACGGGGAAAGGGCGTCTTTTGAATGCCCGCGGGACATCCGTTTGTTGTATTGATTCAAAGAGTCTTTGGCATTGAACAAAAGATCCATGTTGTCCGGTTCACCCAACCAATCCTCCAAGAGGCGATCCTGGTCCGGATCCTTTTGATCCGTTTTCCCCTCCCATTCCAACAACAACCGTTTCACCAGGGAGACAAGCGTGTCATAGCGGTGGGGATCTTCGTAACGATGTCCAAAAAGAAGGTATTCGGAGATCATGAAAGTATCTTCCGGCGGGGTATCCATGCAGATGAGGAGGTTGTTAAAGAAGTTATCCGGGAGAATGCCGCCGGTGCCGAATGCGGCGCTCCGGAGCTCTTTGAGGGTATCGCGTTGAATCTTTTCCACCAGGCGGGATACCCCATCATATACCGTACGGGAAATGGGTGCCCTGTTTTTCACCATATCGGAAAGGGTCTTTTTGAGGCGGACCGCCTCCAGGGCATTAAAGGCGTGCGGTTTTTCGGCTTCGCGGATGGCTTTTCTGAAATGCCCGCAAAGGATATCGAACTGGTCTCGGATTGAATGGATTATGAATTTATATAAGGCGGTTTGGGCCAGAACGTCGATCTGCGTCTCATTCAAGGCCTTGGCTTGTCGAATGCCGGAAAAAAGAACCTCCCGGCAGGCTTTTGAAAAAGCATCTCGAAGCGCGGCCCTTTCGGGTTTGCTTTGGACATGGATCCAGTCTTCCAAATGAGCCGCCGAAACAATGCGATGGAAGATCATTTTGGAGGCAATCGTGCAAAGTTCGGGGCTCAAACGGACGTCATATCGAATATTGTCGGTGCCGATTTTGAGACGGTCAAAGGAAATCCATACATAGGACGCCCTCTTGAGGAAGTCTTTCAAGCAGATGTCCGGATCAGGCTTTTTTTGAAAAAAAGGCATGGGGCAATGGCTCCGGTGTCACAGGGAGCAATTGTTAACGGTTGATATCCAATTGGACATCCATTCCCGTGTGCGGGATTCCGTCACATCCGGGCAGGAGTGAAAAAAATACCGTGTAAGACGGTTTTCAGGGGGTTGAGGCCGATGCGCTTGCCAGATCAGATTCAAGTCAAGCCGCCATGGGCACAATGCCCGTGAGAATGCCGGATTCGGTGGGCCCCCTGAAAGGGTGTCTCCGGATGTTACGGACCCCTGCCTCCAAGAGCATGTGGGTAATTTGCCGCTCACTGTAGGATTGTCCTTTCGGTGTTCTAAGGAGCATGTTCAGGGAAAAAAGCGCCGGAAACAGGGGGGCGTCCAGGGTATCGTCCAAAATGAAGTCGTGAACGAGTATCAGGCCGCCGGGATCAAGGGCGGATACGGCTTTTTTGATCAGGTAGCGGCAATCCTCGGGGCCTTCTGCATGAAGGACGTGGGAAAGCCACACCACATCGTGGCCTTTGGGGATATCGTCTTGAAGGTAGTCTCCGCCGTGAAAAGAAATGCGGTTTTTCATCCCGAAGCGTTGGAAGATCCTTTCGGCAAAGGGTCGAGTACTTTCCAGGTCAAAGACCGTGGCCCTCAAGTTCGGATACTGCTTGCAGAAGAAGACCGCATAGGTGCCCGGGCCGCCCCCGAGATCGAGGAAGCGGCGCCTGTCCGAAAGGTCGATTTGGGGGACGAGTTTCGGGGCGATCCCCATGGCGTTGTTGAACATGCCCAAAAGGAAGCTTTCCCGGTATGTCTTTTCATCCACGAAATCCCTTTCCCGGACCGGTTCTCCGGTCACAACGGACCGGTCCAGCTTGCCCCAGGATTCAAAGAGGTGGTGATGATGCAAGATCATATAACCGATGTAGTGTTCGGATTCCCTTGAAAGGAGGGTTATGCCGCTTTCGGTGTTTGCATATTCGGTGTTTTGTTTGTGAAGCAATCCCATGGCCGACAAGGCGTTGAGCAAGCGGCTCAACGCCCTTTCATCTGCACCGATTTTCGATGCAAGCCGGCCGGCGCTTTTCGGTGTTCGGCCGATGCGGGTAAAGAGATCGAGCTTTACGGCGGCATGGAGCACACATGTCTTCCAGTAGGCCCCGGACAGCTGCAAAAGTTGTTCCGGCGTTGAAAGTCTTTTTTCGTCCAAGGGCACGTTGGGTCACTCCTTTTTGGGAGACGCCTTCTTCCGCCGGGTCTTCAATTCGTGTTCAACCACACAAAAAAGCCCCTTTCCATTGCGAATGGGGATGAAGCAGCGGTTGTCGGATCGACAGGTGGCTTTGCGACGATCTCCCAAACGCCATCGTTTGATCAGGCCGGGCTCCCGGATCAGGGGCCGGCTCATGCAGATATAGTCGGCGATCCCGTCTTTGACGATCTGTTGGGCCACCCTAAAGGAGCGAATTCCCCCCACCAGCATGATGGGGACCTCCAGGCGGCTTTTGAAGGCCGCTCCGGCATCTTTGAAGTAGGCCTCATCTTCTTTTTTGGAAATCCCTGTGCGAACCGGCCGGAATTTGCCGGAAGCCCCTGTCCCGCCGCTGAGCTCAATGGCATCGATGCCTTCCTCTTGGAGAAGGATGCCGATGGTCAGCGCCTCCTCTGTTGTCAAACCGCCGTCCACGTAGTCCTGGACATTGATTTTGATAAGGACGGGAAAAGCGTCCCCCACCCGGGAACGGATTTCCCGCAATACTTCGATGAGAATATGGGCCCGGTTGACCGAGTTGCCCCCGTATTTGTCATTCCTCCGGTTGAATGCCGGGGAGAGGAATTGACTCAGCAGGTATCCGTGCGCCGCATGGAGCTGGATGCCGTCGAAACCGGCGGTCTGGGCCCGTTTGGCCGCTTTGCCGAAGGCCTGGATGAGGCTCTTGATCTGGTGAGGGGCCATTTCTTGAGGCGGTGTGGCCGTGAATCCGGCGATATCGGAAGGCGCCAGGGGCACTTTCCCGGTCAGGCGGGGATCGGCGAACATCCCCGCATGGGCAAGCTGCAGGACGATCATCCCCCCTTTTTCGTGCACCGCATCCGTCATCCGGGCCAGTCCCGGGATGAGCCGGTCGTCGTAGACGCCCAGTTGCCAGGGGCCGGCCTGTCCGTTCCTCTGGACATAGGCGTGTCCCGTAATGATCATCCCCACACCGCCGTTCACGAGTTTTTTCATCAGGTTGACGAGACGGGGGGTGCACGCTCCGTCTTCATCGGCCATGCCCTCCCATGTGGCGGACCGGACGAATCGGTTGGAAAGGACCATGGAATTGATTCGAGTTTCTTCAAAGAGCTCTGTCACAGGGATACCTTTTCAAAAGAAGGCGCCGAGGGGTCCACACGACTTTCCTTGGAATAGTTTTCTCACAACAGGCGCCCATCAGCCGCCTCCCACCGGCGGGAACAGGGCGACCCGTTCTCCGCCGTTCAGTGTCGAATCCAGGCTCCCCCTCACGCCGTCGATGAAGATGAGCTTGGTTTCATCCGGGGGGATGTTCAGTGCGTGCATGAGATCCCCCACGGTCATGCCGGGAGTGATGGGGAATCGATCAGCATTGTCGGGTGTTTTCGATTTGAGGTTTGCAAAAAGGCGAATTTCCACATGAACCTGCATGGTTCAAACCCGGGCATCTCAAATTTTTAGTTTGCATCCAGATGAAAGAAGCTTAAAGAGATCGCATCGGAAAGTCAATGGCTTAAATGATCTGCGCAAGCCTTTCCGCCCGGAGCCGCGCTGAATAAAAGGACGGAAATAATCCGGGCAAACATCCTTGACGCATTTGCACAAGTCAAGATATCATCTTTTGAAAAAGGCTTCAGTAAGGAATTTGAAATGGCATATGAACAGGCCCTTGTGACCGGAGGAGCAGGGTTCATCGGGTCCCATCTTGTGGAAGCCCTCCTGGGAAAAGGCTGCGGGGTGAACGTCATCGATGATCTGTCCACCGGACATCTCCGGAACCTGGCCCGTGTCAAGGAGCACATCGCCTTCTTTCAAGGCGATATCCGGGATCCCGAACGGCTGGCCGAGGCGGCCCGCGGTTGCGATGTGGTTTTTCACCAGGCTGCCGTGGTGTCTGTCCCAAAGACCGTAAAAGATCCCATGGAAAGTGCACAGGTCAATGATTTGGGAACCCTCCGGGTCCTGGAAACAGCCCGTGAGAGCGGCGTCCGGAAGGCTGTTTTGGCCAGTTCCTGCGCCGTATACGGGGATGATCCGCAGCTTCCCAAGCGTGAAACACTGCCGCCGCGACCCAAGAGCCCCTATGCCGTGCACAAACTGGTAGGAGAGTTTTATGCCCGGCTTTATACGGATTTGTACGGCCTGGACACAACGTGTTTGCGTTATTTCAACGTCTATGGACCCCGCCAAGATCCGTTTTCTCCTTATTCGGGGGTCATCTCCATCTTCATGGAGCGGGCCGTTCGGGGAGAGCCTCCGACCATTTACGGGGACGGGATGCAATACCGGGATTTCGTCTTTGTCGAAGATGTGGTGCAGGCCAACCTCCTTGCTGCAGAGGCCGAGACCGCGGCGGGAAAGGTTTACAATGTGGGCACCGGGGCTTTTGTGCACATCGCTGATGTGTGGAAGGCCCTTTGCGAGCGAATGTCCCTCCACAGTGAACCCGATTTTGCGCCGCCCCGGGAGGGCGACGTCCGGGAGTCGGTGGCGGATGTGCATCGTGCCCGGGAAGAGCTCGGATTCGAGGCGCAGGTTTCCTTCGCCGCAGGACTTGATGAAACCCTGAAATGGTACAAAAAACATGCCTCGGCCCCATAGGCCCTGTGGCACCTGGAAAGGAAGACACCCATGCAAAGAAAGCGCGCCCTTGTCACCGGCGCCGCCGGATTCATCGGCTACCACCTCTCCGAGCGTCTTTGCCGGGAAGGCTGGCGCGTCACCGGCATCGACAACCTCAACGATTACTACGACGTGAATCTCAAAAAGGCGCGCCGCAAGCGATTGTTGAAAAACAGATCCTTTTCCTTTTTCCCCACCGATCTTTCGGACCAGGGCGGCCTCGAGGCTCTCTTTCAACAGGAAACCTATGATGTGGTGGTGAATCTTGCGGCACAGGCCGGGGTTCGCTACTCCCTTTCCAATCCCCATGCATACGTGGAATCGAACCTGGTGGGATTCGTCAACCTGCTGGAATGCTGCCGTCATCATGGAACCGGCCACCTGGTCTTTGCTTCCTCCAGTTCGGTTTATGGAGCCAACACCCGCATGCCTTTCAGCGTTCACCACAACGTGGATCATCCGGTATCCCTGTATGCGGCCACCAAAAAAGCCAATGAACTGATGGCCCACACCTACAGCCATCTTTTCGGGCTGCCTGTCACGGGATTGCGGTTTTTCACGGTTTACGGCCCCTGGGGCAGACCCGACATGGCCTTGTTTCTCTTCACCCGCGCCATTTTGGAGCAAAAGCCCATCCAGGTCTTCAACCATGGCAAGATGCGGCGGGACTTCACCTATATCGATGACATCATCGAGGGTGTCTTCAAGGTCATGCAACGCATTCCCCAGCCCAACCCCGCATGGAACGGAGATGCCCCGGACCCCGGTACTTCGAAGGCGCCTTACCG
>JALVQN010000150.1 GCA_027025555.1 Desulfobacterales bacterium
CTGGAGGGGCTGCCGCGGCATGCCTCCACCCATGCGGCAGGCGTGGTGATCGCGGATCGCCCCCTGGTGGATTACATGCCCTTGTGCCGGGGGAAAAAGGGCGAAGTGGTCACCCAGTTCGACATGAAATCCGTTGAAAAGATCGGACTCGTGAAGTTCGACCTGTTGGGCCTGAAGAACCTGACCATCATCGCCAACACCCTCTCCCTCATCCAGCGGCAAGGAAAAACGCCCCCGGACCTGGACGCGCTTAAGCTCGACGACCCCGAGACCTACCGGCTTCTTTCCTCCGGAGATACCACAGGCGTCTTCCAGCTGGAAAGCGCCGGGATGCGGGACCTCCTCAAGCGGTTGAAGCCCGGTTGCTTCGAAGACATCGTGGCCCTGGTGGCCCTTTATCGTCCGGGCCCTTTGGGCGGGATGTCAGAAGACTTTGTCCAGCGGAAAACCGGGAAGAAGACGGTGGAATACCTCCTCCCGGAACTGGAACCCATCCTGAAAGAGACTTACGGTGTCATCGTCTACCAGGAACAGGTGATGAAAATCGCCGGCGTCTTGGCCGATTATTCCATGTCCGAAGCCGACGACCTGCGAAAGGCCATGGGAAAGAAGATCCCCGAGATCATGGAAAAGCACCGGAAACGGTTCCTGGAAGGGGCCCGTAAAAAGGGGATCTCCGTCATCCAGGCGGAGAAGATTTTCGATCTCATGGAAAAGTTCGGAGGATACGGATTCAACAAGTCCCACAGTGCGGCCTATTCCCTCATCGCCTATCAGACGGCCTATCTCAAAGCCCACTTTCCGGTGGAATTCATGGCCTCTCTCCTCTCCAACGAAAGCGCTTCGTCGGACGATGTGGAAAAGTATGTGAGCGAGTGCCGCGCCCGGAAGATTCCCGTCCTGCCGCCGGACATCAATGAGAGCGAAAAGGACTTCACGGTTGCCGAAGGCGCCATCCGTTTCGGATTGAAGGCGGTGAAAAATGTGGGCGAAGGCGCCATCGATGCGATCCTTGAAACGCGCAAAGAGGGGCCTTTTACCTCCATATTCGATTTCTGTGAACGTGTGGATTTGCATAAAATCAACAAACGGGTCATCGAAAGCCTCATCAAGTGCGGGGCCTTCGACAGCACCGGGGCATTCCGTTCCCGGATGATCGGCGTGCTTGAAGAGGCCTTGGCATACGGTCACCAGGCACACCGCCGGAGGACGGACCCCCAGATGGGGCTGTTTGAGAGCGAAGAGAAAGGAGAGCCCGCCGACTACCCGCCCTATCCTCAGATCGACGAATGGGATGAAAAGGAGCGCCTGGCCTATGAAAAGGAGTCCTTGGGATTTTATATCAGCGGCCATCCCCTGGCGGCCTATGCCTTACAGCTGGAGAAATTCGTCAACAGCACCACCGTGGGGCTGAAGGACAAATCAGACGGTGAGGCGGTGCGCATCGGCGGTATTGTCTCCAACATCAAGATGATCACCACCCGGAAGAGCGATCCCATGGCCTTCATCATGCTGGAGGACCTGCACGGCGCCGTGGAATGCGTCCTGTTTCCCTCGGTATACGCCGAGGCCGTCGGTTTGATCAACGGGGAATCCCCTGTGCTTTTGGAAGGTCGCCTCCAGAAGGATGAAAGCGCCATTAAGGTCCTTGCGGACGCGGTGATCCCCATGGAACGCGCCGAGGAAATGCTGGCCGAAAGCATCCACCTGCACCTGGATATCCATCGGACCGATACGTCCACCCTCAAGGATCTCCAGGGCATCCTCCAGCGCCATCCGGGATCCTGTACCGCCTATTTGCACCTGGAAGATCCCGGCCGCACCGAGACGGTGATCGCTTTCCCGAAGGAGAGACGGTTTGCCGCCTCGGGCGAACTCGTCAGGGAGATCCATGCCTGTGTCGGTTATGATGTCGTGCGGACGGCGTATCGTCCTGTGAAGGGGTCCCATAAAAACTCCACAAAAGGCCGGAAGAGGCCGGGAAACCATTCTCATGCATGAACACCACTGCCGAGTGCATGCCATCCTCTTGGCGGGGGGTATGGGGGCCCGGCTGTGGCCCGTCTCGCGCGAGCTGTCTCCCAAGCAACTGGTGTGTTTTTTCGGCAATCGAACCCTCATTCAAAATACCATCCAGCGGGTGATTCCCGTGATTCCCTCCGATGGCCTGGCGGTGGTTTGCGGGAAGAGGCACCGGTATGAAGTGTCGAGGCAAATCCGGGAGATGGGGATCGACCCGAGGGGAAAGGTCATTGCCGAACCGTGCGGCCGGAATACGGCGCCCGCCGTTCTTCTGGCCATGTTGACACTCTTGAAGGCCGGTGGGGATCCGGTTTTTTGCGTTTTTCCATCGGATCACGTCATCGCCCGTGTGAAACAGTTCCATGAAAAGGTGGCCTCGGCGGTGCGCCTGGCCGAGCAGGGGGGCATCGTGACCTTCGGCATCCCGCCGCACTATCCGGAGACCGGGTACGGATACATCGAAGGCGGCAAGGCGTTGGGGGAAGGGGCCCGGCGCATTCGGCGCTTTATTGAAAAGCCGGACCTGGAAGAGGCCCGTCGCTATGTCAAAGCCGGGAACTTTTTCTGGAACTCCGGCATGTTTGCCTTCCGGGCCTCTGTCATGCTGGACGAATTCAGGACCTTTCAACCCGGGATGTTGAACGCCATGGAGCGGTATGTCCGGGCCGGCTTCCGGGAAAAGCCGGCCCTTTATGCCGGGATGGAAGACATTTCCATCGATTACGCCATCATGGAACACACCCGGAAAGGGGTGGTCCTCCCTTCCGACTTCGGATGGAACGATGTGGGATCGTGGAAGTCCCTGTTCGATCACCTGGAGAAAGACGAAAACAACAACATCCTCAACGGCAACATCATCGCCCAAAAGACCCGGGGATGTTTGGTCATGGCCGGTCACCGGCTGGTGGTGACCAATTCCATGGAGGATACGGTGGTGGTGGAAACGCCGGATTCGGTATTCGTTTCAAACATGGAAAACAGCCGGGACGTGAAATTGATCGTCAACCAGTTGAAACAGGAGGGCTGCCAGGAGGTGATGCAGCATCGGACCCGGTGGCGCCGCTGGGGAAGCCGCACCGTTTTGGAGGAATCTCCGGGTCTTTATGTGTGGCGGCTTGATATCCTCCCCGGCCGCACCTACACTGTCTCAAAAAAGAAAGGGTGGCAAAAGAGCCTCACCCTGGCAAGCGGATCTGCCAGTATCCGAAAAAGACCGGATCCCGGTGTCCAGCAGGTGCCCCCCCGGGGCCCGTTCCTCGTTTCTGGGCGGACCGCCGTCCAGAATATTTCTGACAAACCCCTGCGCCTCATCGAAATCGGAACCCTGGATCAAAGAGGGTCCCGGGGAAGGCGTTCATGAAAGTCCCCCTCCTGGATTTGACCCAGCAGTACGAGGAGATCCGAGGAGAGATCCTTGAGACCCTGCACGAAATCTGTCAAGAGCAGCAATTCATCCTGGGCCCCCGTGTCGAGGCATTGGAGAATGAATTGGCGCGGTACTGCCGCACGGCCCACGCGGTGGGGGTGTCCTCCGGAACCGATGCCCTCCTCATCTCGTTGATGGCTGCGCAAATCGGGCCCGGGGACTGGGTGCTCACCACCCCGTACACTTTCTTTGCCACGGCGGGCGCCATCCATCGGGTGGGGGCCCGGCCGGTTTTTGCGGACATCGATCCGGAGACCTTCAATCTTTCTCCGGACAGGCTCGGGCCGGTCATGGAGCAGGTAAAAGGCAGAGAAAGAGGGCGCCTGAAGGCCGTCTTGCCGGTGCACCTTTTCGGTCAGTGTGCGGACATGGATCCGATCCTTGAGATTGTCCGGGGGGACGCTCTCGTGGTCATCGAAGACGCCGCCCAGGCCATCGGCGCCGAATACAAGGGGAGGCGGGCCGGCGCCATGGGAGATTTCGGCTGTTTTTCCTTTTTTCCCTCCAAGAAC
>JALVQN010000151.1:0-8408 GCA_027025555.1 Desulfobacterales bacterium
CGGTTGGTGCGGAGGGTGATGGGCGGGATCTCGTTTTGTGCCTCACACAAGGCCCTTGTCCGGGAATATCCCAGCCGCTCGATCCACCGGGCCACCAGCCATCCCGGAAAGGAACGGCTGGCGGCCAGCCATGCCGCCGGATCCTTCCCCGGATCCGGTAAAAAGGCGTCCCGGCCGGTCCGCACCGCGGACCGGAGCAGGGCATTGACAAAACCGGCGGCCCAGGGATGCGCCGTGGTCCGGGTCAATTCCACCGCCGTGTCCACCGCCGCCGATACCGGAATTTTGTCCAAAAACCGGATCTGAAAAAGGGCGATCCTCAAAACGTTTAAAACCTCCGGCCCGATTTGATCCAGGGGCCGACGCGAAAAGTGTTCAATCTCCGCATCGATGGTCCCTTTCCAGCGTAACACCCCATAGACGACGGCATGAAAGAGGGCCCGGTCCCGGGAGGAAAGATGAAAGCGGGGCAACACTATCTCCAGGGCGCCATCCAGGGTGCCCCCCCGCCTTTGCAAGGTGTTGAGTACCATCAAGGCCGCCCTGCGGGCATCCGATATCCTTGAAGGGAAAGTGGGTGTCTTTTTCTTGGCCCGTGTCCGGGGAATCTTTTGGGTTCCGGAAGTTCTTTTTGAATTGGACGGTTTTTTGGAGGGCTTTCGTGTCGTTGCCCTGAAAACCGAAGTCATGACAGAAGGCTTCCCTTTGGAACGGGGGTTCCCCGGAGAAAATCCGCCACCGGCAGGCGCTTTCCGGATGCCGCCTGAACCTCCAACAGGCAAAGCACCCCCTTTGCCGTGGCCACCTTGAGGACCCCTTCCGATTCCAGTACGGTCCCGGGTGCGCCGGCCCCGTCTCCGGGTTCCACCGCGGCCTTGAAGATGCGGATCACTTTTTGCTGAAAAACCGTAAAGGCGCCGGGCCACGGCATGAGTCCCCGGATACGACGCTCGATGACACGGGCGGGCAGGTGCCAATCGATGCGGCCGTCGCTTTTTTTGAGCATGGGGGCATAGGTGGCCCGTTCATGGTCTTGGGGCACAGGGGTGAGGGTGTTGGAGGCCCTCTTTTCCAGCGTTTCCAGCAACAGGGCGGCGCCCATCCGGGACAGCCGGTCGTGCAAGGTCTGCGCCGTATCGTCTTTGAACACAGGCGTTTTTGCCACGCCGAGAATATCTCCGGTATCGAGGCCTTCATCCATCTGCATGGCCGTGACCCCTGTTTCCGTTTCGCCGTTGATGATGGCCCATTGGATGGGGGCCGGACCCCGGTATTTTGGAAGCAGGGAGGCGTGAATATTGATGACCCCCCAGCCGGGAATCTCCAAAAGCGCCCTGGGAAGCAGGGCCCCGAAAGCCACAACGATGATGGCATCCGGTTTGAGGCGGCGCACCTCGTCCAGAAAAGCGCCCTTCCGAAGTGAGGCCGGCTGAAGGATCGGATAGCCCTCTTTTTCGGCCAGGACCTTAACCGGACTCGGGGAGAGGCGTCGCCCACGTCCCCCGGGCCGGTCCGGCCGGGTCACCACGCACGAAACCGGATATCCGCGTTCATGGAGCCCTTCCAGGGAGGGACACGCGAATTCCGGCGTTCCCATGAAGATGAGGGTGGGTTTGCCTTTCACGCTTTCTTGAGCTTCTTTCGCAGCTGGCGCTTGTAAAGCTCCCGTTTCAGCGCGCTGATGCGATCGATAAAGAGCTTCCCGTTGACATGATCGATCTCGTGCTGAAGCACCAGGGCATGGAAGCCGTCGGCCTCGAATCGCCGGGGATTTCCATCGGCATCCACCCCTTCCACAAGCACCCTGGCATAGCGCTTCACGTCGGTCCTGAAATCCGGGACGCTGAGACATCCCTCATTTTCGGACAGAAATTCCCCTTCCGCTTCCACAATCCGGGGATTGATGAGGACCTGAAGGGCGTGTTTCCCTTCACTTTGATCAATGTCATAGACGATCAACGCCTGGTCGATGCCCACCTGGATGGCGGCCAAGCCCAGGCCCGGTGCCTTGTACATGGTTTCTGCCATGTCCGCGATCATCTTTTGGACGGACCCGTCGATGTTGGTGATCGGTTTGGAAATCCTACGAAGCCGCTTGTCCGGATATGTCACAATCTCAAGGATACTCATGAGGCGCTCTTCGGCAATACACTGTTTACAGTCTTTTCATTTTCCCGGGAAATCCCGGCCCGCCGGCCCCGGACCACTTCCCAGATATTGACCCCCGTGATGGCCGCCGATACGAGACCCACCAGAATCACCGGAACCATCTGGATGGCATGATTGGCCAGGGTGAATCCGGCCGCCTCGTTTTTGGCCACTCCGAAGAGGGTCATGGCAAAAACACCCCCGGCCTCCCACAGCCCCCAGAAACCGGGCGCCGAGGGAAGCGCAATGAAAAAGCAGACGATGATCATCACGGCCGTCAGCTCAAAAAAGCTCAGCTCCACGCCGGGGCACCCCATGGCAAAGACCACCATGGAAAGGGCAAGGAGGAACCAGATCAAAAAAGACAACAAGACACAGCGAAAAATCTGTCCGGGATGCCGTACCATGGAAAATCCCGAGGCCAGGTTTTCCACAAAGCGCACCCAGGGCCGGCTGACTTTTTCCCGCACCTTTGCCACGACGTTGCCCCCCACCGGAGACAACAGGCGGGGCAGATTCCAGATGAGACGGGTGATCATGGACCGCGTCTTTCCCACACTGATCAAAATGACGCCCACGAGCAAGGCGGCCATGATCTTTATCATCTGGGTATTGACAATCACCAGGGTCTCCCGGTTCAGCCGATAGGCCCCGAAGGGAATGCTCAGATCCGGATCGATTTCCACCAATGCCATGACCCCGGCGAAAAGCCCCATCAGCAAGGTCATGTCGAAGAAACGCTCGGCCGCCACAGTGGCCAGGCCGCTGGAAAAAGGGACCTTGTCCTGTTTCTGGAGAATCACGGGCCGGACCATCTCCCCCACCCGGCCGGGAAGGATGCAGTTGACCATGAAACCGATCATGAGCGGATGAAAGGCGTGCCAGAAACCGACCCGATGAACGGACTCAAGGATGATTTGCCACCGAAGGGTGCGCAACGCAAAGGAAGCCAGAACCAGCAGGCCAGCGGGCAAGACCCAGATATAACGAATGGAGGCAAGATACGCCATCAGGTCCTGAAACGGAACGTTCCGGAAGGCAAAATACAAAGCGATTCCGGAAAGAGCAATCCCCACGGCAAAGGAAATGAAGACTTTCGGTTTCATGTTTTTTCACCGATTTATGAGAGAATGCGCCGGGCCTTTTGGATATCCTTCCGGATCTGTTCGGAAAGGGCCTGAATCCCCGGAAAACGGATTTCATCCCGGATCCGCCCCACGAAGTTGACGCGGATCTTTTCGCCGTAAAGATCGCCTTGAAAATCGAGAAGATGCGCTTCTACGGTGAAGAGGGGGTCGTCGAAGGTGGGGCTGTATCCGATATTGGCCACGCCCGGAAAACGCTTTCCCCGACATTCCACGGTCACTGCATAGACGCCGGTCTTGGGGCACAGTTCATCCACAAGATGAACATTGGCCGTGGGGAAGCCTAAAAGCCGTCCCCCCCGGTTCCGCCCCTTCACCACCGTGCCGCGAATCTGATAATGGCGCCCCAGAAGCTTCCGGGCCGCCTCCATCTCACCTTCCAGCACCAATTCCCGGATCCGGGTGCTGCTGACTCGGCCGAGGCCGGAAATGGGAAGCGTTATCCAATCCACCACATGGACCTGGAAACCCCACTCCCTGGAAAGCCGGCGGAGCAGGGCCACATCGCCTTCCCGGTTTTTCCCGAATGTATAATCTTCGCCCACCACCATGGCGGTCATCCCGATTCTTTGGATGAGAATCTTTTCGATGAAGTCCCTTGCCGAAATATCGGCGAATTCCCGGGTGAAAGGAATCACCACCAGTACATCGATTCCGGAACGTTCGATGAGTTCCACCTTCTGCTCATAAAGGGTGATCAGCGGGGGGAGGCGGTTGCCGTTGAGGACGCGGGCCGGATGCGGTTCGAAAGTCAAGGCTAAAGAGGTCCCCTTGAGGGCGTCGGCCTTGCTCATCACCTCATGAAAGAGGGCCTGATGCCCGATGTGCACCCCGTCAAAATTGCCGATGGTCACAACCGCCTTCGGGAACGGCTGTTGAACGGCTTCCAGGCTTTCAATCAAATCCATTTCAAGAATCTCTTGACAATGTTTTAAAACTTGTATTAATTACACATCTGATCGTGAAAATCAATTCCTTTCGCGGTTCATCTGTGTGCCGAAGTGGCGGAACTGGTAGACGCGCTAGGTTCAGGGTCTAGTGGGCGTGCGCCTGTCGGGGTTCGAGTCCCCGCTTCGGCACCACCTTGCATGAATACTCCGAAACGCCGGTGGGTTTCGGACTTTTTTCAGGGGCAGAAAGCCCCCGGGGGACGTTCCATCTCAAGAAAAAGGGAAAGAGCGGCTCCCGTTTCCACGCCTTGTCCCGGGAATCTCGGTTTCACGCCGGCCCTTCCTTGATTTTCCACCGGGCATGATTTATACACAAGGATTCATGGACGGTGTGAAACCGGAAAAGTGCTTCACCTGCGGCTGCACCAAGTTCTGCTGGACCCCGGAAAAAGGATGGGCGTGCCTGAGATGCGACCCGCCCAGTCCGGGAATCCCGGGTTTCCTCAAAGAGGGACTTCGCCTTAAAGGCAACGGGCCTGCAGGGCAAAGACTTGGAAAGGAGGATCCGGGCCCATGAGCTGGCTTGGAAAAATCATCGGCGGCACCATCGGCTTTGCCCTGGGCGGACCCCTGGGGGCCGTTGCCGGGGCCGTCTTCGGCCATGCCTTTGATGCCGGGAAAGAGGGACCCGCCCCTCAAGAGCGGGTGCATCTGAGCGCCCATGAAAACACCCAGCTGACCTTCTTCGTGGCGGCCTTTTCCATGCTGGCCAAGCTGACCCAGGCAGACGGCCGGGTATCGAAGGAAGAGATGGACTCCATCGAAAAGATCATGCTTTATGATCTCAACCTGGACCCCCAAAGCCGCATGGTGGCCATGAACATCTTTCACACCGCCTTGAACTCCCCCGAGTCCTTTGAAACCTTTGCCTCCCAGTTCCATCGACAGTTCAGCGGACAAGCGCCCCTTTTAGAGCTGATGGTCGATATCCTCTTCCGGGTGGCCATGGCCGACGGCACCTTCAGCCCTGCCGAGGAAACGCTGATCCGCTCCGCAGCGGCCATCTTCGGATTCAGCGACGCCCAGTACGAGCGCCTCAAATCCCGCCATGTCCAGGACAATCAAAAGTACTACGCCATTTTGGGCTGCCAACCCACCGACAGCGTCGACGAAATCAAACGCCGTTACCGGAAGCTCGTTTCGGAATATCACCCCGACAAGATCGCCTCCAAGGGGCTCCCCGAGGAATTCATGACGTTTGCCCACGAGAAGTTCCGCCAGATCCAGGAGGCCTATGAAGCCGTCAAAAAGGAACGGGGATTCAGCTAATACCCTTTTCCCGACGCTCTGAAGCGATCCTCAAGTAGGTCCTGGCAATGTTTTCCGGCGGCACCCAGCGTTGATCTTCCTCCTTGGGCACCAGGTGCAAGGCGCCGCTTTCGCATGTGGCCACACACACGCCGCAACCGATACAGCGCCCCCCGTCCACCCGGGCCACCGCTTCCACGGTGACGGCTTCCATGTGGCAGCGCGTCTCGCAGAGGCCACAGGCCGTACAAGCGGCTTCGTCCACCGCCGCCCGGTAACTGGCGCACACCGCGGCAGCCGGTTGTTCGAGCCTTTTGAGGTTTTTCAGGATCTGGCAACAGCATCCGCAGCACATGCAGATATTGGCAGGCTTCTTGGCATTTCCCGGTTGAAGCACGAGACCCGCTTCCATTGCTTCTTTCAGGATCGACAGGGCCTCCTGCCGGGATATGGGACGACCGATGCGGTTTTGCTCGTAATAGTGGGCGCTTCCCCCGAAGACGAGGCAGGTTTCCAGGGGATGACCGCACCCCTTCCCCACCATGGCATGTTCCTTGCGACAGATGCAAGGCGCCACCACAATCTTGGATTGACCTTCAATGAGGGTTTCGGCCACCTCGTAGGGCATGACCTGCATTTCCGCCCGGATGCTGGCCGACACCGGGATG
Source organism: Desulfobacterales bacterium (assembly GCA_027025555.1). Taxonomy (GTDB): domain Bacteria; phylum Desulfobacterota; class Desulfobacteria; order Desulfobacterales; family UBA2156. The sequence goes on from JALVQN010000151.1 coordinate 6,160, forward strand.
ACCCGCAACTGTTTGGTCCGGGGTTTGACCCAGCTTTCCTCAAGCAGGTGCGGCAGATAGGTGTTCACATCCTCGATGAGTCCCACATCCAGACGATTGACATGGTATTCCCATATGCCCACCATGAACTGGGCCGCCATGTAGAGGGGCACGTCTCCTTTTGAAGAGCGAAGGATCAGTCCCTTTTGAGCCATGTTTTCCAAAAGCGTGGCAAACCGCCCGGGGTCGGCCCGGGCACGGGCGGCAATGGTTTCGGCTTTTTCCATCTTCAGGGTAAGATGCACGGCCGCGGCCGCTTCTTCAGGGGTAAAAAGCCTTTTGAGAATCCGGATCTCCACCCCGGAGTCGGTGGCGGGAAACCCCCCTGGCAGCTGATCGAGATGGTGCGCCAAGCGTCGGTAGACGTCTTCCATAACCCATCCTTTCCTGTTTACCTGTTTCAAAGGGGACTTCCGAAGACCGCCAGGGAATCGTCCACGCAATCGATTCTGGCCCTTGTCCGCAGGCCGGGGGACAAGGCGTCCTTTTTCAGCCAGACCGGAATATAGGTCTCGCTGATGCCGCGGCAATATCCCATTTTTGAATGCCGCCCTTTTTCCATGACCAAGTCCACTTTCCGCCCGACGGCCTCCGTATAAAACCGGGCTCTTTTGGCATGGCCCAGTTCCCGAAGGCACCGGCTGCGCTCTTGAATGAACCGGGGATCGACCCGAGGGTTGAACCCCGCCGCGGGAGTACCGGGCCTCGGTGAAAAGGGAAAGACATGAAGGTACGCCAAGGGGAGATCCTCAATGAGGGAAAGGGTTTGTTCAAAGGCCGAGCCGGTCTCCCCGGGAAAGCCCACCATGACATCGGCGCCCACCGCGGCTTCGGGAATGGCCGAAATCACGGATAATACGCGATCCCGATACATCTCGCGGGTATAGGGCCGTCCCATCCGCTTTAAAAGCGCATTGTCCCCGCTTTGGAGGGGCAAATGGAAGTGGGGACAAATGCGGGTGGGCCCTTTCTTGGAGGCGGCGGCAAAGGCAATGAGGGCATCCGTCATCTCATTGGGTTCGATGGAACTCAAACGGACCCGGTGAATGCCCCCCCAGGATTCGATCTGAAACAAAAGATCGAGCAAGGTGATGGGCGTCTCCAGATCCCGGCCATAGCTTCCCAGGTGAATGCCCGTCAACACCACCTCGGGATACCCGGCAGCCTTGAGCCCCTTCAAACAGTCCAGCACCGCCTGGGGGGGCATGCTCCTGCTCCGGCCGCGGGCATAAGGCACGATGCAGTAGGTGCAAAATGCATTGCACCCGTCCTGAATCTTCAAATAAGGACGCGCCCGCCCCTTGGAAAGGGCCGGGGGGGCAAAAGGTGGCGGCAAGGGTTTCTTTTTTCCGGGAAGGCGCATCTGCGGGACATTTGGGGCCTCTTTCATCATGGCCGATACCACGGCCGGGATCCGTTCCTTTTCCGACTGGCGAATCACGGCATCCACACCGGGTATCGCTTTCATTTCCTCAAAGGCGATTTCTGTGTTGCATCCGCTGACAAGGATCCGGGCACCCGGATGGGCGCGAATCATTCGGCGCACAGCCTGCCTGGATTGAAACGCCGCTTTCGACGTGACCGCACACGTGTTGACGATGCACAGATCCGCACGGCTCCGGGAAGAAACGCGTGCCAGTCCCATGGCCCTGAGCCTTTCCTCAAGGGCCTCTGATTCGAACTGATTCACCCGGCATCCCAAGGTGATGACGGTAAAAGTCTTCATCGTCCAAGCTGGGCAAGCAGCGGTGTTTCGGCGAGCCGCCCGCCCCCCAGCACTTCATCGCCCCTGTAAAAGACCGCCCCCTGACCGGGGGTCACGGCCTTTTGGGGACTGTCAAAAAAGACCTGTGCCGTATCCGGTCCCGTCATGCGGATGACAGAGGAGGCGGCCCGGTGCCGATACCGGATGCGGGTCTTGACCCGGAGTTCGCCGGAAGGTGCAGAACCAATCCAGCAGATTTCCTTCACCGTACACGAACTTGAAAAGGTCTCTTCTTCCTTTCCCACAATCAGGCGTCCGGTCTTTCCGTCCAGGGCCAGGACATAGTAGGGCGCCGTCGACGGGCAGTCGATGCCACGGCGCTGGCCCACGGTAAAAAGATGGAGACCCCGGTGGCGCCCCAGGATGTTTCCCCGGCGATCCTCGATATTTCCCGGCTTTGGGGAAAACCCGCAAACTGCGCCCAAGAATTCACCATAGGACTTTT
>JALVQN010000151.1:8418-31088 GCA_027025555.1 Desulfobacterales bacterium
AACGAAACAGATATCCTGACTCTCTCCGTGAGCAGCCGGCGTCAGCCTTCTTTTTTCGGCCATGGCCTTGATCTCTTTCTTTGTGAACTCTCCCAGCGGGAAAAGGGCGCCAGAAAGCTGCTCCTGGCTTAAGCGAAAAAGAAAGTAGGACTGGTCCTTAAGAGGGTCTTTTCCTTTGTAAAGATGAACCTTCCCGTCGCCTTCCACGCAGATGCGGGCATAGTGCCCCGTGGCCAGACGGCCGGCGCCCAGGCCTTTGCAATATTGGAAGACTGTGCCGAATTTGATTTCAGGATTGCACACCAGACAGGGATTGGGGGTCTTGCCTTCGGCATAGGCCCTGGCAAAGTAATCCACCACTTTTTCCCGGAAAGACGCGCTCAGGTCCAGCCGATACAAAGGGATATCCAACTGCCCGGCAAGGCGATCCATTTCCGACTTGTCGGGGGCCTGTCCGAATCCCGTGGTGAAATGGACCCCAAAGACATTAAAGCCTCTTTCCTTCAGCAGGGCGGCCGCCATCAGGGAGTCGACACCGCCGCTCAAGGCCACCGCAACTCTTTCTTTCATTCGAAAAAGGCCTGGTGCATGGGACGCACCTCCATGGCCCGGCTGGGGCACGCCGGAACACACAGTTCACAAATACTGCACTTTTTCTGATCGAAGCTCACGGACATCTCCGGTCTTTGAATGTAAAGGGCGCCGGTGGGGCAAACCGCGGTGCAGGCGCCACAGTGCGTACATTTTGAGGTGCTTCGTTTGACCTCTTCTGCGGCATTCTGGACTTCCACGCCGCTTCTCTTAAGGTAGGCCACCCCTTCTTTGAAATCCTTCCGGGGTCCGGAAAGCTCCATGACCATGATGCCTTCCTTGCGGGGAAGGACCGAAGCGTTGAGGATGTTAAAGACCAATCCATACTCCAAGGCCAGATTGCAGACAATGGGTTTTTGGGCTTCGGTTATCGGAAAACGTAAAATGAGGATTTTAGAGTACACAAAAAGCCTCCTTAAAAAAGGTCTCTTGTCTCAGGGTCCAACATAAAAGCACGCGCCGCCCGTCTCCGGGAAGAATGCGTCCCCCTTCGCTTCAGGCTCCAAAGCGCTTTGCTTGCAACCACGGTGTGTTACAGCGAAAATAGAAAAACCCCGCATCCCATGTCAAGGACAAAGGCCTTGAAAAAGACTCTTGATGGATGGCATGGTATCCCGTAGTCCTGACAAGGACTCTTTTGGGATTGATTTCCCTTTTGCCGTCAACCTTACAGAAAGGTGCCGAAAATGGATGAAACCGCTTCCTTGCTCCATGGGAAAACCCTCCTGGTCGTTGACGACGAGGTCGATGTTCTGGAAACGGTAAAAGAAATCCTGGATGCGTGCCGGGTGTACACGGCCCGGGATTACGACACCGCCCTCCAGTACTTGCTGAGTTATACCTTCGATATCGTGATCCTGGACATCATGGGCGTCAACGGCTTTGAACTGTTAAAAACATCGGTCAACCGCGGATTCCCCACGGTCATGCTCACCGCCTATGCCCTGACGCCTGAAGCCCTGAAAAAATCGATCCAACTCGGCGCTGTTTCCTTCTTACCCAAAGAGAAGATGTCCTTTCTCCCTGAGTACTTGACGGACGTGGTGCTGGGGGCGGGGAAACCGGTGTGGCGGAAGGTCTTTGAACGCCTGGGGCGTTTTTTCGACAAGCGGTTCGGGGCCAACTGGCAGGAGCGAAGCCAACGCTTCGAAGCCTTTAAAGAGGCTGTTTACACGGACGAAAAGCAGGAAAACGGGCCGACGAAGGATTGAAGGGCGCTATACCCCCTTGTCCGAGAGTCTCCTGTCGTGGCTCAACCGCTGCTGGATCCCTTTCCCGATAAGATAGGACCGGCTGAATTCAGACCAAAAGGCCCGATCCTTGGCCTTCCAATCTTTTCCGAAGCGTTCGTCGAAATACTCCCCCAACTCTTCAAAAAGGAGTTTCCAGGAGGGCTCCCCCCGCTGGTGGGCCGACAGCAGCTTTTCCAAAAACGTGTCCAAGTCCGCCAGGGTTTCCTTGGGCAGATAGGCGATGGCCCCCAAGCGTATCGAGTCCATGAGCATCTCCGGGTTGACTGCATGGGCCGTGAGCATGACCGTGGGGATGCCCTTTTTTACGGTTTCTTGAAGAAGGCCCATACCGTCCACGCCCATGATATCGAGGATGGCCAGATCATAGCGGTGCGCTTGGATCTTTTTCAAGGCCGTATCCCGGTCCCGGGCCGTATCGAGATCCACTTCCTCGAGGATGTCCGCAATGGTTTCAAGGATATCTTCCTCATCGTCCACTGCCAATACCCGGATCCCTTTCAGAATCGACTTGCCTTCCGACATCCTGTCCCCCTTTGTGAAAAGCCCGCTTGTCGGGTCATTGGGTTGTCACTGATGTTCTTTGACGGCTTATAAAAACCCCATGAGTCTGGGCAGCCACAAAACCAGGTCGGGCATGTAAGTCATTATGAAGAGCACCGCCATTTGAATCGCAATGAACGGCAGTACGGCCTTTGAGACGTAAATGAGATCCCGGTTGGCAATGGCGCCGGTGATATAGAGGCTGACGCCCATGGGCGGTGTACAGTACCCGATGGCCAGGTTTACGGTGAGGATCAAGCCGAAATGCATCCAATTCACATTGAACGCATCCAGCATCGGGAGGAAAACCGGTCCCAGAATCATGGTGGCCGAGATGATGTCCATGAACATGCCCACAATGAGCAACAAAATATTGATGGCGAAAAGAAAAACAACCGGGGATTGAATGGTGGACAGTACGGCCTCGGTGATGATTCCCGGGATATTTTCCAGCGTTAAAAGGCGGCCGAAACTGGTGGCGCCTCCAACAATGATGAGAAGCGTGGCCGAGGTGACGGCGGAACTGACGGTAATATTTTTCACCTGGTTCAGCTTCATCGATTTGTGGATAAACAGCTCCACGATGAAGGCATATACGCATGCCACCACGGCGGCTTCATTGGCCGTAAAAGCCCCGGAAAAAATCCCGCCGAAGATGATGGCCGGCAGCATGAGAGACCAGAATCCCTCCTTGAGGACCAAAAGGACTTCCCGGAAGGAAGGAATCGGCATTCGAACGATCTCTTTTCGTTTCCGGAAGACCATGAATGTATAAACGCAAACCCCGAACATGATCAGGACGCCGGGGATGAAGCCGGTTAAGAAGAGGCCTTCCAGGGAGACGTTGCTGATCATGCTGTACAGGATCATCCCGATGCTGGGCGGGATGATGACACCCAGGTTGGGGGAGGTGGTCATCAACCCCATGGTATACTTTTCCGGATACCCGTTTTCGATAAGAGCCGGGATCATGAATCCGCCCAGGGCCACCACGGTGGCCACGGTGGACCCGGAGATGGCGCCGAACAAGCCGCAGGCCAGTACGCCGGCCATGCCCAGGCCGCCCGGAAGCCAGCTCACAAGGACATTGGCCACCTTGATCAACTTGTCCACGATGGTGCCCGCGGTCATGATGTTCCCGCACAGGATGAAAAAGAGCACCACCACCAGTGCAAAGTTGTCCATGCTCCGGAAAAGGCTTTGCACCAAAAGCAACAGAGGAAGATCCGTAAACAGGAGGAACCCAAGGACCGCCGTAAAAAACAGGCACATGAACACCGGAATATAAGTCGCCATACACCCCAACAGAATCAACATGATGATGATATGGCTTGTTTCCATGAACCGATTCTCCCCTTTACGTGCGTGCTTTTATGCAATCTTCAAATGATCGAACCCGCATGATCCCTCAAGACGTGCGTCCGGGATCTCCGGCGCCCGTTTCATCGAGACGCCTTTTTCTCCCGCAGCTCCTGAACATCCTGATACATCACCTGGATCGTCCGTATGAACATCATGATCCCCATGAGGGGGAGAATGGCATACAGGTAGACCAATGGAATCTGCATGATGATGGTCTTCTGGTGGGTCTTGGCCTGGAGGGCAGCCATCAGCCATCCATAATAGATCATCATGCCGGAAAAAACCAATATGGTACAATTACTAAAAAAAGTCAGCGGCATCTTCAATTTGGGCAAAAGCTGGACCGAAGCGTCGATTTTAATCATGGACCGGTTTTTCACTGCAGCGCTGCAACCGATGAAGGTGGTGTAAATAATGACTTCCCGGACCAATTCTTCCGACCATGCCAAAGTATAATTAAAGCCATACCGCAACACGACATTGAAAAAAAGGGCCACCAACGCCACCATGACACTGATCAGGAGCGTCCATTCCTCGAAAAAAGACAATATCTTGTCCAGAAAGGCAAGAATCTTCCCAAGCATCGCCTTCCTCTTTTTAAAAAAATCAAAGGAAAGGGGGCAATGAATGCCCCCTCAACCCTGTCCGGATTCGATTGAACTTAGGGCTTGTAGCCCATATAATCCTGGACTTCTTTCAGGTAGTTCTTGGGACGGTATTTGTCGCCCGGGTAGAGTTTGTTGATCTCCGGTGCGTATTTTCTATGCGCAACATCGCCCTTTTTCTTTAAAATGGCCATTTCTTCATCCGAAAGCTTGAAAAACTTGATGCCCGCCGCCTTGGCCTTTGCAATTTCTTCTTCTTCTTGCTTCTTGGTTTGCTTCCGGATATCGGCGCACACCTCATGGACGACTTCAACAAAGGTCTTCTGGAGGTTGGGGGGCAGGCTGTTGAACCAAGCCTTGTTGAAGATCCAAATGAAAAGGCCCTGGGCATAATTGATCTGGGTATAGTACTTGCACACCTCAAATTTTTTGGTGATGTTGCACACCATGGGCGTGTGGTCCAATCCGTCGATTACACCTTGCTTCAAGGCCACCGGAACATCCGGCCAAGGCATGGCCACTGGATTGATCCCCCACTCCCTATACACCAGCTGGTTTACGGCCGCTTCGGCGGTCCTGAATTTGAGTTTCTGCGCATCGGCAATGGTCCGGACCGGTTTGGTGGTGGCCCATCCATAATTGCCATAACCGGTGATATCCAACCCCATGATGCCCTGATGGTCCATGGCCATCATGAAATGATCAAAGAGCTTCCCGCTGGTGACGAACTTGTCCAGTTTTTCAAAGGAATTGATCAAAAACGGGAGGTTGACGAGTCCAAAACGGGGGCCCAAGTTGGTGGAGGCCACCGAGCTCACGCTCATGCCCTGAATGGCGCCCATCTGGAGCTGATTCAAGACTTCCACTTCCCCCCCGAGCATGGAAAAAGGCTTGTAGTCCAAATACATCTGACCGTCGGTCCTTTTCCACAGTTCATCCCGGATGGCAAACCCGGCATAGACGCCTTTTAAGACCGGATGGGACACATTCGATACGATGAACTTATACTTGGCTTTGCTGGGATCAAATGCCGGTTTCCATTTGTCCAACGACGGTTTCTTTGCCATTGCCGGGGAAAGGAGAAAGCCCAGACACGCAAAACAAACCACCATCATGACCACCCCTCGTTTCCACACCATTTTTGCCTCCTTTTGCCTGACGTGTTGCTCTCTAGGGCCCTTAAGGATGCCCCTGCTCAAAATAAAACCTTATTATAATCACTTTATAGCTATGAAAATCCCTTGTCAAGAAAGATTTTTCTCTATAAATACAGGTGCTTTTAAGGAATATTGCCGGCTTTTCAAGGAATATTTTTCTTTTTCCGTGACCGTGCCTCTTCAACAAAGGGAATGGACTCTTTTTTGGACCCTGTCCAATATCCTTCAGGGTCAAAGCGCCGGATCACGGCCAATTCTGCTTCAGTGGGAACCGGTGTTTGCAAAAGATGCGGCGCAACTTTCAACGGCCACCCCGTCTGGGAGCGCACCGTCTCCACCGATACGCCGGGATGGACGGACGCAAGCACCATCTCACAGGAGTCTTCGTCGAACCGAAAAATCCCCAGCGTGGTAATGACCGCCGAAGGGCCCCCGCGGGGCAGTCCTGCCTGCGCACGCCATCCGGGGCCTTCTCCGTAACCCGGGGAGGTCATGTAATCCACGCGTTTTTTGAACCGCCGTCGTTCATGGACCATGACGATGATATGCCGTTTGGCCAGGCAGGCCAGGTCACAGGCGCCGCCGCTGCCGGGGAGGCGCGTCCCGGGGGACCGCCAACCACCGATATAACTGGTGTTGAGATTCCCGAATCGATCCACCTGGGCCCCCCCGATGAAGCTGACGTCCACCAAGCCCCTTTGGAGCAAGCCCATCGTATCGTCCGTATTGGCAAGCCATGAAGCCCCTGAAAGGTTGGGAAGATCCCCCATGGTCAAAATGGACGACGGGGCGGGGGTATCCCGAACCACCCCCAGTTCATAGACGCCCACCGCATGGGGGGCATGGGTGTGCTTGGCCAGGAGGAACCCCAAAAGGGGAATCCGCATCCCCACGAAGACCACCTCCTCATCGGCGATCTCCCGGGCGGCTGCAGTCACCATCAGCTCAACAGGCGTATACGCATCCTCCACAGGCGCTACTCCATTTCAGTATCCATAGTCCACCGGTACAGAAGGACGGCGATGTTGGATCATCAAGGCTTCCATGCGGTCTTTCCCCAACAGCTCCGGATAACGATACCCCTTTCCCACAGGGTCCACCCACTTTTCTTTCCACCGGTCAAAGCCCCTTGGGGTGCGGCTTTGTTTCTGGTAGTCCAAAAAAGCCTCATGATCCCGGTTGTAGTATCCCGGAACCGGGGAGGGATGCGCCCCCCAGGGGGCATGGACCACCGCGGAAACGCGAAACCCCGGCACGACAACGCGATTGGGATCGCTGAGAAGAACCTCGGAATCCACGATCTCCTCAGCCGTCATGAGGACATGCCGGCTGGCCAGACAGGCTTCCCGCGTCACGCCGAGGTTCCCCCACATGTGGCTGTTCCCGAGAGCATCTGCCCGCTGGACGTGCACCACGGCCACATCCGGGCAGATGGCGGAAACCGCGGTGAGGGTTTGCCCCGTGAAAGGGCAGGTGAGGGTCTTCAAGCCGGGATTGGTCTGAAACAGATCACTTCCCAGGGCTGTTCGGGCCGGCATGAAGGAAAGCCCCATGGCCCCGGCTTTGAGGGCCATGGCCAGGGTGAGATTGGAATGGTCCTCCACCTTCAAACGGCCTTCTTCCACGGCCCGCCGGAAGGGATAGGCCGAGCCGGTGATGACGTTTCCCACCCAGGCGGCCTGAATCCGGGAAACGCAACCGGCCCCCACCAACTGATCGAAAAGGATGTCGGATATGGGGCCGATGAGGGTAAGCCGTTTCTTTTCCTGGCGGATCATTTCATGACCGGCCGCAAAGGGAATCAAGGCTTCAAAGGCACACCCCATGGCCACGGCGGCGCCGTCCGGCACCCAGCGGGAAACAGCTTCCGAAAGACTGACAAGCTTTGAGGGGCTCATGCTCCAAAGGTCTCTAGACGCCCTCCATACTCCACAACGGACTGCCGGTGCAAGCCTTTTTCATGCAAAACGCCCGCCACCGAAACGGCGGCAGGCGTTTTTCAAAACCATGGGCGGTCAAAAGGGTCACCGGCTGGCAAGGAGGGAAACCTTTCAGGGTCTTTCGGATTCCTCCTTTTGGGCACTTTCCGGTTTTTCCGTCTTGGAAACCGGTTTTTCAGGCACCTCCGGGGTTTCCCTTTCCGCCGGTGCGGCCTCTTTTTCAGAACCTGTTGCCTGCTTTTCCGGTGCCGCTTTCTTTTTTACGGAAGCCTTGGCAGGCTTTTTTTTGCGCTTTTTCTTCTTTTCCGGTGCAGGCACAACCAATTCAACAAGGGAAACAGGCGCGGCATCTCCAGGACGCCGTCCCAGCTTCACGACCCGGGTATATCCACTGGTCAGTTCGCCGAACCGCTCATCGACCTGCGCGAAGAGCTTGTGGACCACCTCCTTTTCACGAATGACCGAAAGCACCTGCCGTCGGGCATGGAGATCTCCCCGTTTGGCCAAGGTAATCATGCGATCCGCCCACCGCCTCACCTCCTTGGCCTTGGCATCTGTGGTGCGGATGCGCTCATGTTTAAAGAGGGACGTGACCATGTTTCGAAACATGGCGCTCCGGTGGCTGCTTGTCCGATTCAGTTTTACTCCGGCTTTCCGGTGTCGCATATGGTTTTCACTCCTTGTTGGTTTCCTCTTCCTCTGGAGGAACGAAGCCTTCCAGGCTCATCCCCAAAGAAAGCCCCATTTCGGCCAGGACCTCTTTGATTTCGTTTAAGGACTTGCGTCCGAAATTCTTGGTCTTGAGCATCTCTGCTTCGGTTTTTTGAACCAATTGGTAGAGCTTGTGAATGTTGGCGTTTTTCAGGCAGTTGGCACTGCGTACGGAGAGTTCGAGTTCTTCCACGCTTCGATACAGGTTCTCGTTGAAAGCGGGTTTTTCGGGCTCCTTGGAGTGCTTCGATACGTCCGGCTCGTCCGTCTCGTCAAAATGAATGAACAGGGTCATTTGTTCTTTCACGATTTTGGCGGCATACGCCACGGCATCTTCAGGAGTGATGCTCCCGTCGGTCCACACTTCAAGGGTCAATTTGTCGTAATCGGTCTTCTGCCCCACGCGGGCGTTCGTCACCACATAGTTCACCCGCTTGATCGGTGAAAAAACCGCGTCGATGGGAATGGTCCCCACGGGTGCATTCTCGTCCCGGTTTGTCTCCGCCAAAGAATACCCCTTCCCCACTTTGACGGTGATTTCCGCTTTCAAGGCCCCCTTATCCGAAAGGGTGGCGATGTGCTGCCCGGGGTTAAGGACCTCACATCTTCCGTCATCGCTGACGATGTCCGCAGCGGTCACCTCCCGTTCACCCTGCACGTCGATCCGCACCGTTTTCGGCTGGGTGTCGGACACCTTGAACCGGACTTCCTTGATATTCAGCAGGATTTCCGCCACATCCTCCAAAACGCCCGGAATCACACTGAATTCGTGCATGACCGCATCGAATTTCACAGCCACCGCCGCCGCACCGAAAAGGGACGACAGGATGGTTCTGCGCAATGCGTTTCCCAGGGTAATCCCGAAACCCCTCTCAAGGGGTTCACACACGAACTTGCCGTAGGTGGGGTTGCTCGTGACTTGAATCTTGTCGGGTTTGATCATTTCCTGCCAATTGATGTACATCAATTTTTCTGATGTCATATTTGTCTCTCCAATGCACATGCCTTCGATGGAGCCGATTTCCCGGAACCTCCATCGAAAAAAAAGGGGGGCGGTTACTTGGAGTAAAGTTCCACGATGAGCTGTTCCTGAATCGGCATGGTCAGATCCTCGCGAACAGGATAGGCTTTTACGGTTCCCTTCATTGTCTCCTTGTCCAGGTCAAACCACTGGGGAATGCCCCTCCGGGCCACGGCTTCCAACGCATCAGCGATGGCTTGAACCTTCCGGCTCTTCTCTTTCACTTCCACCACATCCCCTTTTTTGACCAGGTATGAAGGGATGTTTACTTTTTTTCCGTTTACCAAAAAATGATTGTGCCGGACAAACTGGCGTCCCTGGGCCCGGGAGTTCACGAACCCCATTCGATACACCACGTTATCCAGACGCCTTTCCAGCAAGACCAAAAGGTTGGTCCCGGTAATCCCCTTCTCCCGTTCGGCCCTTTCAAAGGTGCGTCGGAACTGTTTCTCCGACAGGCTGTACATCCTTTTGACTTTCTGCTTTTCCCTGAGCTGGATGCCGTAATCCGAGATTTTCCGGCCCCGTCGCTGACCGTGCTGCCCGGGGGGATAGCCTCTCCGATCAAAGGCGCACTTGTCCGAATAGCATCGGTCGCCTTTTAGAAATAATTTCAGATTCTCTCTGCGGCATAGCCTGCAAACCGCACCGGTATATCTAGCCACCTTCTCCTCCTTGAAGATACTTCGTCATTGAGGGCTGCCGTCCCTTCCAGGCCCGGGGATCATACCCTTCGCCGTTTGGGCGGGCGGCATCCATTGTGGGGTATGGGCGTGACATCCTTGATCATCAGCACATTAAATCCGGCCGCCTGGAGAGACCGCAGGGCCGATTCTCTTCCTGATCCAGGCCCCTTGACATACACCTCCACGTTTTTCATGCCGTGTTCGATGGCTTTTTTCGCAGCGGCTTCCGCCGCCATCTGAGCGGCAAAAGGGGTGCTCTTCCGGGACCCCTTGAACCCCTGCCCGCCGGCACTGGCCCAAGCGATGACGTTGCCCGCCGGGTCCGTAATTGTGATAATGGTATTGTTGAACGTGGATTGAATATGCACCACGCCGGTGTGGATGTTCTTTTTTTCCTTTTTCTTGGTATGGACTCTCTTTGCCATGGACGCTATCCTTGCATTGCAACGGTTGCAGAATCCTAAAAGGTGTTACTTTTTCCTTGCCGCGCCTTTTTTCTTCACGGCCGCTCTTCTCGGTCCTTTCCGGGTTCGCGCGTTGGTCTTGGTCCGCTGTCCGTTCACCGGAAGCGATTTTCGGTGACGCAGACCCCGGTAACACCCCAGATCCATCAGCCGCTTGATATTCATGGAAACCTCTGTGCGAAGTTCCCCTTCCACCTTATACTTCCGGTCGATGAGCCTCCGGATGTTGCTGATTTCAGACTCTGAAAGTTGATCGGTTTTGGTGTCGAAATCAATGTTGAGTTCCGAAAGGATTTCTTTTGCGGTACTCCTTCCGATCCCGAAGATATAGGTGAGACCGATTTCAATCCGCTTGTTTTTCGGCAAATCGACGCCAGCAATCCGTGCCAATGCTTCTCCTTTCTTCCCGTTTATCCCTGTCTCTGTTTGTGCCGTTTGTTTTCACAAATCACCCTCACGACGCCTTTCCTGCGGACGATTTTGCATTTACTGCAAATCTTCTTTACCGATGGCCTGACTTTCATGATTTCACACTTCCTTGCCGATGCTTCTCGGCCTACTTTGCCCGGTACGTGATCCTTCCCCGGGTGAGATCATAGGGGGACAGCTCCACCGTTACTTCATCGCCGGGGAGAATTTTGATGAAATGCATGCGCATCTTTCCCGAAATGTGCGCCAACACCCGATGCCCGTTCTCCAGTTCCACCCGAAACATCGCATTGGGCAACGTTTCGACAACCGTGCCCTTTACTTCGATGGGCTCATCTTTTGCCATAGATCAACTCCCGTCCAGCCGGCTTAAGATCCGCGGACCGCTTTCCGTAATGGCAATCGTATGTTCGAAGTGGGCCGACAACGCTCCATCTTCGGTGACGGCGGTCCATCCGTCCTCCAGTATTTTTACGTCGTGTCCGCCTTCATTGACCATCGGCTCAATGGCCAGTGTCATGCCGGGCTTCAACCGGATCCCGGTTCCGGGTTTCCCGAAATTGGGGATCTGTGGGTCTTCATGCAGTTTTGTACCGATCCCGTGTCCGACAAATTTTCGAACCACCGAAAAGCCGTGCGCCTCCACATGGGACTGGACGGCATGGGAGATGTCCGTCAGCCTGCCCCCCGGCTTTGCTTGCTCAATGCCCTTTTTGAGCGCCTCCCGGGTGACCGCCATGAGCCGGTCGGCCTGCGGAGAGGGTTTCCCCACGGCCACAGTGGTGGCGGCATCCCCATAATACCCGTCATAGAGAATCCCGAAATCCAGGCTCACGATATCCCCTTCTTTCAAAGGCGTATCGTTCGGGAAACCGTGCACCACCACACAGTTGACCGACGTACACAGGGAAAAAGGAAACCCCCGGTACCCCTTGAACGCCGGAACGCCGCCATGCGCTCTGGCCAGCTTTTCGGCCAAATCGTTTAACTGCGCTGTGGTCACGCCCTCCGCCACTTCATCTTCAAGGGCCTTAAGGATTTTGGCGACGATCCGATTGCTGGCGGCGATCTTTTCTATCTCCTTCGGTGACTTGAGAATCACCATCTCAATAACGTCCCTTGACGCCCCCGCCTTTCTTCAAGAATCCTTCATAGTGGCGAGCCAGCATGTGAGACTCCATCTGCGCCATGGTATCCAGGGCCACGCCCACGACAATCAACAAGGCGGTCCCGCCAAAATAAAAAGGTACGTTGAACTTTCGAATCAGGATGGACGGCAGCACACACACCGCCGCCACATAAGTGGCGCCCCCCAGAGTAATCCGGGTCAATACCCGGTCAATATGTTCCGCCGTGCGTTTCCCGGGACGGATGCCGGGAATGAAGCCCCCGTATTTTTTCATGTTGTCGGCCACATCCACCGGGTTAAAGGTCACGGCCGTGTAAAAATAACAGAAAAAGTAGATGAACCCCACGTACAACAACTCATAAATCACGCTTCCCGGCCGCATGGCGGCGGCGACACTCTGCATCCAGGGGATCTTGATGAAACTGGCGATGGTGGCGGGAAACATGATGATGGAAGAGGCAAAAATCGGCGGGATGACACCGGATGTATTAATTTTCAGCGGCAGGTGGGTGCTTTGTCCCCCATACATCCGTCGTCCCACCACCCGCTTGGCATACTGCACCGGAATACGCCGTTGTCCCTGTTCCATGAATATGATGAACCCCACCACAACCACCATGAAGACAAGGAGGATCAAGATCAGAAAAATCCCCATCTCGCCGGTACTCAGAAGCCGGAACGTATTTCCAACGGCGCTGGGCATCCGCGCGACGATGCCGGCAAAAATAATCAGGGAGATCCCGTTTCCAATCCCCCGTTCCGTGATCTGTTCCCCGAGCCACATGATGAAGGCCGTTCCGGCGGTGAGCGTCATGACTGTCATGAGGCGAAATCCCCAGCCGGGATGGATCACCACCGGCGCCCCGGCGGGCGAACTCATGCTTTCCAGCCCCACCGCAATCCCGAACCCCTGGATGATGGAAAGAAGGACGGTGCCGTAACGGGTATACTGGGTGATTTTTTTCCTGCCGTGCTCCCCCTCCTTGGAAAGCCGTTCCAGGTGGGGAATCACCACCGTGAGGAGCTGGAAGATAATGGAGGCGCTGATATAGGGCATGATTCCCAGGGCAAAGACCGACAGCCGCTCCAGAGCCCCGCCGGAGAACATGTCAAACAGGGCGAGCAACGTCCCCTTGGCCCTTTCAAAAAAGGAAGCCAGCGCAGCCGTGTCGATCCCGGGTGTGGGGATATGGACGCCGACCCGATACACGGAAAGGAGCGCCAGGGTATACAAAAGCCTTTTCTTCAGCTCCGGGATCTTAAAAATATTTCCGAATCCGCTCCCAACCATGGATCAGACCATTTCCACCTTTCCGCCCGCCTGAAGGATCTTTTCCCGGGCGCTTTGACTCACCTTATGTACCCGGACGGTGAGCGGTTTTTCAACGGCTCCCTGCCCGAGCAATTTGATCCCGTCCCGTTTTCCCCGGACAAGGCCGGCCTTGACCAGGGCCGCTTCATCCACCACATCCCCTTCATGAAATCGAGACAGATCCCGGAGATTGACAATGGCATACTGCTTTTTGAAAATATTCTTGAATCCCCGCTTGGGAAGACGCCTCTGGATCGGCATCTGGCCGCCTTCGAATCCGGGCCGGACGCCGCCCCCGCTGCGCGCATTCTGGCCTTTCGTCCCTCGCCCGGATGTGGTGCCCCTGCCGGAGCCGTCCCCTCTGCCCCGTCGTTTCCTCTTTTTCACGGCGCCGGGCGCCGGCGACAATTCATGCAGTTTCATGCCTTCTCCTTGACCTTGACCAGATGGGCCACTTTGTCGATCATGCCGCGTATGGCAGGGGTATCCTGAAGGATCACGGTCTTTTCCCGTTTCTTCAATCCCATGCCAAAAAGCACTTTGCGATGCGCCTTGGGACGCCCGATCATACTCTTGACCAATGTGATCTCCAAATGTTTCGCCATGAAATCCTCTTTACTCCCCTTCAGGTGCAATCCCGCGCCGCCGAAACACTTCCTCGCGATCCTGGAGTTGTCCAAGTCCCATGAGGGTGGCCTTCACCACGTTATGGGGGTTGTGCGATCCCAGGCATTTGGTCAGAATATTCTGAATTCCGCAGGCCTCCAAAACGGCCCGTACGGCACCCCCTGCAATCACTCCAGTCCCCTTGGATGCAGGCTTCAAGAGCACCCTTCCCGCACCGAACTTTCCGATCACCTCATAGGGAATCGTGTCGTTGACCAGGGGAACTTTGATCATAGACTTTTTCGCCTTTTCTACCCCTTTCCGGATGGCTTCGGGGACTTCCCCCGCCTTTCCGAGACCGTAGCCGACATTCCCTTGGCCATCTCCCACGACGACGATGGCGCTGAAGCTGAACCGGCGGCCGCCTTTGACGACTTTTGCCACCCGGCTGATGTGGACCACTTTATCAATGAAGTCCTTTTCCCCTGTGTCCTGTTTGAACAAGAATTCGCCTCCTTTTCTCTTATCCGGTTTCCGCGAAACTAGAACTTCAAGCCCGCTTTCCGAGCGCCCTCGGAAAGCGCTTTCACACGGCCGTGATATAAGAACCCGTTGCGGTCGAAAACCACACGCTCGACGCCCTTTTCCTGTGCGCGTTTTGCGACCTGCTCTCCGATGCGCCTCGCTTTTCCGATTTTGCCCCCTGACACGGCTTCGTCCCGAATCGCCTTTTCAAGAGTGGACGCCGCCGCCAGCGTGTGTCCCCGGGTATCGTCCACGATCTGGGCATAGATGTGACGGGCGCTCCGGAAGACACAGAGCCGCGGCCGATCCGGCGTTCCTGAGATCTTTTTCCGAATGCTCTTTTTCCGCTTCAGCCGGGCTGTTCTGGATGGATTGATACGTTTCATGTCTTTCCCTTGTTCAATGGACCTGTCGAGGGTCTCCCATGCTGTTTGACGTCAGGCAAGTTCTATTTGGTCCCGGTCTTTCCGGCTTTCAGGTGGAGGCGCTCTCCCGCGTATTTGATTCCCTTCCCTTTATAGGGCTCCGGGGGTCGGATGCGGCGTATGGAAGCCGCCGTTTGCCCCACAAGGGCCTTGTCAATTCCAGATAAACGGATGATGGTGTTCCGATCTACCGTTGCGTTGATCCCTTCCGGCAATTCGAACCGAACCGGATGCGAAAAACCCAGGTTCATTTCCAGCCGGTTGCCGCTCAATGCCGCACGGTAACCGATCCCGGAAATCTCCAGGACCCTTTCGAAGCCTTTCTCCACACCGGTGACCATATTGAAAATGAGACTTCGCGTCAGCCCTGAGAGGGCGCGGCCTTCCTTTTTTTCCGACGGCCGAACCCGAATCTCCTTTTTCCCGATTTCCAGCTCCACTTCCGGATGAATCGTCCTTTCAAGCGTGCCCTTGGGGCCTTGTACCTTCAGGACCCGGTCCTTGTAAAGGACGTTCACCTTCTCCGGAATCGGAACCGGCATCTTTCCTACACGCGACATCGCGGACTCCTCATCTCCATTTTACTTTTTGCAAGACACAGACACCATGGCGCCCATGCATCCTACCAGACCCTGCAAAGAATCTCTCCTCCCAGGTTCTCTTTCCGCGCCTTCCCGTCCGTCATCACCCCCCGGGACGTGGAAAGGATCGCAATGCCCATACCATTCAATACCGGTTTGATGTCTTTGCTTTTGGAATAGACTCTCCTGCTGGGCTTGCTGACCCGTTCGATATTCAACAGGGCGCTGGTTCTGTCCGATCCGTACTTGAGGTAGATCCGCAGCACGCCCTGTTTGGTGTCTTTGATGAACTTGTAGTTTTTGATATACCCTTCTTCCTTGAGCACCCTTGCGATCTCGATTTTCAGCTTCGACCCCGGAATATCGACACTCGAAAATTTGGCTTTCGCTGCGTTCCGGACCCGTGTCAGCATGTCCGCGATCGGATCACTGCTTGCCATGTTCTTCTCCGTTCTTCAGTCCTAGATAGTTTATTACGCCGTCATCCCGGGCACGCCCGTCACCAGCTGGACTTGATCACACCCGGCAACAACCCTTGGGAAGCGAAGTTTCGGAAACAAATCCGGCACAGACCGAATTTACGCATGTAGCTCCTGGCCCTGCCGCAAACGGGGCAGCGGTTGTAAGCCCGCACTCTAAACTTGGGGGTTCGTGTTGCTTTGACTCTAAGGGATTTTCTCGCCAAACCTTCCTCCTAGATGTTGAAGCCAAGCGGCTAATTTCTAAACGGCATCCCCATCAGACGAAGCAGTTCCCTGCCCTCTTCATCCGTGTCCGCCGTGGTAACAATGCTGACATTGAGCCCTTTAATCCGCTCTATCTTATCATAATCGACCTCGGGAAAGATGATGTGTTCCCGGATCCCCAAAGAGTAATTCCCGCAACCGTCAAAAGCCTTCTTCGACAGCCCTCTGAAATCGCGGACCCGGGGCAGGGCCACGTTCACCAGCTTGGCGTAAAAATCATACATTCGGTCGCGTCTCAGGGTGACCATGCAACCGATGGGCATGCCGGCCCTTAATTTGAAGGCGGCGATGGATTTTTTGGCACGGGTAATCACCGGTCGCTGTCCCGCGATGCTCTGGAGCTCTTCCACAGCACCGTCCAAAAGCTTCATGTTCTGTGAGGCTTCCCCCAATCCCATGTTCAACACGATTTTGGACAATTTCGGCACCTGCATGAAGTTCCTGTATTTAAAGCGCTTCATGAGCTGGGGTATGACTTCTTCTTTGTAATATGTTTCAAGCTGTGTCATGGAGAATCCCGTTCTGCTTAATGATCCATCACCTCGCCGCACTTTCGGCAGATGCGCACTTTCTTTCCATCTTCCAATTGCTGGGTCTTAATACGCACCGGCGCCAAGCATTTATCGCACATCAACATGACGTTGGACCAATGGATGGGGGCTTCCATCTCTAGAATGCCGCCCTGCCGTTGCTTTGCCGAGGGGCGCGTGTGCTTCTTGATAATATTGACGTTTTCCACAAGGATACGGTTCTTTTTCCGGTTCACCTTCAAGACCTTGCCGATCTTGCCGCGGTCCTTCCCCACAATCACCTTGACCTTATCCTCTTTTTTAATCCGGCATCTGTCTCTCATTTGTCTTTCCGATCTTTGGCTTCTCCCCACACCCGGTTTTCACGCTGCCGCCGGGCCCGAGACAGTCTTCATAACACTTCTGGAGCCAAGGAGATGATTTTCATAAACCGTTTGGCCCGAAGCTCTCTGGCCACGGGACCGAATATCCGTGTTCCGATGGGTTCTTTGCTTGCATTGATCAAAACCGCTGAATTGTCATCAAAACGAATGAAAGACCCGTCCGGCCTTCGAAGCGCTTTCTTGGTCCTTACCACCACCGCCTTGAGCACATCGCCTTTTTTGACCTTGGCGTTGGGAATGGCTTCTTTGACGGATACCACGATAATGTCCCCCACCCGGGCATACCGCCTTCGGGAACCGCCAAGGACCTTAATGCAATAGAGGGTTTTGGCCCCGGAATTGTCGGCCGCCGTCAATCTGGTTTCTGCCTGAATCATTTCGCTCTCTTCCTCACATGGATCACACGGCTTTTTCAAGGATGGAACTGACGCGCCACCTCTTGGTTTTACTCAGGGGTCTGGAGTCGGTGATCAGCACCTTGTCTCCCACCCGGCAAGCGTTCTCTTCATCATGGGCCGAAAACTTCGTGTGTCTGCGGATGTATTTTTTATAAAGCGGATGCAGCACCAACCGCTCCACCCTGACGACCACTGTTTTTTCCATTCGGTCACTGACCACGGTCCCGACGAGCTGTCGTTTCATCCCTCGTTCTTTCATTGCGGCGACTCACGTTTCTTGATGTTGTCCAACAATTCGGCTTCCCGGATGATGGTGCGGATTCGGGCGATGTCCCGCCTGGTCTTTTGCATCTGCTTCGGGTTTTCGAGCTGTCCCACCTCGTGCTGAAAGCGCAGATTGAAGAGGGCCTCTGTCAGCTCATTCAGCTTCCGATACCGCTCCTCCTGGCTCAGATCTCGGATCTCGCTGGCCTTCATCACTCTTCTTCCCTTTCAACGAATCTTGTCTTGACCGGCAACTTATGGGCGGCCAAACGCAGGGCCTCCACCGCCACGTCTCTGGGGACCCCTTCCATTTCATAGAGGATACGGCCGGGGCGCACGATGGCAGTCCACCCTTCGGGGCTCCCCTTTCCGCTTCCCATACGGGTTTCTGCAGGCTTCTTGGTGACCGGCTTGTCCGGAAAGATCCGGATCCAGATCTTTCCACCTCGTTTGGCCCGCCGTGTCATGGCAATCCGTGCCGCCTCGATCTGTTTGGCCGTGATGGATCCACACTCCAGGGTCTGGAGTCCGTATTTTCCGAAATTCAAGGTGGACCCCCTGAAGGCCTTCCCCTTCATCCTGCCTTTTTGCTGCTTCCGGAATTTCACTTTTTTGGGGCTGAGCATTGGGCGTCTCTCCTATCTTTCCCCCCCGGGTTGATTGCTTTTTAAAACCTCTCCGTGGAATATGAACACCTTTACGCCGATCACGCCATGGGTGGTCTTGGCTTGAGTGAAACCGTAATCGATGTCCGCCCTGAGGGTATGCAGGGGAATCCGGCCTTCCTTATACCATTCCCTCCTGGCCATTTCCGCGCCGGCCAACCGGCCCGAGCAAATGATCTTGATCCCTTTGGCGCCGAAACGCATGGCAGAAGAAACGCTGCGTTTCATGGCCCGGCGGAAAGCCACACGTCTTTCAATCTGGAGCGCCACATTTTCGGCCACCAACTGGGCATCCACCTCGGGTTTCCGCACCTCCTGAATGTCGATGAGCACCTCGGAAGGTACAAAGGCTTCCAATTCCTTCTTGAGCTGCGCGATCTCGGCCCCCTTCTTCCCGATGACGATGCCGGGACGGGCGGTGTGAATTCTCAGCCGGACCCGATTGGAAGCCCTTTCGATCTCGATCTTGGAGATACCCGCGTGGTACAGCTTCTTCTTGATATAGGTCCTGATTTTGTGGTCTTCGAAAACATAATTCGAATAATTCTTGCCACCGTACCACCTCGAGTCCCAGGTTTTAATGATTCCCAATCGCAAGCCGATGGGATTGACTTTTTGGCCCAACGCTCTCCTCCCTGCTATGATGACTTTTCGGTCAAATGCACCGTGATATGCGCGGTCCGTTTCAGGATCCGGGTCCCCCGTCCCCGGGCTCTTGCCCGGAATCGTTTCAAAGTCGGTCCGGAATCGGCCGTGATGTTGCGGATGATGAGGTTGTCCACATCCAAACCGGATACTTGGTCCGCATTGGCCACAGCACTGCGGATCACTTTCTCCACCAAGCCGGCCCCCTTTTGGGGCATG
Source organism: Desulfobacterales bacterium (assembly GCA_027025555.1). Taxonomy (GTDB): domain Bacteria; phylum Desulfobacterota; class Desulfobacteria; order Desulfobacterales; family UBA2156. The sequence goes on from JALVQN010000151.1 coordinate 27,606, forward strand.
AACTTGAGCGCTTCCAGTCCGGCCTGAACCGATTTCCCCTTCAAGGAGCCGATCAGTTTGCGCACCTTAATGGGAGATATGCGCACATATTTGGCTTTCGCTGTCACTTCCACTTTTTATGTTCCTCTTTCGCCGCTTTCGTGCATCCCGCGTGCCCGGATTCCGATCCCGGGCACCCTCGAAACGGTTACTTCCTGATGCTCGATTTCCTGTCACCGGCATGGCCGAAAAAGATCCGCGTGGGGGAAAACTCCCCCAGCTTATGACCCACCATATTTTCCGTGATGAAGACCGGAATAAATTTTTTGCCGTTGTGCACCGCCAGGGTAATGCCCACCATCTCGGGGATGATGGTGGATCGCCTGGACCATGTCTTGATCACACGACTGCTCCTGGATTCCTGGGCCTGAATAACCTTTTTCAAAAGTTTGGGCTCCACATAGGGGCCCTTCTTTATGGAACGCGGCATGGTGACTCCTGTTTATTCCTCCCGGGCCCTTTTCTTGGGCCCGTTTTGCCTATTTCTTTTTCCGACTCTTGACGATGTATCGGTCACTCTTTTTATTTTTCCGGGTATTGTATCCCTTGGTGGGTTTTCCCCAGGGCGTGCAGGGATGACGCCCTCCGGAAGACCGGCCCTCACCGCCTCCCATGGGATGATCCACCGGGTTCATGGCGACTCCCCGGACCTTGGGGCGCCAACCCAGCCAGCGCTTCCTCCCGGCTTTCCCGAGGGAGATGTTGCCGTGCTCCACATTTCCCAGCTGGCCCACGGTGGCCTTGCATTCCAAAAGGACCATTCTGAGCTCCCCGGAAGGCAGCTTGACCAATGCATAGGGGGCTTCCTTGGCCATGAGCTGGGCATAGGTCCCGGCACTCCGGACGATCTGGCCGCCTTTCCCGAGCCGCAGCTCGATGTTGTGGATCTGGGTCCCCAGGGGAATATTTTTCAAAGGAAGGGTGTTTCCGGGCTTGATATCGGCATCCGGCGCCGAAATCACCGTATCGTTGACGTTCAGGTGCTGTGGCGCCAGGATGTACCGCTTTTCCCCGTCCCGGTAATGGAGCAGGGCGATTCTGGCACTTCGGTTCGGATCGTATTCAATGGCCGCCACCCTGGCCGGAATGCCGATCTTGTCCCTCTTGAAGTCGATCACGCGATACCGCCGTTTATGACCGGGGCCCCGGTGCCGGCTTGTGATTCTCCCGTACACATTCCGCCCGCCGCTCTTTTTCAGCGACACCGTCAGCCGTTTCTCGGGGCGTTGCTTCGAGATCTCCTGAAAATCAGAATAGGCTTGGAATCGTCTTCCGGGTGATGTGGGATTTTTCTTTTTCAGCGCCATGCCTTTTCCTCAATGCTGTTCATTCGGAACCTTCCTGTCGGTCTTTGACCCAATGTCCGTGTGATCACGCGCCCTCAAAAAAGTCGATACGCTCTCCAGGACCCAATGTCACAATGGCCTTTTTCCAACTCCTGCGTTTTCCAAGTATCCGGCCCCTTCGTTTGGCTTTGCCCTTCACATGGGCTGTGCGCACGCCGGTCACCTTCACATTGAAAATGCTTTCCACGGCACGCCGGATTTCAATCCGATTCGCCCTTGGATCCACCTCGAAAGTGACCTGGTTGGCCGTTTCTTTCTGCAGCGTAGTCTTTTCCGTAATGACAGGACGGCGGATGATATCCCGTTCGATCATTGCAGGAGCCTCCCTTCTAGTTTTGGAATGGCGGCCTCCAGGAGGATGAGCGTCCGGTATTTGAGGATATCATACACATTCAGCCCTTCCACTCTCAACACCTTCACATCCGGAACGTTTTTGGACGAGAGTTCGAGGGTCTCGTCCTTTTGGTGGGTGACGACCAGGGCCTTTCCCACACCCAGCCCGGAAAGGGCCTGCATGAAGTCTTTGGTCTTGATGCGGGACATCCCGAAGGTGTCGAGGACCTTCAATGAATTCTCCTGAAGCTTGCTGCTCAACGCCATTTTCAGGGCCAATTTTCGGACCTTTTTGGGAACGCGTTGCTGATAGGAGCGATTGTCCGGACCGAAGACCACTCCCCCACCCCGCAAAAGGGGTGATTTGATATCTCCGCGACGGGCCCTTCCCGTCCCTTTCTGACGATAGAGCTTCCGGGTGCTGCCGCTTACTTCACTCCGATGCTTCACCGATGCACTTTGAGCGCGCCGATTGGCCAGCTGCATCGTCACCACTTGGTGCAGGATTTCAGGTTTTACCGGCACGTTAAAGATCGCGTCCGCAAGCTCCACCTTGGAAACGGCTTCTCCCTTGATATTGGTGACATCTAAAACTGCCATATGTGTCCTCGCTGCGCCCCCCTTGCCCCTTTCCGGGTACGTCGTTGTTTCATTTTCCGGCGGGATGTGTCTTCTTGATCTCCACCAGTCCCCGGACAGGGCCGGGCACCGCCCCTTTTATGAGAAGGAGATGGTCATCCACTCGCACGTCAACGACTTCCAGATTCTGAATCGTCCTTCTTTCATTCCCAAAACGGCCCGGGAGTTTTCTCCCCTTGATGACCCTGGAAGGCCAGGCGCTGCAGCCGATGGATCCGGGGGGTCTTTGATTGTGGCTTCCATGGGTTTTGGGACCGCGATGAAATCCGTGTCTTTTGATGGTCCCCGAAAATCCCCTTCCCTTTGTCCTTCCGGTAACGTGCACCCGTTCCCCCACCTGAAACAGATCGGGCCCGATTTCCTGCCCCAGCTCATAGACATTCGGGTCCTCCACCGAAAATTCCCTCAAATAGAAAAATCCCGTTCCTCCGCTCTTTTGAAAGTGCCCTTTCTCCGGCTTGTTGAGCTTGGTTTCCTTTTTCGGATAAAACCCGATTTGGATGGCATTATAACCATCCGTCTCCACTGTCTTGATCTGGGTCACCCTGCACGGACCGGCTTCAATGACGGTGACCGGCACCAGAGTCCCGTCAGAAGTAAAGAGGCTCGTCATTCCCAGCTTTTTTCCCAGCATCCCTTTGATCATCATTCGATTCCTGCTTTTCGAAGGGCCCGACCCCCCGTCCTTCATTCACACCTTCAGAGTTTGATCTCCACATCCACACCTGGAGATAAATCCAATTTCATCAAGGCATCCACCGTCTGTTGCGTCGGCTCAACAATATCCACCAGGCGTTTGTGGGTCCGTATCTCAAATTGTTCCCTGGATTTCTTGTCGATATGCGGAGACCGCAAAACACAGTACTTGTTGATCCGTGTGGGCAGCGGAATCGGCCCCACCACCTTTGCACCCGTCTTGTTGGCCGTATCCACGATATCCAGCGTTGCCTGATCCAGCAGTTTGTGATCGTACGCCCGTAACCTGATCCGAATCTTGGTGCCCGTCATATCGCTCTTTCCTAATCTATTCCATGATTTCGCTGACGACGCCGGCGCCCACGGTGCGACCCCCCTCGCGAATCGCAAACCGAAGCTCCTTCTCCATGGCAATGGGCGTGATCAGCTC
>JALVQN010000152.1 GCA_027025555.1 Desulfobacterales bacterium
CTGACGTGCCCAAACCCGTCGCGGCCCCGGCCCCGGCACGCCCTCCGCCGGCGCCCAAGGCCGCGCCCGCACCCCCCCCGCCGGCCCCGGCCGCCGTCGCCGCGGCACCCGGTCCCAAAAAGGGATTCTTTCTGGCAGACGTGGGGTTCATGAAACAATTTGATCCCGCCACCTTCTTGCCCATCCGGTTCGGCTACATGTATCGGTTTGACGAGAAAAACGCCGTGGCCGGCCTGGCCGGATTCGCACCCCTGGCAGAAGGATGTGAGGACAATCCGCCCATCCTGGTGGATGCGTTCTATTTCTTCTATCCCACCTCCAAATATTTCCTGGGTGCCGGCGTGGGCATGTGGAGCAGCACCATCGACACCCGCATCGATCTCCTCTTGGAAGCCGGAGTACTCCTGACGGACAATCCGTCCGGCGTGAATTTCGGGTTGTTTCTGGAGGGCCGATCGGCCTTCGACGAGTTTGACGAGCTGGAAGAAAAGGGGCGGATCGGGATCGGCCTGCGGGCCTTCTTTTAACGGGAAGACCCGGGATGCCCCTTTAACAGGGCCAAGATCTCTTCAAGGTCTTTCTTGATGCTTTTCAGGGTCGAGGGGGAAAGCCCCTCGACCCCTTCTTTTTCTTTCACGGCATTGAGGTACCGGTTGGCGCCCTGGATGGTGAACCGCTTCTCATACAAGAGATGCTTGATGGTCAGAATCAGCTCCACATCTTTTCTTCGATAGAGCCTTTGACCGGAAGGGGTCCGTTTGAGGCGGATCTTCTTGAATTCATTTTCCCAAAAGCGCAACACGTAGGGGGGTACACCGGCGATTTTGCTGACTTCCCCGATCTTGAAATACAGCTTTTGGGGCACTGAAACGGTTTTCACCGAAAGCCTCCCCGCATGGCGTGGGTCGGGCTGCCGTTAAACAAAAGAACTAGGGCAATTCAGCATTGAAAGTGGTCAAGAGCAAGTCCGATATCTTTTGGTGCACCCGGCGTACTTCCTCATCCTTGAGCGTTCGTGTCGGGCTTCTGTAAGTAATCCGGAAGGAAACGCTCTTTTTCCCTTCCGGCAGCGGGGGCTTGTCGAACACATCGAAGAGCCGGACGCTTTCCACCCATCTTTCGTTTGCCGAGGCCACGCATTCCAGAATATCCCCGGCGGGTAGGGTTTTGTCAACGATAAGTGTAAAATCCCGCGTGACACCGGGGAACCGGGAGACGGGAGACGCTTTCCTGACCGGGGGGACACAGGGCAGAAGGGCCTCCAGATTCAGTTCGGCGATGAAAACCGCCTGGTGAATGTCATAGGGGCGCAGGGCCTTGGGATGCACGCCCCCCACCCATCCGAGCAGGGTGTCCTTGATGCGGATTTCGGCAGAGACGCCCTGCTTGAGGTAGGCACACGCCCCGTCCGGCAGGGGCGCCATATGGACGCCGTCAATACCCAGCGCCTTCAGCAGCCCTTCCACCGTCCCCTTGATATCGAAAAAATCACAAGGGGTCTCCTTGCCGTACCATCCGGGTTCGAACCGGTATCCGCTCCAGAGGACGGCCAGCATCTCCGTTTCCCGGGGTAAACGCTCCGGGTCCTGCTGGATATATACCTTTCCGATCTCAAAAAGGCGCAAGGAGCGGATCTGTTGGGCCAAATTCCGCTGAAGGGACCCCAGGAGTCCGGGAACCAGTGTCGTTCGCATCCGACTCTGTTCCTCGGAGAGGGGATTGAGGAGGGCCACGGTCTTTCTCCGGAAATCGTCTTCCGGAAGGCCCAGCTGATCGTCGAACCGGGCATGGATGAAGCTGTAGTTGACGGCCTCCAGGAAACCGAAACCCGACATCCACCGGCGGATCCGCCGTCTCAATTGCAAGGCGGGGTTGGGTCGTCTCTCGACGGCCGGGATGAGAGGGAAGGTCACGGGAATGTTCTGGTATCCCGACAGCCGGGCCGCTTCCTCCATGAGATCTTCGGGTCGATGGACATCCACCCGGAAGCTTGGAGGCCGCACCTGCAGGCGGTCTTCGTCCAGGCAGGCCACCTGAAACGCCACAGACTCCAAAAGCCCTTTGAACGCCTCCTGGGTGAAACCGGTCCCCAGCACCCGATTCGTCCGGGAGAGGCTCACGGTGATTTTCCGTGGCGCAACGGGCTTGGGATAGACATCGATCCATCCCTCGAGGATTCGCCCTTGACCGATTTCGGCCATCAGTTGGGCAGCCCGATGCAAAGCGAAGAGCACCCCTTCCGGATCCACGCCCCGCTCGAATCGATGGGAGGCCTCGGTGGCAAGCCCCAGACGCTTGGCGGTGCGTCGGATGCTCGTGGGACGGAAATAGGCGCTCTCGATGAACACCCGGGTGGTTTCCCCTGAAATCTCCGAGTTCAGTCCCCCCATGACCCCCCCGATGGCCACGCCCTTTTCTCCATCGCAGATCATGAGGGTATCTGAAAAGAGGGTTCGCTCTTTCCGGTCCAAGGTGGTGAAGCGCTCTCCTTCCTCGGCGGTCTTGACCACGATGCGGTGCCCGGCGAGACGGTCGAAATCAAAAGCATGCAGGGGTTGACCCGTCTCCATGAGGACAAAGTTGGTGATATCCACGATGTTGTTGATGGGCCTCAACCCCACGGACCAAAGACGCTCCTGAAGCCAAAAGGGGGAGGGGCCCACCGTGACATCGAAGACGAGCCGGGCGGCGTATCGGGGACACTGTTCAGGCGCCTGGATTTCCACTGAGGTCCACCTTGAGATGGGATCCCCGCTCTCGCGAAGGTGAATATCGGGATAGGCCACCCGGACGCCCTGGATGGCGGCCACTTCCCGGGCAATGCCGAGGATGCTCAGGCAATCCGGGCGATTGGGGGTCACGCCGATCTCAAGGACGGGATCGGACAGGTTCAGGGCTTCTTTCAATCCCCTGCCGGGAGTGAGCAAAGGGTCAAGGGCCAGGATGCCGTCCGCATCGTCTCCCAGCCCGAGTTCCTTTTCACTGCACAGCATCCCCTCGGAAACCACCCCGCGGATGGTGGATTCCCTAAGGACAGTGCCGTCGGGAAACTCGGTCCCGGGAAGGGCCACGGGCGACAGCATCCCTTCTTTCACATTGGGCGCGCCGCAGACCACCTGCAACCGACGGTCCCCTGAATCCACTTGGCATATTTGCAGCTTGTCGGCGCCTGGATGCGGCGCCACCCGGGTTACCTTCCCCACCCGAATCCGTTCCATGAAATCAAACCGATCGGTCACCGCCTCCACTTCCAACCCCACCATGGTCAAGGCATCGGCAAGCTCGGAAGGGCTCAACTCGATGGGCACATAGGCTTTCAGCCAGCTCAGGCTCGTTTTCATGGTCAAAACTGCGTTAAGAACCGGGCATCGTTTTCGAAAAATTTCCGGATGTCGTCGATGCCGTATTTCAACATGGCGATCCGCTCCACGCCCACCCCGAATGCAAATCCCGTGAAGCGGTCCGGGTCGTACCCCACATTTTCAAACAGCGCCGGGTGCACCATGCCCGATCCGAGGATTTCCAGCCATCCGGTGTGAGCGCAGACCCGGCAACCGACGCCCCGGCACATCACGCAAACGATATCCACTTCCGCGCTCGGCTCGGTGAAGGGGAAGAAGCTGGGGCGGAAGCGCAGGGCCGTCCTGTCGTCGAACACCTGATGAATAAAGGCGGTGAGCGTCCCTTTCAGATCCCCGAAGGAGACGCCCTCGTCCACCAGAAGGCCTTCCACTTGGTGGAACATGGGTGTGTGGGTCAGGTCCGAATCGCACCGAAAAACCTTGCCCGGAACCACGACCCTCACCGGCGGGTCCTGCTGTTCCATGGTGCGGATCTGAACCGGAGACGTGTGGGTCCTTAGGACGATATTGTCAGAAACGTAGAAG
>JALVQN010000153.1 GCA_027025555.1 Desulfobacterales bacterium
TAGGACAAAAACGCATCGGTGTCAAATGCCGATGCGATCCTTTCTGTCGCATGGATCCCATGCCTTCCGAGGCGGCACCGGCCCGGCCGGGGACACCCGTTCTCAATTTTGATGCAAAAGAGATTGTCGATAAAAAAAATGAAAAAAAGCCTTGACAGGCGCCTTTAGATTTATATATTCTAATTCAGCAATATGGAAGAAACCGATCCCATGAAACCGTTTGTCAAGGCCATGAAGGCGCTTTCGGATCCCAACCGGGTGAAGCTTATCAAGCTTTTGCAACAAAAATCCATGTGCGTGTGCGAACTCCAGAGTCTCTTGGGGCTCTCCCAGCCCACCGTATCCAAGCATTTGAAAATACTTGAAGAAGCCGGATTTGTGGAATTTCAGAAAGACGGCCTGTGGGTCAATTATTATGTGTCTGACGGGAAAAACAACCCCTATGCCGCCAGCCTGCTGGGAAACCTCCGGCATTGGTTGAACGACGATCCGGGCATCATGGCCTTAAGAAGCAAGCTGCCCGAAGTGGACCGGTTTACCATCTGCTCTAAAAACTAAATTTTTTTTGGCCTTTTAAAATAGCTATATGGCAATATAATACTTTATCACGGAGGCATCGATCATGACAAACGGCGCATCCATTGCAGACAACGGCAAGGCGTTCGAGACCGCGGAAGATACGCAAGATACCGAGGTTCGACCCAGCATCATTGACTGGAAGAGCCTCTGGAAACCCATGAGTGTCCTCGCCGGGGTCTTTTTGGTTTTCTTTTGGCTCCCGGTTGAAAACAGCCGGTTTACCGGGGCGGTGGTGGAGTCTCTGGCCCTGGCCAAGTGGTACGCCCGGGAGCACGTTTTGCTGTGCCTGGTGCCGGCTTTTTTCATCGCCGGGGCCATCTCGGTCTTCGTCTCCCAGGCGGCGGTGATGAAATATCTCGGGGCCGGGGCCAGGAAAGTCCTTTCTTACAGCGTGGCCTCCATATCGGGCTCCATTTTAGCGGTCTGCTCCTGTACCGTGCTCCCCCTTTTTGCCGGCATATGGAAGCGAGGGGCGGGGCTGGGTCCGGCCATCGCCTTTCTCTACTCCGGACCGGCCATCAACGTGCTGGCCATCGTGCTCACCGCCCGGGTATTGGGTATTGAAATCGGCATCGGCCGCGCCGTGGGGGCCATTCTCTTCAGCGTGGTCATCGGGTTGATGATGCACTTCTTGTTCCGCAAAGAGGAACGGGCCAGGGCCGAGGCGGCGTTGCACATGCCGGAGCCGGAAGTGGAACGCCCCCTGTGGCAGAACGTCGTCTATTTCGCCACCCTGGTGGGCATTTTGGTCTTTGCCACCTGGGGAAAACCCGCGGAACCCACCGGCCTGTGGCATGCCGTTTACAGCGTTAAATGGCTGGTCACCGGACTCTTTGCCGCTTTTTTGGGTTTTCTGCTGGTCCTTTGGTTCCAGGTCAAGGCGGTCAAGGTGGCCCTTTCCGGAGCGGCGGTGCTGATTCTGGCATACCTCTTTCCCCATGAGCCCCTCATCGCCTTTTCCGCCGGAATCGTGGCCCTGGCCTACCTGACCACCACCACCCGGGGGGAGGCGGAAACCTGGTTTCTGTCCACCTGGGACTTTGCCAGGCAGATCCTGCCCCTGCTCTTTGCCGGCGTGCTGGTGGCCGGACTCTTGCTGGGACGACCGGGCTCCGAGGGCCTGATCCCTTCCCGGTGGGTCAGCGCACTGGTGGGCGGCAATTCCCTGGGGGCCAACCTCTTCTCCTCGGTGGTGGGCGCCTTCATGTACTTCGCCACCCTGACGGAGGTCCCCATTCTCCAGGGACTCCTGGGCGCCGGCATGGGCAAGGGCCCGGCCCTGGCGCTCCTTTTGGCGGGACCCGCCCTCAGCCTGCCCAACATGCTGGTCATCCGCAGCGTTTTAGGCACCAAAAAGACCGCGGCCTTCGTCAGCCTGGTGGTGATCATGGCCACCCTCAGCGGCATGATTTTCGGACATTTCTTTGCGGCATGAATGCATGAAAGGAAAAGGACAAGACATGGCATCCGATGAAATCACCCAGATCCGCATCGACGGTTTTAAGATCGGCATCATCGGGCTTCAATCCGCATTGGCGGAAGCCGCCGCTTCTGGTGCCGGTCTTTCCGATGCTCAAATCATTGATTTGCTTCTGGAGCGGCTCGAAAAACGCAACTATATCCCTGATACGGCGCGGGAGGGCTATGGGGCTGCGTTTTTAAGAGAATTTAAAAAGTTCACCGGCCGGCCGGTGACGGACGTCCCCACCGAGGGCGTCGTCATCAAGGTTTTGGGACCCGGCTGCGCCCGCTGCAACCAGCTGGAACAGGACTTGATGGCCGTCTTGACGCAACTCAATATGGCGGCCGACATCGAGCATGTGACGGATATCGCCGAAATCGGCAGCTACGGGGTGATGGGCACCCCGGCGTTGATCATCAACAATGAGGTCAAAAGCGTGGGCACGGTGCCGCCCAGGGCCAAGCTCAGAGCCTGGCTCACCGACGCCCGCCAAAAACCCTGATCCCTTTTTATTCACATTCATTGAAGGAGGAACATCATGGACATCAAAGTACTCGGCCCCGGTTGCCCCAAGTGTCAGCAAACCGAAAAAGTCGTCAAGGAAGCCCTGGCGGAAATCGGTTTGGATGCCCGGCTTGAAAAAGTCACCGACACTCTGGAGATCGCCGGCTACGGGGTCATGGGCACCCCGGCACTCATCATCAACGGAGAGATCAAAAGCGTGGGCAAGATCCCGACCAAGGCCCAGGTCAAGGCCTGGCTGACCCCTTGAACCGGAAAGGGGGACTCCCTGCCGGCCGATAGGGGATGCTTTATCCCATGATGATCAACCTGATATCGGAAGATAATCGTTCCTTCCTTCGAGGGGATCCCCAAACCCAAGGTGATGGAAATCCTCAAGCTTTTGCCCAAAACCAATTGCCGGCAATGCAACGCGCCCACCTGTATGGTCTTTGCCGCCCGCATGGCGGAAGGCGCCAAGGCGCCGGAGGATTGTCCCGCGCTGGACAGGGAGCATCAGAAACGCCTGGCGGCCTACATGGAGCGGTTCAAGTTCGACTGATTCGGGTGCCGGAACCCGTACCCCAAATGCCCGCCTGCCGGACATGCCAAGTGTCGGCAGCCATACTGCTCGAACACCACGCGAGGTTCCATGAAAAACCCAAAACCGCCGGAGAGCCGGGCACCAGCCGAAACGCCCTGGCTTTTCTGATAAACGGCCTCGGCGTGCAGAGGCTGCCGCCCTGTTCCACAGGTCCCCTCGACCGGCTGCATCTTCCCATTTAACCGGCGGCACGCGGCGCGTTAAAATTAAAAATCAGGAACGCCATGTCCTTAACAGCCTGAAAAGACCCGCGGCCGATCCGCAGTTTCGAAAATATCCCAAGCGTTCCTCCTTTCGCTTCCCCTTGACAGGCCCATTTTTTATTTCTATAATTCGCCACCTGACGAAATGAAAGGGGCCGGGATGCAAAGCTTTTTGAATATCACCAAAGCCCTGTCCGACGAAAAACGGCTGCGTGTCCTCATGGCCCTTGAGGGCCGGGAGCTGTGCGCCTGCCAGATCATCGAGCTTTTGGAGATCGCGCCCTCCACGGTCTCCAGGCACATGGCGCTGCTGCGCCAGGCCGGGGTGGTCACAGGCCGCAAGAAAGGCCGCTGGATGTACTACCGGCTCCCCGATGCGCAGGCCCCGGAACAAATCCGATCCGCCCTCTTGTGGGTCAGGAAGGCTTTGGCCGGCACCGATCGCATCCGTCAGGATGCCAACCGTCTGAAGGAAATCCTGAAAACCGATCCCAGCGAACTCTGCTGGCGGCGCTCCAGGTC
>JALVQN010000154.1 GCA_027025555.1 Desulfobacterales bacterium
GTCAGACCCACCATCAGCGGCAGGGTGACGGCCATGTAGCGTTTCAAATCCGGATGCCGTAAATCGACCTTAAAAGAAAGCCGAAACCCCGTCCGGAAGGCCCCCCACAGCTGAATGGCGAAATTTCCGACAAAGGCACCGGCGAGCACGCCCCAGGAAAAGCCTTCCATGCCGATGCGCCCTCCCAACAGGACCCCTCCGGCAATGATCCCCAGGTTGTACACCAGGGGGGCCATAGCCGGAAAGGTAAACCGCGCTTTCGCAAATTGCACTGCCATGAGAAGGCCGCCGGTGAAGAAAAAGAGCTGGGCAGGGAGAATGATGCGGGTCATGCGGACCGCCTGGGCCTTCACCGAAGGCGCCTGAAGGCCGGGCGCCACCAGGTTCACCATCTCGGGCGTAAAGATCCCGGTCAAAAGGATCGTCAAGGCCAGAAGGGTTCCGAATACGGTGAAAATGGTGAAAAAGACACGCCATCCCTCTTCTTCACGCTCCTGGGAGAGATACCGGGAAAAGATGGGAATGAACGTCACCGACAAAAAGCCGGAAGCCACCATGTGGTTGAGGATTTCCGGGATGACGAAGGCCACCTGGTAGGCATCCACCGAGGATTGGACCCCACCCACGTACGCGATGACCATCTCCCGCACCAGGCCGATCACGCGGCTCAAAAAGACCGACGCCATCATGATCGCCGCCGCCAGGCCGATCTTTTGCCCCGTGGTCGGCTTCACCGGAAGATTTCTTTCGTTCCGGGGACCGAAAGCCATCTTCGATGTGTCGTAAAATCATGGAACATACGTGCCTTATATCGCATTTGGAAAGGACTGAAAACGTCAAATGCCTTCGGACCGGGAAGAAAAGGCCTAGTACGTTTCACCCGCTTGTGCAAGATTCAGGGATCATTGACACGATCGGGGCATCTGTCATACAAGGGACTGGATAAAAAGTGGCCCCTCCTTGTTTTTTTACAAATGGAAGGCCCCTTTTAAAAGGACTTGAAAAAGGGGTTCCGATGGGGGATGATGGCATGGCAGCTACGGTATGGCTCCAGGAAATGACCTGGGAAGAAGTCCAGGCAAAACTCGATTCGGGTAAAAAGACCCTTCTTTTGCCGGTGGGCAGTACGGAACAGCACGGGCCTCACCTTCCCGTGGGAACCGATACGATGGTGGCCGTGGCCCTTGCCGAAGCCGCGGCCCGAAGAGCCGCGATCCTTGCGGCACCCCCTTGTGGTTCGGATGGAGTCCCCATCACATGGTGCTTCCCGGAACCGTCACCGTGCGCCCGGGAAGATCAGGACCCGTTGGTGCATTAGAACCCCGCCGTCCTTCAAAGACCAGGGCCTGCGGCCTTGGCCCCAGAGGCCTTTTCCTCCGGCCTTTCTTCTTCCGGTTCAGGCCCTTTTTTGCCCGGTTTTTCTTCTTCGGGCAGTCCCATGAGGGCCTTGATTTCATGGGCCTCGATCTTTTCCTGCTCCAGCAGAAGGGCAGCGCCCTTGTCCAGGACATCCCGTTTTTCTCTTAAAATGCCCAGGGCTTTTTCATATTCCCGTTCAATGATTTTCTGGACTTCGGCGTCGATAAGCTGGGCCGTGGCCTCGCTGTAGACCTCCGGCCCTTCGGGCATCAGGTTTAAAAAACGGTTGCGCCTTTCCCGGGCAAAGTAGACCTGCCCCAGCGTGTCACTCATGCCGTATTCCTTGATCATGCTCCGGGCAATGTCGGTGGCCCGGGCGAGGTCGTTGTGGGCACCGGTGGAAATGTCGTCAAAGACGAGCGCTTCGGCCGCACGCCCCCCGAGCAGAGTGGCGATGCGATTCAACAGCTCCGTCTTTTTCATCAAAAACCGGTCTTCCGTGGGGACTTGGAGGGTGTACCCCAGGGCTGAGATCCCCCTGGGAATGATGGAGATTTTTTGGACCGGATCGGTCCCGGGCAGAGAAAGGGCCACAATGGCGTGTCCCATCTCATGGTAGGCCACGATTTCCCGTTCCTGGGAGTTGATGAGCCGGTTTTTCTTCTCAAGCCCCGCGATCACCCGTTCCACGGCCTCCTCGAACTCGGCCATTCCCACCTTCTTCTTTTTCTTCCGCACCGCCAACAGCGCGGCCTCGTTGACGAGGTTGGCCAGGTCCGCCCCCACCATGCCCGGCGTCATGGCGGCCAGCTTGCCCACGTCCAGGTTCTTCACCGTCTTGATGTTCTTCAGGTGGACCCTCAAAATGGCTTCCCGCCCCTGTTTGTCGGGCCGGTCCACCAGGATTTGGCGGTCGAAGCGACCGGGCCTCAAAAGGGCCGGGTCGAGGATCTCAGGCCGGTTGGTGGCCGCCATGAGGATCACGCCCGACTTGGGATCGAATCCGTCCATCTCCACCAGGAGCTGGTTGAGGGTCTGCTCGCGTTCGTCGTGTCCCCCCACCATGCCGACCCCCCGGGCCTTCCCCAGGGCGTCCAGTTCATCGATGACGATGATGCAAGGGGCTTTCTGCTTCGCTTGGACGAAAAGGTCCCTCACCCGGCCCGCCCCGAGCCCCACAAACATCTCCACGAACTCGGATCCGCTCAGGCTGAAAAAGGGCACACCGCTTTCCCCGGCCACGGCCTTGGCCAAAAGGGTCTTCCCGGTGCCGGGCGGCCCCACCAGCAAAACCCCCTTGGGGAGTTTTCCGCCCAGCTCCACATACCTTTCAGGGTGGAGGAGGAACTCCACCACTTCCTTGAGTTCCTGCTTGGCCTCATCCACCCCGGCCACATCCTTGAAGGTCACGTTGAGGTCACTTTCCATATAGACCCGGGCCTTGTTCCTGCCCAACGTCATAAAACCCTGCTGCTGGCCCATCATCCGTTTCACGAAAAAGAACCAGACGCCGAAGAAAAGGGCCGTGGGGACCACCCAGGACAAGAGGGTGGGAATAAAATTGGATTCGATCTCCCCCTTGAAGGTCACATTATACTGATCCAAGAGCTTGGAGATCTCCGGATCCACCCGGACTGTTCTAAAAGGGATGAGCGCATTCCCGGTCTCCGAAGACCCCTTCATCTTTCCCTGGATCTTGTCCGCCGTAATGGCCACCTCCACGATGCGGCCTTCCTTGAGCAACTTCAAAAATTGGCTGTACGGAATGACCTTCACGGCAAAGGCGCTCATCATGGCGTTTTGCAAAATGAGTACGAGCCAGATGCCCAACACCACATACCATATGGAAAATTTTTGATGTTTCTCCATTCAGGGCTCCTTTCTCATTTTCCCCTCATCCCATGACAGGGCTGGGCATCTTTGTCGGGCCGCCGGGAAACCGCCCTGAGGGGCCATTGGTCCTGAAAGCATATCATTGAGACACACACGCTTCAATGGAGCAGGAGGGATATGGGATAAAAAGAGGGGCTTTCGCCCCCCCAAAAAGGAGGAAGGATCCGGCGTTGCGTGCACTTTCATCAGGGGTTCCAAAAAGGCGACATTTCCCTGAGCCTGGCGATGATGGACGGTAGATGTTGAACGATAAAATCGATATCTTTTTCCGTGTTATAGCTGCTCAGGCTGAAGCGGATGGACCCGTGGGCCGCGGTAAAGGGAACTCCCATGGCTCTGAGGACGTGGGAAGGTTCCAGGGAGCCGGAGGTGCAGGCAGAGCCCGAAGAAGCACAGATGCCCAGCCGGTCCATCATGAGAAGGATGGATTCGCCTTCCACATATTCGAAACTGATGCTGGTGGTGTTGGGAAGGCGGTTTTGGGGGTCCCCGTTGACCATGGCCTTGGGAACCGCCTTCAAGAGGCCGTTCTCCAGCCTGTCCCTCAGGGTCCGGATCCCGGCGGCATGTTCTGTCAGGTGGGCGGCAGCCAATTCACAGGCCTTCCCC
>JALVQN010000155.1 GCA_027025555.1 Desulfobacterales bacterium
TTCCTGCGCTGGGCGGAACGGCACGGAGCAACCAAAACCGCCGACGGCCTTGGCATGCTGGTGGAACAGGCAGCAGAGTCTTTCTTCCTGTGGCGCAACACACGACCGAATACCGTGCCAGTAATAAATACATTGCGTGACGAGATGGTCCTGCAAAACAGTTAATTAGATAACCTGAACCCACTTTAAGGAGTGGACTAAAAACCAGTTTATCAATTGTATCTTCTGATAAAAAAATCCCTAATCATCAAGGTGAGCTGGCATGGATAACTTAGTTGACATTATCTGCAATATCAATGATTTCTGTCGCATACTTCTGCCTAAATTTGATTGAGACTAGAAATAAATAGCAGCGGCAAAAAAGCCGCATGAGTCCGGCGGAAATCATAACAGGGAACATTCTGTTCCATTGTCTACCTGAAAAGATAACCTACCAGGATTACCTTTGGCGCCCCGCACAACGGATAAACGGTGCGACTTAGACACTTTCCAGAACTAACCACCTTACCTTAATTCTCCATGGCAGCCTACGTAGGTAACGGCTTGGCTACGCCATTCATTTGAATCAACACCAAAATACGGTATTCATTAAAATAAAAATATTCATATTTACTATTCACACCACGTATTAAATATCTTAATCTAGGGGGCGTTTTCAGTCACCGCTCATGGTGGGATTCTGGTCCTTTTTTGCACTAGCGACATTACGGTTTGTTGCAATAAAACAATTATTACACCTCACCGCACCTTGCCGGCATAATAAATGTTTAGGAATCACGCCCACCTAGGTAATAGAGAACACCCCTAACGTAGTTCTTCGAAATATAAGAACAATTGGTTTATTCAATTGGGAGTATAACTATGAGAAAAATGCTGTTAGCCACATCCTTGGCTTCTATGGTTGCCCTTTCCTCTGGCGTTCAGGCGGAAGGAAGTCGTAACTTTGGCAAGATCTATACCGACTGTGGTCTCGGTGCATTGATCGCCCAAGGCATCGACCAAAAATCCACGGCAGACGTGGTTGCCATCATTACCAATGTTACCTGGGATTTGGGTAGCACCGCCATCTCGTCCAACCTGACCTCTCCAGACAGCTGTGCCCGCGGCAATGCCAAGACCGCTGCGTTCATCCTGAAGAGTTACCCTCAACTCGAAAAGGATCTGGCACTTGGTCATGGCCGCTATCTGGATGCACTGACAGAGGTCGTTCAGATCTCTTCAAAAGAAAAACAGGCCTTTACCCAAGCTATCCGCGCTGAATTTGCCAAGCGAACTTCCACCGTAGGTTATGAATTTCTGTCGCGCAAAGAAAAGGCTGAACTGCTCTACAATATCATTTATTCTCGCAGTTGACCTGTGGCAGCATCACATGCTCGAGCCCCCACCATCTGGGGGCTCTTTCTTTTGTTTTTTACGATTGTTGCGCCTTGTCTGCCAAATCAGACAGTGGCTATTTCAACGAACGTTCCAATCAAAGAACTTGCGCAGCGTCCCCAATGGCTGCGCTTACTACACTATGACGCTGCCCATCGCCAAGGCACGTTCCAGAGCGAAGACTTCTATCTCAGCCCGCAGGGCAAAAACGACCCAGCCGCCGAATTACGCGCCACACTGCTTGCACTGAAAACCCCGGTGGCGAACGAGTCACACCCTCGCTGCCGCTTTCCAGCCCGTTACACTTGGTTGGCCAACCAGTTACAACAGCCAACATGGCAAACCATCCCCAAGGCCTGCATGCGGCTACGCAAGTGGCTGGTGGAAAATCCGTTACGTTCGGTCAGTCTGTTGATGGTCAGTGGCTACCTGGGCAATCCCGCCTCCATGTTTGGCCATGCCATCCTGAAGCTCGACACCACCGGTGACGAACGCGATTTGTTCGACACCACCATCAACTACGGTGCACTGGTACCACCCAAAGAACCCGTGATCACTTACATATTCAAAGGTCTGTTTGGCGGCTATCAGGCCGGCTACTCCGATCGCTACTTCTACACACAGGACATCGTTTATACAAACACCGAAGCAAGAGATATATGGGAATATAAGCTCAATCTCAATCCAGAGCAGGCAAGATTGCTACAACTTCACATCTGGGAAATCATCGGCAAGAAAAAACAGTATTTCTTCCTCACCCACAATTGTGCCTACGAGCTGGGGAGAACAATGGACGTCGTCATGGACCCGCCGCTGTCTCAAACAGTGTATGCCTGGTACACACCAGCAGAGTTATTCGATCGGCTTCACGATCTAGACCAATCACCCCTGGACAGCAGACGTTCGCCTCTGATCAAACGGATTCACTACCACCCTTCCGCAGAACGGACACTCATTCATCATTATGAAAGCCTAAGCGATAGACTGAAACTCAAGGCAAAGCAATTCCTTGGCCAGCCAGACATCAAACGAATCAACATCACCCTGTCAGACTTGAGTCCTGCCGACCAGCAGGTCTTGCTGGATTTTCTCTTTTCTTACCAACATTTTATCTTCACCAAAGAGCAACCGAATCCGTCTGCTCAAACCCTGTCGCTCAAACATGCCTTACTGATGAAACGGCTCTCCTTGCCTCCCTCTCCACCCACGGACAACCGGGTGGCCTATCGCCCTTCCCCATCGGAGGAACAGAAATCTTCCATTATTGGCGCCGGGGTACAGACGAGAGAAGGTGGCGACCTAGTGCCATCAATGAACCTGATTGCCTTTGCCCAAGAACCAACGGGTCGAAATACCCTGGATGGTGGAGAATTGACAGTCCTTGATTTACGGCTGAACCTGTCACCGGACATACCGATCATCGACAGCGTGGACTACTTGCGAATCTTTCATCATGCCCTGTCACCTCTGCCGATGGCATCCCGCTGGTCATGGAGAATCCAGCTTCGCAGCGCCAGAGAAACAAACGAAAAATATGATCACCAGCTGTATTTTGGGATGGGCCGTTCAAAAAAAGCACGCCGGGCCCTGTTCTATGGCATGCTGACACCCTCGCTCCACGCGCTGACACCCATCATCCGTATACGCCCGGAGGCTGGCATGGTGCTCCCCTTGCAGAGAAATTTCCGCATGCGGCTGAGGGTTGGAATGGAAAATAATACAGACGAAGAATGGCGGACGACGACACTCGGAACGTTCCAGTACAATCCGTCAAGAAAATTTTCCCTACAACTGGAGTACCAGAAGGAAGTAAAGTCATCCTGGCGGTTGGCACTGCGGACTCATTGGTGAACCTGCGCTAACGCACTCACCGGCGCCTAGACCAACATTCAGCAGATCGGGGACGGTAGGAGCTGGCCCGTGTTACTGCATCAAGATACTACGTTGCCCGGTGTTTCACCCCCTACAGAGAAACCACCTATTTTCGATTTTCCTCGCTTGCCTAACCAAAATTAGCATATCTTGTTTTTCCGTAAAAAAACTACCATTTCAATAGCCATCTGCACCTCCCTCCTGCGCAGAAAATCTTCTGGCTACTCAAACATGTGGCTAGGACATTGCCAGCTATTTGACCCACAAACTGGACACTACCCCTTGACATAATTAGCAGGGAATGGATGGTATAATCAAGGCACTCGACCAACCGGCACCATGCCCGGAGGAAATGAAGCAGATGATCACTATCCAGCAAATCCCCCTGTTCATGCTTTCCTTCGTCCTGCTCGTGGCCGGAAACAGCGTTCCGGCGGGTTCGATCGACCACCACATGAGGAACGTCACTCAGCTCACCTTCGAGGGGGACAACGGGGAAGCCTACTTCAGCTGGGACGGCAAGCGGCTCATCTACCAGTCGAACCGTGGCGGCAAGCAGTGTGAC
>JALVQN010000156.1 GCA_027025555.1 Desulfobacterales bacterium
ATTGGTAACGTGCTTTGCGCTCGGCTTCCGCCGTTCACGCATCGGGGGAAACACAACAAAAAAGCAGCCTTCCCCCCTCTTGGGCGGGATAACAGGGGCGTAACCTGCCCGCCGGTGTTTTATCCGACAACCCGCTTTGCTCAGCGCGAACCGCCTTTTCGCGCCACCCTCACCTCCCGCCGACAGGCGGGTCAGGTTGACGCGGGGTTGGGCAGCCAGTTTCGGGGGTGGCGTGAATATCTCACGCCACCCCTCTCTGCGAGGCACGGTTATCTGCCCGGTGTGGGTGTGGCTTCCGCTTTAGCGGGTGCGGGTCCAATGCCCTGCCCTGTCACTATACTCCACGCTTGGTTCATGGTTGCGCCGGGCAGTGTATCCCAAGGCACGCGAGCGATTTCCTCTTGAACTGCGCTTTGTAATTCGCCATCCGCTACCTCTGTCAGATGCTCAACGAAGGCTCGTAGCGCCTGTACCTGTTCCACACTGATGACGACTTCTGCCCCTTTTGCGTCCAGGAAGGCCTTCAAATGGGGTGCCCATAGGTTAAGCACATTTACTGTTTCGGTACGCAAGGCCGGGTCATCGGCCAGCAGTTTCAGCAGGTCGGCGCTGTGGGCGTTGTACAGTTCGATGTACCGTTGCCCCTGCGGAGACCGGGCAAGAAAATCTCGCAAGCGGTAGAACAGTCCCAGGTCCGGCATGCGGTCATCCTGCGATTTGAGCCAGGTTAGCGGGCAGGGCTGCGAGGTCGGCGTCGGAGTGGGGGTGGGCGTCGCCACGCCCGCCGGGCCGATGAGTTCCTTGGGAAAGAAGGGTGAACTCCAGGAGAGGTAGAAACTACTGCCCAGCAGCGGACCTTGGGCATATTCCACCGTGATCTCGTGCAAGCCAGCGGTGAGAGGAAACGGGTTACTCTGATAGTCGTGTGCGCCCTGCACCAGCCAGCTCTCCAGAATCAGGCCCCCGTCAATGTACAGCCGGGCGCCGTCGTCCAGGTCGTCGAAATAGAAGATGTAATCGCCTGTGGCGGGGACAAGCAGTTGGCCCACCCAACGGGCGCTCCAGAAGGTGCCGTTCACGCCGGGGGCGGGGGGCTGGCTCTGTAGATCAAAGGCGATTTCGGTTTCCGTGCGGGAGAGCACGAACTGGGTGAAGGTCTCCCAAGTAATGGGACCGTCCAGCACCCATTGGCCGTCATCCTGGTCGTTGTAATACGAGGCCAGGATACCGTCGGGATAGAAGCCGCGGGAAGGCAAGGGCGTAGCGATAGGAGTAGGGGTGGGCGTCGGAGTGCTTGTGGGAGTCGGCGTGGGCGTGGAAGTTGGTGTAGGAGTATCTGTAGGCGTATTCGTCGGTGTATGTGTAGGTGTCGGGGTTGGAGGCACAGCTTGCCAACGAATGGCATCAAAATAAACACGTTTGCCCTCTTCATCCGGATCGTGGGTAACATCGGACAAAATTACTATCGTAGGTCCCTTTTGGAAATAGAACTCACCCAAGGTTACCCAAACGTCGCCTTGTGATGACTGATCGGCTGTAACTTCAATTACCTCTAATCCATCAACATCAGTACCAGAATTGTGCCGATAGATTTTATATTCCGCTGCAGTTGTAGCCTCTCCACTATCGTCTGCTGGCCAATAGGCTTGCACTTGGTAATAACCAGGATCTGAAATATAAGTTCCCCAAATACCCCATAAAAACAATCCATCACCCATCGGGGGATCTAAGATTGCATACCAAGCTTCTCCACGATAACCACCTTCAACTCGATGCCAATCTATATAAGCATGACGAAAAAGTTGGGTCTGTGTCTCACGATTGTCTACCGTCAGATAGCCATCACCAGCTTCGTCACCCCACCAGAGCCAAGCACTCTCCATTCCATTAAGTCGCTCTGCATGAGGATCGGGATCATCAGGATCCCACCAACCAAATGGATCAACATCTTTACTCCGATCATCTACATCACGAATTCCAAAATGAAGGTGTACCTGTCCTGAAGATCCTGTATCTCCAGCCTCACCCAATCTTTGTCCACGAGCTACGGGAGTCCCCACTCCGATTGCTGGATCAATAGAATCAAGGTGCAGATAGCTACTTGCCAAGCCATTTCCATGATCGATGATAACGCCATTAAACCTAGGCTGTATTTCTATTACTACACCAGCAGCAGATGCAAAAATATCCAAACCTCGTGGTGTATCATAGTCATAACCATCATGCCCACTATAATAGCTTACGCCATTGACATCATCCGATTCATATTGCTCACCATCAAACCGATACATATTCTCTGAGTCTTTCTCTTCCTCCTCATCGTACATCGGATAACGATGATCGAAAAAAGAATTTACAGCGTAAAACGTATCTGGCGGATTTTCAAAAGGATATTGCAGGAAGGGAGCGATGTCGAGAACATCAAGTTGGGTAGTTCCATCAGGCTGTCGTGAAGCATCATCGTCAAACAGTTCATAATAGGCTTTGCTCCAGTTCTCTAATTGCTGTTGGTCATAATTAAAGAAAGCATAGAGCGCATAAGTGGCTGGATTATGCACTTCTGGATACTTAACCTGAACCCCGCCCCTATCAAAGTAATAATCATAATAAAGCGAATTTAACTCTTTAGCAACCTCATGCGCCAGAGAATACAAATCACCATCAGATGGCAACTGCCAGTCCAACAACATACCTACTGTAACGAGCGTCACAGCCGGATTGATATCAAAGTCCAAATCAAAAGAAGCATCTTTGATAATCTCCCCCACACTGGCAGGCTCTGTCCGCCACTCCAGCGATTGCCGAAAAGATGACCAGTGGGGAAAAGCCTCCGCTAAAGCAGAATCGAGTTCTGCTGACTGCGGCCCTTGATGAAAGAAAACACCATCGTGCAAAACCGCTCCATCTGCTTTAGATATCTTGATGCCCACACCGCCCAAGAATAACAAGGACACCAATATAGCGAAAATGAAACCATGCTTTTTTGTCATCACAAATTGCCTCCTAATTTTCGTATCGTTATCGACATTCCTTTAAAACCATAGCACTATCACTATGTGTCATGCATTAAGGCATCGTGCCGCTTCTGCAAAGCACTGCATCTCTAGATTACGCCTAAAATAGTTAGTGCATTATACGTCCACTGTCGGAACGATCTATTGATGGTTTTCCAATAGGTTTCGGTACGATCTGTTGATGTTTTGTTTCATAAATGCAGAACGATGTCTTGCAGTATTACGACTATGGGCTACACAATGGGGATTGTTTATACAGCTTGCTATACACAACACACCATTCATTAAGTCTTACATGATCATAATCAAAGAAAGCATAGATCGCATAAGTGGCTGGATTACGCACTTCTGGATACTTAACCTGAACCCCGCCCCTATCAAAATAATAATCATAATAAAGCGAATTTAACTCTTTAGCAACCTCATGCGCCAGAGAGTACAAATCACCATCAGGTGGCAACTGCCAGTCCAACAACATCCCTACCGTAACAAGAGTTACAGCCGGATTGATATCAAAGGCCAAATCAAAAGAAGCATCTTTGATAATCTCCCCCACACTGGCAGGCTCTGTCCGCCATTCCAGCGACTGCCGAAAAGATGACCAGTGGGGAAAAGCCTCCGCTAAAGCAGCATCGAGTTCTTCTGACTGCGGCCCTTGATGAAAGAAAATATCATTATGCAAAACACACGGTTTTTCAGCATTGTCATATAGCTCACACGTAGGGGTAGGGGTAGGAGATGGCACCTGGGTGCTCGTAGGCACTTGGGTAAACGTTGAAGTAAGCAAAGA
>JALVQN010000157.1 GCA_027025555.1 Desulfobacterales bacterium
GTCTGGAGGATCACACGCCCCGGCCGGTCTCCCCGGCCCGCCCTCCCGGAGACCTGGGCCAGAATCTGAAAGGTCCTCTCCGAGGCCCTGAAATCGGGGAAACTCAGGGACAGATCGGCACAGATGATGCCCACCAGGGTGATATGGGGAAAGTCATGCCCCTTGGCCACGATCTGTGTCCCCACCAGGATGTCCACGGACCGGGTCTTCAAGGCCTTGAGCAGGGCCAACAGGGCCCCCTTTTTCCGCGTGGTGTCCCGGTCCATCCGGGCCACCCTGGCCTCGGGAAAGAGCCCCTGCACCGCCGCCTCCAGTTTCTCCGTGCCCATACCGAGGTTCTTGATTTTCCCGGCGCCGCACAGGCTGCACGGATCCGCGGCCTGGCGGGAATAGCCGCAGTAGTGACAGACATGGCGATGGTCGCCCTTATGATAGGTCATGGCGATATCGCAGTGCCTGCAGGTGACCGGCCTGCCGCAGCCCGTGCACACGGGAAAACCGGCAAAGCCCCGGCGGTTGAGGAACAGGAGGACCTGCTCCCCCCTTTCCAGGGTTTGTTTCATGGCCTGGATCAGCGGGTCGGACAGGAATCGACGGACGCCGCGCCGATGCCGGGATGCCTTGAGGTCCACCACCGTCACTTCAGGAAGGGGACGGGCCTCGATGCGGTCCGGCAGTTCCAGGCCGATGAATTTTCGCCTGCGCACGTTGTGGTGGGATTGGATGGAAGGGGTGGCGGATCCCAAAAGCACCACGGTCTTTTCGAGCATGGCCCGCACCACAGCTAGGTCCCTGGCCTGATAACGAAGGCCCCTTTCCTGCTTATAGGAGGGATCGTGTTCCTCGTCCACGATGAGGATCCCCATGCGTTCCAGGGGGGCGAAGACGGCCGAGCGGGCGCCGATGGCCAGGCGGGCCGTGCCATTTAAGATGCGCATCCACTGGTCGTGTCGCTGGCCCCGGGTCAGACCGCTGTGAAGCACCGCCACGCACTCCCCGAAACGGGCCCGGAAGCGCCGTTCCATCTGGGAGATCAAGGCGATCTCAGGGACCAGGACCAGGACCGATTCCCCGCGCTTCAGGGCGTTGGCCGCCAGGTGCAGGTAAACTTCGGTCTTGCCGCTTCCGGTGACGCCGGCCATCAGGAAGGCCTGGTATCCTTTGCCCATGGCCGAAAGGACCTCTGAAACCGCCCGTTCCTGGAATTGCGTCAACCGGAGCGCCCGGTCAGGGGCCACGGGGTCCCCGAAAGGATCGCGGTAGACGGTCTGGTAAAAGACCCGGATCCAGCCTTCTTTTTCCAGACCCGGAATCAGGCGAGCGGCACCGGGAACAAGGCGGTTGAGGGTGTGCACCGGCGCTTCTTTGAGATCCGAGAGGATCCCAAGGAGCCTTTTTTTCTTTTGGGAAAGGGTGTCCCGGTCAGGCAGGGCACGGGCCGGGGCCACGTATCGTTCTTTTTTAAATCCTACGCTTGCGCTTTGGATCACCCGTTTTCTTCGGATCCAGCCCCGCTTTTCCAGGCGTTGCAGCAGGCTTTGGCGGAAATGGGCCTTGAGCGCCCGTTTCAAGGGGGTGCCCTTCACGGGGCCCTTTTCCAAGAGGCTAAGCACCTGGAGGTCCTCAGAAGGGGCATTTCCTCTCTCAAGGGTGTGACGCCCCTGTTCGGTTATCGAAAAGAGGTTCGTGTCCTGGACGGCGATTCCCGAGGGAAGCGCACAGGCCACCACTTCTCCGATGGGATGCAGGTAATATTCGGCCGCCCACTTGAAAAACGGCACCATACCCGGCCTAAAAAGCGGTGCCGGATCCAGGACTTCGATGAGGGGCTTGATTTCCAGGGATCCGAGGGCTTGGGCCCTGCCCAGCACATAGCCGCCCACGCGCCGCCGGCCAAAGGGGACCAGGACTTTTGTCCCCGGACCAACGTGTCCTGCCAGTGTTTCAGGGACCGCATAGGTAAAGGTCCGGTGTACCGGAAGGGGAATGGCCACCTCCACCAGACAGGGGTGCGGAGCAGCCGGTTTTTTCTTGACATGCATGGGGGGATCTCTTAGCAATCATGGAGGTGTATTTCAAAGCCTCTTTGGCCCCCGGTTTCCAAGAGGCTGAAATACGGCCTGTTTTCGCCTTTCACCGTCAAGGGGGGACAGACGGGCAAAGGAATCCCCGGCCCTTTCGGGGATCGCCGGACGCCTCTTTTGCGCCGTGCCTTTGCCGGCCGCGGCCTCTGACGGGGTGTCGGACGAGCCGATGATCCCCGGGGGCATGATCGCGGACGGGGTTCTTGCCGGGCCTTAGGGGGTGGGATCCATAGGGTCCCGCTGTTTCCCCCGGGTGGCTCCGAATCGAGGTCGAGGCTGTCGTGGATCCACGCTACCTGCAACCCACCGCCATCATCGACAGTGACCACGAAAGCATCCGCCGGTATGCGGCCGAGGCCGTCCAGGGAGCCGGTGACGATGCGGTGGCCAAGAGTGTCCGCCTCTACTACCGGGTGCGGGATGAAATCTGGTACGATCCCTATACGCCGTTTTACCGCCCCGAGCATTATCGGGCCAGCGGGGTCCTCCGGCGGAGACGGGGGTTTTGCGTGCCCAAGGCGGCCCTCTTGTGCGCCCTGGGAAGGGCCTGCAACATCCCCACGCGGCTCGGGTTCGTCACGGTCCGGAATCACCTGGCCACGCGTCAATTGATGGAATACATCGGAACGGACCTCTTTGTCTACCACGGGTACGTGGAGTTTTTCCTGAACGGCGCATGGATCAAAGCGACACCCGCATTCAATGAACAGCTCTGCCTGCGCCACGACGTGGACCCCCTCGAGTTCGACGGCACGAAGGATTCCATCTTCCAGCCCTACAACCGGAAGGATCAAAAATACATGGAATACGTGGCAGACCACGGGACCGCTTTCGACGTCCCGGTGGATGACATCGTTTCCGCCTGGAAAAAGACCTATGGGAAGGACCGCATCAATGCGTGGATTGCCGAGTTCGAGCGCAACAAGGGCCAATCCCTGCGAGACTTTTTGAAAGAAGATACCTTGAAAGGGGACAGATCATGACACGCATCCTTATTCCGGGGTATGGAAGACTGACCCTGGAGCACATGGTGTTGGACTACAACGGCACCCTTGCCTGTGACGGCGACCTGCTGGAAGGGGTGGGCGAAGCCCTCACCGGCCTGGCCGAGACGCTGAGGATCCATGTGGTGACGGCGGACACCTTTGGAAAGGTCCGGTCCGGGATGAAAGGGATTCCCTGTACGGTTCACGTGCTTCCAGAGCAGGATCAGGCCCTTGCCAAGGAGGCCTTTGTCAGACAACTGGGTGCCGAAAAGACCGTGGCCGTGGGGAACGGCCGAAACGACCGCCTGATGCTCAAGGCGGCCGCCCTGGGCGTGGCAGTGATTCTGGGAGAAGGCGCGGCGGTGGAGACCCTCCAGTCCGCGGACGTGGTGTGTGTCACCATTCAGGCGGCCCTGGCCCTTTTGCAACACCCGCTGCGGCTCACGGCCACGCTCCGTTCTTAAACCGGGTGGAATTTTTCCCGGTATTCCGGTATCTCGAGCATGGGGGGGCGTTCCAGACCTTTCATGGGCTGGGTTTCCGGTTGAAAACGGTTTTTAACCAGGGTGTACTGGATCATTTCATCGAAGGTTTCTTGGCTGAAATTCACGAGCTTCAGCTTTTCGAGACGACTGCAAAAGGTCTTCAAGATCACGAAGGCCATTTTTCCCAGGGCATGGATGTTCTGGTTACGGTGGACCCGCCGGTCCAGGTCCACCTGGGCCATGACATCGAGGCCCCATCGCCGATAGATATCCAGGATCATGGCGGTTTCCACACCGTATCCGATGGGGAAGGGGATGGCTTCAAAGACCTCCCGGAACCCGGCGTATTCGCCGGAGAGGGGTTGCAGGATCTGGGTGAGTTCCGGGAAGAACATGGAAAAGAGCGGCCGCACCATCAGTTCGGTCACCCGGCCGCCGCCGGTGGGTCTCCTGATGTTGTTCTTGTCGGTGATGGGCCGGTCATAAAAGGCCTTGGAGAATTTCAAGGTGTCGAACAGGAGCAAGGGGCCCAGCAGGCCGTAAACAAAGCGGTGGTGGATGTTCTTGATGTCCGCGTCCAGGTAAACGATGATGTCCCCCGTCGTGATGTAAAGCGCTTTCCAGAGGTTTTCCCCTTTCCCCCGGAAGGTCTCCAGATGGGGGAGGATTTCCTCGGCTTGAAAGACCCTTGCCCCGTATTCTTCGGCGATTTCCCGGGTATGATCCTCGGATCCCGAGTCCACCACCACGATTTCATCCACCAGGGGGTGTCGCAGCATCAACTCGGATTTGATGATCAAGATTTCCTTGGCGATGGTCTGCTCTTCATTGAGGGTGGGCAGGCATACCGATATGCGCAGGCTCCGTCTTTCTTTTTCCCCCACAAGGCGCTCGATATCCTTGAAGGCGCTGTGATGGAAGGTGTTTTTTTCAAGCCACGCGCTTTTCATCACAGACTCCGCTGTCAATGGCGGCCAGGACGCCGAGGACCTGGGCGATACCGGTGAACAAGGGCTCGATTTCGATGCGCGCGTTTTCCATGTGGGGGTTTTCGCCGCGGGTGAGCCCCAGGGTCACGGCCGGAATGTTATTGGACAGAAAGAGGGAAAGCTCGGACTCGCTGGGTTCCCGGATCGGCTTGAGGTTGAGCTGCTTCATGACCTCTACGGTGCTTTTCACCAGGGGATGGTTGTAGGCGAGACCGGCGCCGTGGATGTCGCTGATGGTTTTGACCTTGAGATCCACTTTATATCTTTGGGCAATGTCGGCCACCAGGGCCCGGACCTCACTGCGGAGCTCCCGGACCATCTCGTCCGAATCGCTCCGGATTTCAAGACCCAGCCGGGCTTCGTTGGCCGATTCGCCGTGTTTGTGGCCGCCGGCGATCTTTCCCAGGATGATGCGGGAATGGGGCTTTTGGGGGAGCCGGATGTGCAGGAGGCGGTCGATGGTCTCATTGAGGATGATGATGGCGTTGGGCCGATGGTCCAGATTTTGTACCGGGTTTCGGCCGATGCGGCAAAAGATTTCGATACGGTTCATGCCTTCGCTGTAATAGTTGAGCCTTCCGAGCTCCACGCCTTCCAAGCAGATGGCTCCCCGAATCGGTGTGGACCAGGTTTTCAGGAGGTGGCGCAGTCCCAGGAGATTCCCCTTTCCAATGGACTGCACCACACCCGCCAGAATGATATCCGACGCGGGGCGCCATTTAAGTCTCTGGAGGAGCATCGGGATGGACAAGAGGACCCCTGCGCTGACCGTGTTGTCGATGAGGCCCGGTCCGGCAATGTATTTTTTATCCACCATGTAGTAAAAATCCGCGGCTTCCTTGAAGGCCGTGTCCAGGTGGGCCACCAGGAAAATGGGGGGAAGCCCCTCCGAGGTGCCGCGAATGATGCCGATGGGGTTGCCGTATCCGTCCCGGGTACATTCATCCACGGGAAATTCGGCCAAACGGTCCATGAAAAAGGCGACCCGCCTCTTTTCCCCGAAGGTGGGAGAGGGGATTTGACCCAAAAGGACGATGTTGGTGATGATCAGGTCCTTGAGAGCCTTGATCTTTTCAGGGAGTCCGGGAAGATTTTGAAAAACACGGTTCATGGGCCGTCCTGGGATCGGTAAGGCGTTTATTCCTTTCTTATCATATACCCTGCCGGGTGCCGGAGTCAATGTCTCCGACATACCCTGCCCATGCCGGAAACAACGGAAGCGGCAGAAGGGACGCCGGCGGGCTCACGCGCGGGACATCGAAAAACCGGGGAGGGCGGTGGCCCTTGGGGGCTGGAGGCTCTGAACCGCGCAGGGTCTGTAAAGGGGGGCGGCCCTACTCTTGATGGAAAGCGATGCGGATGCAATAGGCGTCGCCGGTTTTTTCCAGAAGTTGTATCCGAATGCCTCTTTTTTCATCCACAAAGACGCTTTATTTCCCACATCGAATGCCGCCCCTTTCAGATGATCGACAAAAGGATCTGCATTGATCAGTCTCACCGGCGCCTTTCCATGGCGGCATTCCGGAATCCGGTCATCGGCATACAGGATCAAGACGCCGCTTCCCGGCAGGTGCTTGTCAAAATATCCCAGGGGCTGGCGGTTTTCGATGAGGTAATAGGTGGACGCGGAAAGGGGGATCCGAATCGCCAAGGTTTCCCATGAGCCGTCTGCCAGGGGCCCCAGGGGGATTTCCCGGGTCTCGCCCGGGCGGACGGTGCGGATCTTGGACGGATCCAACCAGCCCAGGCGGATCTTGGTCCAGGCCGATATCCCGGGAGGGGGCAATCGGCGTTGATAGAAATGGCAGGACATGCTGTTTGATCCGTATCGCCAACGGCGCACGCCCTCGGCAAACGGGTCTTTTGATATAGAGAGGGAAGCACTTCAAGAAGGCCCCGAGTGCCTCCACGGACGGTCCCGGCCTGGGATCCAGGCAATCCAGCCAAGGCCGGGTCTTCCCGTGCGTGCGTATCCTTTGTTTTTGCTTGCCATATCTTATCTTTTGAGCCCCGTCAATATATTGACCCTTTAAAACCAGGATGGAAAGGAATGGACAGGGAATCTGTGCGTTGAGTTTTCCTGTTTTTTGATCTATATAAAAAAACGGATCCCGGAAAGGCTTGAACTGCCCGATTTTGATCCAAGGCGTTTCTTTAAAAACATGTATCCCCATCGTTGGTTTTGGAAGGCGAAATTGCCCGGGCGAAAAGGGCAGAAATGCCGTGTACTGGCAAGGGGGCGCATGAACAGCATCTTGGTGGAGTTTCAAGACGGCCACCGCGTCATCACGAGCCGCTTTGCCGTCAGGCACGCGGCGCGGTCATCCTCGAAAAGGGAAACGGAAAAAGCCCCTGCCTGACGGAGGGTTTCTTTCGGCGCTTTCACCATATCTCGAGGATATCCCATGGAAAATGAATGGCCATGAATAATTTTTTGGAAAAGGAATGAAACGCCATGGAACGACGCGATCGGGTCAAATGGGTTTACGCTTCTAAAGACAACGATGAGCTTGTCACACGGTATGATCAGTGGGCCGCGGACTACGACGCGGACCTTAAAGACGTGTTCGGGTGGATATCTCCGGAAAAGGCTGCCAAGATATTTTCCAACTGGGTCCCCAAAGAGGCCCGAGTGCTCGATGCAGGCGCAGGCACAGGCCTGGTGGGCGAGGCCCTGGCCGCCATGGGGTATAGCCGGATCGTTGCGGCGGACCTCTCGGAGGAGATGCTGGAAGAGGCGCGGAAAAAGAAGGTGTACTGCGAATACCATCGGTTTATATTAGGAGAACGGCTTGCATTTAAGACAGACGCTTTTGACGCCGTCATCAGTGTGGGGGTCTTCACGCTGGGGCATGCGCCGGCCTCTGCTTTCGACGAGCTTGTCCGTATCGTGAAACCCGGGGGGCATATTGTTTTTACGCTGCGGGTGGATCATTACGAAACGGGCGGTTTCAAAGAAAAACAGACCGATCTCGAACGCCGGGGCCGTTGGGTTCTGACCGAACTCAGCGCACCCTACCAGGCCCTGCCCAAGGGGGAACCCGAGGTGCTCCAGCGTGTCTGGGCCTACCGGGTGTTGTGACGGACCCTTCCCCGCGGGGCCGAGGCCCCTTGGAGACCGATCTTGACACGTCTTCGGCCAGGCGATAGAAACGGGTACCGAGAAGACCGTCGGCAGGCACATGAGTTGAGACGACTGGGGTCTTGCAACGTGTATCGCTAACCCTGCCCGGGAAAGACGGCGTATGGCCCTGGTTCCCGATCCGACGCTCTTGACAGGCATCAGGCGCATGACATGCCCGGTGATTATTGTGCGTCATGGAGGCCTCGACGGCGTCGCCCTTCAAAAAGAGGAATACCGTGCCCTCCTGAATACGCTGGGGATCCATCTGCACGTGGTGTGCGGCCGGGAGGATTCCCGGTTCGGCTCGGCGACCAAGGAGGGGCAGCTTTGCAGCATTGTGCCGGAGCTCGATTTGTTCCACCCGGACACCCGGCGCCTGTATGGAAACGCCTTCAAGTCGGGACCCGAAAAGGAGAAGGTCAAACCGCTCTCGAGGGCCCAGTGGGGATCCCTCTTTTTGCTTCACAAGGAGCGGATACGCAATAAAATCGAACGGATCCTCCGGAACGTGCCGGGCAACACCCCTGTTTTCATCTACAACATCCTGTCCCTCCGACACCTCCATCCGGCTGCTGCCCTGGCTGTCAAGGAGTTGGTGGAAAAATACCCGAGGCGGGGCTTTTTGAGCCATTCCGCTGATCCGGATGCCGAACGTCCCGACAGGATCGCCTCTTTGAAAGGTTATGTGCTTGAGCGTATTTCAGCCCATGCTCCGGATCGCCCTTACTCCGGCGGGCCCTATCATTTGGACAATTTATACCATATCGTTCTCAATCCCACCCAGCGGAAAAATTTCATTCATAGGTGGGGGCTTCCCCGAGACCATGTCATTGAACTTCCCGATTTCCTGGAATTTCCCGACGAAAAGGCCGAGGTGCGGCAGCGGCCGTCCCCTGGTTTTTTCGAGCTTTTGGCACGCAATTGTGTCTGCCCCCGGGGAAGGACATACGGCTATCAAAGGAAAGACCTCGGGAAAGAGACGCTCTTTTTTCTGTCCCCTGTACGACCCGTGGCCCGGAAGCGCCTGAAGGAGGCGATGGTTGTTGCCCGGCAGTACGGTGCTTACCGGAAGGCGGCGGTGGCTTTTGTCGTCACCCATCCGGACATGGATGACAGGCGTTACTTTTTGGAAACCGTCCGCTTTGCCGATGCCCTGGGCCTCACGTACATCCATCTGGGCAGGACCTTTTCCACCGGCAACCTAAACGAAATTTACGCCGACCTGGCCGCCTTGAAGACCGTCGGCGTGGTGGCGAGCAATGCCGGTGGGTGGGAAAACGCCCTCAACGAAATGGCCACCTGGTGCATCCCTTTTTTCATGAACAAGCGCTTGAATTCCTTTGCGCCGATGACCCGCCGGATCGGCATTCGAACCTACGGGATGGATTTTGACTTTTTGGAAACGCTTGTGAAAAGGCACCCCGAACAAGAGGCGTTGCTTGAAAGGTTGCCGGATGAAGGCATGCTGAGGCCCCTGTTTCAATGGATCGATGCGGCCTTAGATCCGTCTTCCCGAAGGTTGCTCGTCGAACACAACTTCCGGCAGGCCTACCGGCATCTCTCCAGTCGTGCCACGGCCATCAAACTCTGGCGGTTGGTCTGGAGCATCCATGCCCGTCACACCCTGGCGTGAGGTTCCACTTTCGGGCAAATTCGCTCCAGGCCGCCCAAAAAACGGATCCACCGAGCAAAAACCCACGAACCCGAGGAGGCGTCCATGAAACCTTATAAACCCGAAATGGCCATGATGGCAGCGCGCAGGGAATTCGGGGAACACGGGGGTGTCGCCCCGTCCATCTCGCGATCGGCCACCTTCACTGTCATCGATCCCCGCACGGTGCCGGAAATCTTCTCCGGCATCAAGAAGCCGGACCAGGACGGCTGTTTTCTCTACAGCCGCCATTTCAATCCCACCGTCAGCGTGTTGGGCCGATATTTGGCGGCCATGGAGGGGACCGAGGCGGCCATGTGTACGGCCAGCGGCATGTCGGCCATTGCCTGCACCCTGATGCAACTTTGTGAAAGCGGGGATCATATCGTGGCCTCGGATACCATTTACGGGGGCACCCACGCCCTTTTGGCCGAGCTTTTCCCCCGGTACCAAATCCACACCACCTTCGTGGACATCACCCGTATCGAAGCGGTGGAAGCCGCCATGGGCCCGAAAACCCGGGTGGTCTATACCGAGACTTTGGGGAATCCGACCCTCAAAGTCGCCGATATTCCTTCCCTGGCAAGCCTCTGCAGGGAACGCCGCGTCAAACTGGTGGTGGACAACACCTTCAGTCCCATGGTGGTCTCTCCGGCACCCCTGGGGGCGGACATCGTTGTTTACTCCATGACCAAGTTCATTAACGGGGCAAGCGATTTGATCGCCGGGGCGGTTTGTGCCGACAGCGCTTTCATCGGCCGGTTGATGGATCTGCACCAGGGCCGTGTCATGCTGATGGGTCCCACCATGGACCCCCGGGTGGCTTTCGATATTATCCAGCGGCTTCCCCACCTGCCTTTGCGGATGCGCGAACACAGCCGCCGGGCGCTGGCCATGGCCCAGCTCCTGGAAGAAATGCAGGTGCCGGTCCTCTATCCGGGCCTGGCCTCCCATCCCCAGCATCGCCTGCTCAAGTCCATGATCAACAAGCGATACGGATATGGGGGTATTTTTGCCGTGGATTGCGGCACCCTGGACAGGGCCGAACACTTGCTGGATGTATTGCAGAATCGGGAAGCCTTCGGTCTCATCGCCGTCTCCCTGGGGTATTTCGATACCCTTTTAAGCGCATCGAGCGCTTCCACGGCTTCGGAGATTCCCGCCGGAGAACAGTTGCGGATCGGGCTCTCCCCGGGCCTCGTGCGTGTGGCCGTGGGTTACACCGGCACATTAAAGGCGCGCCTTGAGCAATTGCGGCGGGCTGTTTCCGACGTGTTCGGAACAACGGGGACCTCCGGCGCCGGGACTCCCAAGGGCTCGTGAAGAAAACGAACTTCTCAGGCGAAGGGGGGCGTTTTCAAAAGTCAGACACGCATCCCAGGCGCAACCAGGTCCTGGATCCGCATCTTTATCGGCCGGGCGTCCAGAAAAAGGGTGATGGGCGTGGCATCGCGGGACAGGGTGCGGAGATGGGGGGTGATCCGGGGATCTTCAAAGGCCGCCGCCGCCCATGCGGCAAGTCCGCGCAGGGTCGGATCGTGATGCCCTAAAAACGGGAGGAGTCCGCTCACCGCCCCCGGAAGGTGCTCCGGAAAGGCATGGGCGACACGACCGAGCCCCCACAAAATGCCCCGTTGTAACGCTTCGTTTTCAATGAAGCTGCGTCCCGGCGTGATATAGGCGACAAGGATTTTACCGAACTCGGCGGCGAGACGGTTGCTTCGGGAGCAAATTTCCCCCATGGCCTCTGCGGATCCCCAGCCGATCCCTCCGGATTCATCGTTGAGGCTCCACATGAGCCGGCGCATGACCACCCGGGCCCCTTCCAGGTCCTTCTCGGCCTGAGCCGCCACGAGCGCCCCCATGGCGGTAACGGCCCGCCACCGG
>JALVQN010000158.1 GCA_027025555.1 Desulfobacterales bacterium
CCCGGATCCCGGCGCTTCTTGCGCCGGGCGGGGTATTCATCTGTTCCGGGATGTTTGAGAAAAACACCCATCGGGTGGAGCAGGCCCTGAAAACCTGCGGGATGACGATCCTGGAAATGCCTGAAAATGACGGATGGGCCGCCATCGCGGCCACACGATGACGACCCGGGGGGAGAATGGAGGCTAGCCCCGGATGATCCGGGGAAGCATCATCTGGTGGTGGGGACAGATGGACCGGGGGTTCTGGTAGGCGGCCCCGGCAAAGGCCTTCATGTAATTGCGGATTTCCGTCATCATGACCGTTTCGTCCACGAATCCCTGCCTGGCGCAGTAAATGGGCCGGGAGTTCTCGTGGTACTGCTTGACCATGGTGTTCATCTTCTCGATCACGGGTTCCAGGGGTTTTCCGGCCTTTTTCTCCTTGACCAGACGCCGGGAGAAGCTGGCCGCCGCCGCCGTCTCGCCGTGCATGACGTAGATCTCCGTGGTGGGGGTGCCCAGGGAGAAGGCGTTGTGGCGGTTGGCCGTGGGACCGCCCATGATGTAGTGGGCCGCCGCCGTCCCCTTGCGCAACACGATCAGCATCTGGGGAACCTCGGTCTGCTGGATGGAGTAGATGAGGGCCTGGCCCAACCCCAGAAGTTCCGCCTTTTCAGCCAGATCCCCCACGTCGATGCCTGTGGTGTCCTGGAACCAGATGATGGGAATCCGGTCCCGGCCGCAGTGGGTCACGAATTCGTTGAGCTTGATGAGCCCCTGGCGATACAGCTTGCCGCCGATGCCCGGATAGGGGGCGTATTCGGGATAGTCTTCCCCCAAAAACCCCTGGCGGTTGCCGATGACGCCCACCGGGAATCCGTCGATCTTGCACAACCCGGTGTAGACTTCGGGCCCGTAGTCCGGCCTGAACTCCATGTGCTCGCTTCCGTCCACCAGGCGGGCCAGGACTTCGTCGAAGTCGTACATGAGTTTCTGGTTGAACGGAACCAGCCGGTAGAGGTCCTCCGCGGGAAAGCGCGGCGCCCTGGGGTCGGCCACCCGGAAGAACTTGGGATGATAGGCGGGCATGTCCTTCATGTAGTCCTTGATGCCGTCCAAAACGCCGGTCTCGTCGTCGTAGACGTGCCGGAAGAAGCCCGTCTCGTGGTAGTGGATCTTCACCGAGCCCGGGGGTTCGGCCTTGTACTGCAGCGCCGCCCGGATGAGCTGCTCCGCCCCTTCCACATCGAAATACCCCTTGGGGGACATGCCCGAGAGGATGCCTCCGCCGCCCACGGCGATGTTGGCGTCCTTGTGGGCGAACAGGATGGTGGGGCTGATCCCCTGGTATCCGCCGCCGGCCGGGTTGGTCCCGTAAATGCCGGCCAAAATGGGGATGCCCGCCTGTTCCAGTTCGGCATGCCGGAAAAAGGTGGTGCCGCCGCCCCGGCGGTTGGCGTAGAACTTCTCCTGTTCCGTGAGCTTGACGCCGCTGCAGTTGACCAGCCAGACCAAGGGAATGTTGAGGCGCTTGGAAAGGTCGGTGACCCGGAGGATGTTCTCGGACTGGCCCGGCAGCCAGGCGCCGGCAAAGACCTTGTTGTCGAAGCCGATGATGACCGCCCATTTCCCGGAGATCTTGCCCAGGCCGTCGACGACGTTGGTGGTCCCCTCGGCGTTGTCTTCCGGGTTGTAGAGGGTGTGCAGGGGATGCCAGGTCCCCGGATCCACCAGGTAGCGCAACCGCTGCCACACGGTCATCTGACCCCGGGCGTTGATGGTTTCCTCGGGCAGCCCCACGGTCTTGACCTTCTCCGCCGCCGCCTTGATCTCCTTCTCCACTTCCTGAATCTTGGCGACGTTTTCCCGGCTGCTCTTGATCTGCCCTTCGGTCAAGGGCTTGCCGAACGGTGTCATTTTCTCGAAGTAGGGTCTCATGGCGCGTTGCCCCCTTTGGATGGAAGGGTTGGCGTTGGGTGAGGGGAAGCGGCCCCTTTTTGAAAAAGGATCCAAAAAGACGCCGCTTCCGATGCCTTGGGATCTATCTGCCGGTAAATTCCGGTTTTCGTTTTTCTAAAAAGGCCCGGACCCCTTCCTTCTTGTCCTCGGAGGCGCAGGAAAGGGCATGCAGGTACGATTCATGGGCCAATCCCTGGGCCAGGGAACCCTCGGCAAAACGCAGGACCGCTTCCTTGCCGTATTGGAGGGCCAGTCTGGGCCGCTTGGCCAGGACCTTGGCCAGCTTCAAGGCTTCGTCCATGAGGCTTTCGGGAGACACCACCCGGTTGACCAGGCCCATTTCGTAGGCCCGGGCAGCGTCCACCGGCTCCCCGGTGAGGATCATCTCCATGGCCCGTCCCATCCCCACCAGGCGCGGCAGGCGTTGGGTCCCCCCGGCGCCGGGGATGATGCCGAGCTTCACCTCGGGCTGCCCCAGCTTGGCGTTCTCGGCGGCGATGCGGAGGGTGCAGGCCATGGCCAGCTCCAGTCCGGTGCCCAGGGCCCACCCGCCGATGGCGGCGATGGACGGGATCTCCAGCTGCTCGATGCGGGTATAGACTTCCTGGCGCCGCCGGGTGTCGGTCCGCCCGGCGATGAAGTCCCGGCGCTGGAGTTCGCCGATGTCCGCTCCGGCCACGAAGGCCTTTCCCCCGGCGCCCGTGAGGATCAAGGCCCTCAGGGCGGCGTCCTTTTCCACGGCGGCCAAGGCCCGGTCCAGTTCTTCCACCGTGGCGTTGTCCACCGCGTTCAATTTCTCGGGCCGGTTCACCGTCAAGACCGCCACCGGCCCGTCGGTTTCAAACAAGAGGTTTTCAAACATCATTTGTCTCCGTAGGTGTAAAACCCCTGGCCGGACTTGCGGCCGAGTTTTCCGGCCTCGATCATGTCATCCACCAGTTTGGGATGCTGATACCGGGGATCGTCGAGCTGGGTCCGCAGGGTGACCATCTTGGCCCGATGGGTGTCGAGCCCGATCATGTCCACCAGTTCCAGGGGCCCCATGGGATGGTTGGCCCCCAGCTTCATGGCCTTGTCCACGTCCGCGGGTTCGGCCACGCCGGAAGCCACCAGCCAGGTGGCCTCGTTGAGGAGCTGCCCCAAGACGCGGCTCACGATGCCGGCCGGGGCTTCGCTCTTGCAGACCACCGGGTCTTTGCCCAGTTGCCTGGCGAATGCCTCTGCAGCCTGGAGGGTTTCCGCCGAGGTCTGCTTCCCCGGCATGATCTCCACGAGCTTCATGATGACCGGGGGGTTGAAAAAGTGCATCTGGACCACCTTGTCCGGCCGTTGGGTGGCCTCGGCCATGGCCGAAATGGAAAGAGACGTGGTGTTGGTGGCCAGGATCACGTCGGGTTTGGCCAGCCGGTCGAGTTCGGCAAAGACCTTTTTCTTGATCTCCAGGTCCTCCACCACGCTTTCGATGACAAAATCGGCATCGGCCGCCGGCGCAAGGTCCCCGGCCACGGCGATCCGGCCGAGGATGCCGTTCATGGCGTCCTCGGTGATCTTTCCGGCCGCCACGCGCTTGGCCAGGCCCTTTTCGATCCGTTTCTTGGCGTTTTCGGAGAATTCCAGTTTGATGTCCGAGATGACGGCGTTGAGTCCCTGCTGGGCGCAGAGCTGGGCGATGCCGCCGCCCATGATGCCGGCACCCACCACGAGTACGGTATTGATGGCCATGGATTGCCTCCTTTAATTCAAACGTTCCACAACGAGGGCGACGCCGTTGCCGCCGCCGATGCAGGCGCTCACCAGCCCGAACTGAACATCCCGATCTTTCATGGCATAAAGCAGGGTGGTGAGGATCTTGGATCCGGTGGCCGCCACGGGATGCCCCAGGGCGATGGCTCCACCGTTCACGTTGACTTTACTGCGATCCAGCTTCAGTTCACGCTCGCACGCCAGGTACTGGGCGGCGAAGGCTTCGTTGAGCTCGATCAGATCGATGTCCGACAGGGAGAGCCCGGCATGGTCCAGGGCCGCCGGGATGGCCTTCACCGGAGAGAGCCCGAACCGCTTGGGATCGTATCCCACAAAGGCATACCCGCGCACCAGGGCCTGGGGCGTGAGTCCCTCGGCCTTTGCCTTTTCCCGGTCCATGAGGATCTGGGCCGACGCCGCGTCGCACAGGGCACAGGCGTTTCCCGCCGTCACCGTGCCGTCCTTGTTGAAGACCGGCGGCAGCTTGGCCAGGGATTCCGGGGTGACCCCTTCCCGGAAGATTTCTTCGTCCTTGAAGATGAGCGTGCTCCCCTTTCTCCCGGGCACCTCCACCGGTACGACCTCGGCTTCGAATTTGCCGGCCTTGACCGCGGCTTCCGTCTTGTTGTGGCTTTCGGCGGCAAAGGCATCCTGTTCTTCCCGGGAGATGTTGAGTTCCTTGGCATAGGCGTCGGTCAACTCTCCCATGAGCCCGCCGCCCAAGGGGCACAGGAATCCGTCATGGTGCATCAGGTCCACCAGGGCCCCTTTGCCCATCCGGTAGCCCCACCGGGCCTTGGGAAGGGCGTAAGGGATGTTGTTGCTGCTTTCCGTGCCGCCCACCAGGACGGTCTTCACGTCTCCGGCCTTGATGGCCTGGGTGCCCATGATGAGGGCCTGGATGCTCGATCCGCACCGCACATTGACCGAAACGGCCGGCGCATCCGTGGGGACGCCCCCGTTCACGGCGGTCAGGCGCGCCGGGTTCGGGCCCACCCCCGCCTGCCAGGCGTTTCCGAAAACGGTCTGGTCGATGGCATCCGGCGAGATGCCGGCGCGCCGGATGACTTCCCGGACCACCACGGCACCGAACTGGGGTGCGGTCAGGGATTTCAGTGATCCGCCGAACTTTCCGCCGGCTGTCCGGGCGGAACCCAAGATGACGACTTCTTTCATACATGCCTCCTTGACCCTGAGGGTCCATTGAAATGAGAATCAGACAATGGAATATTTGGGACCGCCCCCGCCTTCGGGGCAGGTCCAGGTGATGTTCTTGTACGGGTCCTTGATCTCACACGTTTTACAGTGCAGGCAATTGGAAGGGTTCAAGACCAGGCGGCGCTCCCCGGGCGTTTCCTCCACCATCTCATAGACCTGGGCCGGACAGAACCGGGTGCACGGGTTGCGGTATTCCTCGTAACACAGGGTTTCACAGATATCCGTGTTGTGCACGATGAGATGGCAGGGCTGGTCTTCCACATGCTGGGTCCCGGACAGATAGACCCCGGTCAGCTTGTCCAGGTACAGCGTGCCGTCGTATTCCGGTTTTTCGGAGTCTTCCTCCGGCGCCTTCCAGTCCTTGGGGAGCTTCTTGAGGGTGGCGCAATCCTCCA
This sequence comes from Desulfobacterales bacterium, assembly GCA_027025555.1. GTDB lineage: Bacteria > Desulfobacterota > Desulfobacteria > Desulfobacterales > UBA2156. The sequence continues at coordinate 5,295 of JALVQN010000158.1, forward strand.
CCAGGGAAAGGGGATCCTTCAACCCCCGGCCCTTGGTGAAGTATTGGGCCCCGATGTGCATGAATTTGACCACCCCCTTCCGGGCCAGGGCCTGGGTGAAATTCCGGGCTTCGTAGCGCTCGGCGTTGAGCCAGCTGTCCGCCACCTTCTGGTCGTAGGCGCGCAGGGTGTCCAGGCTGAAATCGTCCTTTTCAAAGGCCGAAATCACGGTTTCCGCGGCCAGCATGCCGGATTTCATGGCCGTGTGGATGCCTTTCAGGCGCTGGGCGTTGAGCATGGCGGCGCTGTCCCCCACGAAGAGGGCCCCGTTCACCGACAGCACCGGCATGGTGTAGTAGCCGCCGATGGAAAGGGTCTTGGCGCCCTGCTGGAGGACCTTCCCGCCCTGGATGATCCCGGCGATGAGGGGATGCCGCTTGTACCGGAGAAACATCTGGTACGGCTCCAGGAGGGGATCTTCGTAATCGAGTCCCACCACCAGTCCCAGGGAGATCCGGTTGTCCTTCATCCGGTACAGGAACCCCCCGCCCTTGGTGTCGAGTCCCAGGGGGTATCCGAAGGTGTGAATCACCGTGTCCTGGCCCTTGAGAAAGGGGTTGTCTTCCGGAAGCTCGATGACTTCCTTGACGGCGGTCTCGAAGACCTGGGGCATGGTCTTTGAAAAGATCTCCAGTTTCTCGTCCACCTGGCGGATCAGGCTCCCCCGGGGGCCTTCCCCGAAGATGGTGACCCGGGCCGTCAGGTCCACGCCCGGTTCGTAGGTGGCTTTTTTCTTGCCGTTTTTGTCGATGCCCTTGTCCCCGGTCCCCACACCCGTGACGGACCGGCCGTCCTCGCCGAAGAGCACGCGTGTCCCGGCGAAACCCGGGAAGATGTTGATCCCCATGCCTTCGGCGATCTCTCCCAGCCAGCGGGTGAACCTGGAGAGGCTGATGATGCAGCAGCCTTCATTGTGCATGAACTTCGGGGTGAAGGGGACGTCGAATTTCCGGTGTTGGGTCAGATAGTAGAATCGGTCGTGCAACCGGGTTTCTTCGATGGGGCATCCTTTTTCCGCGTAGTCGGGCATCAGTTCTTTCAAGGCAATGGGGTCGAGGATGGCGCCGCTCAAGGAATGGTTTCCGATGGCGTCGCCCTTTTCGATGAGCCCCACTTCGAGTTCCAGGCCTTTTTCATCGGCCAGTTTTTTCAGCCGGATGGCGCCCGCCAGGTTGGCGGGGCCGCCGCCCACAAAAAGGACATCCAGGGGGAATTCTTCTCTTTCTTCTGTCATGGTCGTCTTCCAGGAGTTATTTGAGTTTTTTGACTTCTTCTGTCATGGCCGGGACCACCTGGGCCAGATCCCCCACCACGCCGTAATCGGCCTTGGAGAAGATGGGGGCTTCGGGGTCCTTGTTGATGGCCACGATCACCTTGGAGGTGGACATGCCGGCCAAATGCTGGATGGCCCCGGAGATGCCGCAGGCAACATAGAGGTTGGGGGACACGACCTTGCCGGTCTGGCCCACCTGGTCGCTGTGGGGCCGCCATCCCTCGTCCACCGCGGTTCTGGAGGCGCCCACCGCGCCGCCGAGGGCGTCGGCCAGGGCTTCGATGGCGGAAAAGTCGCCGCCGGTGCCGCGCCCGCCGGAGACGACGATGTCGGCTTCCGTGAGTTCCACCTTGTCCGTGCTCTCCAGTTTCCACTCGACGATCCGGGTCTTCACCTCCCCGGCTTCCGCATCGATCTTTTCCACGGCGCTGGAGCGGGGCGCCTCGGCGATGGCCATCACGTTGGGACGGATGGCGGCAAGCTTGGGCGTGCCGTTGATTTTCACGTCGGCGATGACCTTTCCGCCGTACATGGGCCGGGTGAAGATGAAATCGTCGCCTTCCAGCCGGATCCCCACGCAATCCATGGCCAGCCCGGCGTCCAGCCGCGCCGCCAGCCGGGCCGAAAGATCCTTGCCGGTGATGGACGCGCCGATGAGGATCAGTTCGGGATCTTCGGATTGGACGGCTTTTGCGATGACGTTGGTGTAAGCGTCGGTGGTGTAATCGGCCAAAGAGGCATCGTCGGCCACCAGGATCCGGTCCGGGCCGTACTTTTCAAGGGCGGCGGCCGTATCCTCCACCCCGGATCCGCAGACGATGGCCGCCAGGGGGGCGTTCTTGGCGTCGGCCAGGCGCCGTCCTTCACTCAAGGCTTCGAAGCTCACCTTTCGAAACGTGCCTCCACGCTGTTCCGTGATCACGAAAATACCTTGTGCCATGTTTTTCTCCTTTTTTTCCTTCAGCACCGGGGCGGCCCCGGCGCATGTTGATTGGGGATGTGTCGGGGTATCAGAGCACCTTGGCCTCTTCGTGAAGTTTTTTCACGAGGTTGACGGCCAGGGTCTGGGGATCGTCGCCTTCGATCATGGTGATGGCCTGCCGGGCCGGCGGCGGATTCAGCGCCGTGATCTGGACCTTTTGGTTCTGGGCCCCCACGGTTGCGGCATCCACGCCCAGGTCGGCCAGGGTCTTCGTGTCGAGGGGTTTCTTCTTGGCCTTCATGATGCCGGGCAGAGACGCGTACCGGGGTTCGTTGAGTCCACGCTGCGCCGTGAACAGGACGGGCAGCTTGGCCTCGATGACGGCCGCCCCGCCTTCCACCACCTGGGTGCAGCGGATGGTGTCGCCCGTGATCTCTTCCTGGATGACCTGGGTGATCTGGGGGATGCCCAGAAGTTCGGCCACGGCCGGGGCCACCTGGTAGTTGTCGCCGTCCACCGCGCGCATCCCGGCGATGATCAGGTCGTAGGGCATCTCCTTGAGCGCGGCGGCCAGGATCTTGGCGGTGGCCAGGGCGTCGCTCCCTTCGGCGGCCGGGTCATTGATGTGGATCCCCTTGTCCGCGCCCATGGCCAGTGCCGTGCGGATGGTCTCCACGGTTTTCGCCGGTCCCATGGAAAGGATCGTCACCGTCCCTCCCTGGGCTTCCTTGATCCGCAGCGCCTCTTCCACCGCGAATTCGTCATAGGGGTTCATGACCCACTTGAGATCCTCGGTCTTGATGGAGACGCCGTCGCCGGCGATCTGAATGAGCGATTCGGTGTCCGGCACCTGCTTGACAAGAACCACGATTTCCATATCCTTCTCCTTTCCTGTCCGTTAAGGGATTTTCCGTATTTTTTAAAGTGGCGGGACCCGAAACAGGCCCCCGCCTTCAAAGCGTCTACCGGTTGGCTTTCCGGATATCCAGCTGATCCAGGGCGATGATCCACTTGCAGATGTTGGCCGATCCCTCCACCATGAAATAGGTGGGGGTGTCCCGATAGAACCGGGCCACCGGATATTCGGTGGAGTATCCGTAGGCCCCCAGGATCCGCATGGCGTAGTTGGCGCACTTGGTGGCCACTTCCCCGGCGAAGTACTTGGCCTGGGCCACGTCGAGGCCGTTGTTGAGGCGTCCCTGATCCTTGGCCCAGGCGGCCTTGTAGACCAGCATCCGGGCGGCTTCGATTTCCGCGGACATCTGGGCGATCATGTCCTGGTTCATCTGGAACTCCCCGATGGCTTTCCCGAACTGCTTGCGTTCTTTACAGTATTTCACGGCCTCTTCCAGGCAGGCCTGGGCCACGCCCACGGCTCCGGCGGCGGCGGACAGCCGGGTCTGGTTCAAGGAGCTAAAGAGGATCTTGGCGCCGTCCCCGGGATTGCCCAGGATGTTTTCCTTGGGCACCTGGGTATCGGTGAGGTAAATCTCGCCCGTGGGGGAGGAAAAGGAGCCCATCTTTTCCAGGGCGGTGGTTTTCACGCCGTTGAAGTTTTTCAGCTCCACCACAAAGGCGGAAAGGCCCTTGGATCCCTTGGAACGGTCCGTGTAGGCGTAGTAGATGGTGAGGTCCGCCACATTGGCGTTGGAGATCCAGGTCTTGGAACCGTTCAGGAGCCAATGGTCCCCCTTGTCCTCGGCCTTGGAGGTCATGGCCATGACATCGGAACCGGCATTGGGTTCGGTCATGGCGAAGCCGCCCAGGTATTCGGCGCTGACCAGCTTGGGGATGTATTTCTTTTTGGTCTCTTCGGAGCCGTATTTGGAAATGGTGAAGGCGCACCCCAGCTCCTGCATGTTGACCTGGACCCGGAGGGAGCTGGAAACGCGGGCGATTTCCTCTGTGATGATCATGGCCGCCAGCCACCCCATTTCATTGCCGCCGTATTCTTCCGGAATCACCGTCCCGAAAAGTCCCAGCTCTCCCATGGGCTTGATGGCCTCTTCATGGGGCAGATAGTGATTGGCATCCCATTCGTCCGCATAGGGGGCGATCTGCTCATTGGCGAAATCCCGAACCGTATTTTTGAGTATTTCAAGCTCCTCGGTCAGTGCAAAGTCCATAGTCCCTCCTTGTTATCATGATTGGTGTGCTTTTTTCCCCTGGTCGGTGCCCGTAAGTGCCTCAGCATAAAAAAAGGGCCCTTCGAGGCGATCGACAGAACCGTACCTTGATATCGAAATAATAGCTACCATATAGCTACAAGGATTCATCCTTGTCAAGCGATTTTGGCCCGTTGAAAAGCCCCTTGTGCAGATTTTGCATTGCCGTGGAAAAAGGGGGCCCCGGCCTGAATCAAAAGGGATATCCAGGCCGTTTGTTTCTAAACGCCGGGGCGTTCAACAATCCCGTTGACAAAGGGTAAAAAATGTCGGAAAAAAAATAAAACGCTGTATTATAATATGAAACAAGAATCGTCAAGCTATAATTCCATTGAAAAGGCCATGCGGGTCCTGACGGCCTTCTCCGTGGACCGGCCCACCTGGGGGGTCCGGGAACTGAGCGCCCACCTGGGGTTCAGCCCTTCCACGGTCCAGAGGATCCTCCAGGCCCTGAAGCGCTTTTCCTTCGTGGATCAAGATCCAAAGACCCGGCTTTACCGGCTGGGGAAGGTCTATTTCCGCTTCATGGACGTCCTTCAGCGGACCCACACGGTAAACCGCGCGGCCTTTCCCCACATGAAACAGCTCATGTCCCAAACCCGGGAAACGGTCCATCTGAACGTGATCGACGGCACGGAACGGGTGTGCATCGATGCCCTGGAGTCCCCGCAATTGCTCAAGGCGGTCATGCCCATCGGATCCCGGTCGCCGCTCTATGCAGGCGCCTCGTCCAAGTGCCTTCTGGCCTTTTCTTCGGATGAATTCATTGAGCAATACCTGACCGGCGTCCACCTGGTGCCGGTGACCCGGCACACCATCTGCCGCATGGACGCCTTGAGGGCCGAGATTCAGGAAATCCGGGGCCGGGGATACGCCATGAGCCTCGGCGAGCGGACACCGGGGCTGGGGTCCCTCAGCGCCCCGATCCTCAACCCCAAGGGGATCGTCCAGGCGGCCCTGAGCCTGGCCGTACCGGAGGTCCGGTTCAAGGAAAAGCGGCACTTTGCGCGGTGCATCAAGGCGCTTGTCCTGACGGCCGAGGCCTTTTCGGAAGAAATGGGATACGATGTTCACAGGGCGTAAGCGTGCGGGAAAGGAGGGGCCATGAACATCTGGATGACCCTTGAGAAGGCGGCCGCCCTTTTTCCGGAAAAAACGGCTGTCGTGGACGGGGCCCTGTCTTTGACCTACGGGGAGGTCCGGGATCGCGCGGGCGCCCTGGCCCGCTTTTTCAGGGAGGCGGGCGTCCATGCAGGGGACCGGATCGCCGTGTGTGACGTCAACTCCCATGCGTTTTTGGAGTGCTACTATGCCGCGGCGGGTCTCGGCGGAATCCTTTGCCCCATCAACCATCGGCTGTCGCCAAGGGAGATGGCCTTCATCCTCAACGATGCCGGGGCCCGGTGGCTGGTTTCGGCCCCTCGATTCGCCTCCAAGATCCGCCGGGTGCTGGAG
>JALVQN010000159.1 GCA_027025555.1 Desulfobacterales bacterium
GTGAAATCATCATTGGAAACATGGGTCACCCCGGGCCATCCCACCAGCCCGGTGGTAAAGATATTGTCTTTATAGGAATCCCGGGGTTTCTGGATACAGTTGGTGGTCATGAGGATGGCCCCGGGAAAGGCGGCAAATTCCTTGGCCTGATTCTGCCAGGCCGTTCCGTAGTGGCCGTAGAAATGCGGGTATTTCTTGAGTTCCGGATAGCCGTGGCACGGGAGCATCTCCCCGTGGGTGTAGACATTAATCCCTTTGCCTTCGGTCTGCTTGAGCAGGGTGTCCAGGTCTTTGAGATCATGGCCGGAAACCAGGATGGCTTTGCCCTTTTTATGGCCCAGGGGCACCGCCGTGGGCACCGGGTGGCCGAAGGTGCCGGTATTTGCCGCATCAAGAAGCGCCATGGTCTTCAGGTTCACTTCTCCGCATTTCAAAACCAGCTTCACATAGTCGTCCACGCCCAGGGTATCGTCCAGCGTCGCGGCCAAGGCTTCGTGGATGAACGCATAAACGGCATCCTCCTTTTTACCCAGGATAAGGGCGTGATCGGCGTAGGCTGCCACACCCTTGAGGCCGTAGGTCAACAGCTCCCGCAGGCTCAGGATATCCGGGTCCACATCCGGATCGGACCGGATCCCGACCTTTTCGCCCTGGGCGATCATCGCCTCCTTGGATGTTTCTGGCGTAAAAAGCGCCGGCCCGTCGCCGAAATCGGTGTTTCCGCCTGCGGCCCGGACTTTTTCCTTGAGGCGTTCCCTCTGGGAGACCACCTCCTGGATCAGGGAGACAAAACGGTCCGGATCGAAGTCCACGTTGGTCAAGGTGGAAAAAATGGCCTCGGCGCTGAGCTTGTTCACGGCATCGTCCACCACGCCCACCTTGCGCCCTTCCACGGCCACTTGGGATAGCCCCTTCATGGCCCAAATGAGCAGATCCTGCAGTGCCGCGGTGTCGGGCGTCTTGCCGCATACACCCAATTTGGTACACCCTTGCCCCTTTGCCGTCTGTTCACATTGAAAACAAAACATCATCAACCTCCTTTTCATTCTTTCTGTGTCGCTTCTTCAATATAGGTGCGCCGCACACGGTGTCTTGTTGTTGGATTCCCCGTTTCAAAAGGGACTATAAAGGGTCTTTGGGCCTTTGGTTTGACTTAAGTCAACACTTTTGTCCAGACTGCACTTTTTATTTTCCAAAGCAGCGCGTCTGCTTGGTAATCCTATATCGACGTTTTTCACCGGTCAAAATCTCATTTCAGGCTTGACATGGATTGTCCATCTGACACTCTAAGTATTATCCGAGTTCTTAGCGGTTCCCTATAACCATAGCCCCGGTAGAGTCTGCCACGAGGCTGTTTGGATGCAGCGCAGACGCCTCTTTTGACGCCGGCACAGAGCCTGTTACGGCAGCGCAAAGAAACGAGCCGATGGAAAGAAAAGACTTTCATAAAAAGCCTCTTAAGGCAAAAGGGATCCGGGCAATCCCGACGACCGGCTATGGGGGCACGCTGTTGGGATCATTTTTCAACTTATACTGGATGGCGTCCACCAGGTCCTTTCGCCCGCGTTGGGTCAGCAGGGGGATGAGCTCCTGGTAGAAGGGGGCCCGGTCCCGGATCCGGATGCTGAAGCCCGACAGCCATTCGGGCAAGACATCGTCTTGTGCAAAGGCGCGGGTCTTATGGAGGGCGTTGAGACCCACCAGGGCCAGCATGGTCCGGATGCACTTTTCACAGCGCCCGCAGTTGAGGCGGTCCGGGACGTTGGCCAGGCAGACCCGTAGATTCTGGAGGGCCGTGTCCCACTGGATGACCTGCCGGATTTTATCCACCCTGGACAGGGCCAGGTCCCGGTGCACGATGCGCACCCCATGACTGGAATAGAAAGGGTCCAAAAGAGGATGGGATCCGCAGGGATGCAGATGGGCCACATCGTAGGAGGAGGCGATGTAAGACAGATGGATGCGCTTTGAAAAGGCGTGGGAGACGGCGGCCAGGACCGCGCCGAAAAACCGGTTGAGCCAGAGGTCCCGGTCATCGCAAAGGTGGCGGATGTTCGTGTAAACGGGAATGAGCGCAATTTGGGCCTCCTGAGCCACGGGCTGCAGGGCCTCCATGGCACGATGAAACACGGGATATTTCATCCCCCGTTCCACGACGCCGCCGATGTCGAATCCGTGGAGGACGAAGCCGTCTTTGACGGCGCCGGGATGCTCCAGGGGATGGCTGAGCCGGTTCAACCGCAATGCCGCCAGGGAGTCGATCCCTCCGGAAATAAAGAGTGCGGCCCTGCCCTTGGTATTTCCCACCGGTGCGCTGCGCCGGGTCTTGGCTTCGATGGTCAAGGGCTGCCAGGCGCCCCGGGACCAATGCACCAGCACGGCCATGGCCGTCCGGAGTCCTTCCAGGAGGGTGGGGCAAATCTTTTCGTCCAGGGCGATCCGACGTTCTTGAAAATGCAAGGCCGGGACAAGGCATCCCACCAGAAAGGCATGGGGGCTTATCGTGAGATCCGGGGCAAAACCGCCGCTCGTTTCGATGAAGATGTTGCGCTCGGGTTGTCCGGAGTCTTCCCAGCAAACCGTGGCCATGATCCGGACCCGGTCTCCTTCTTCGATTTTTTTCAGGTCCGCGATTTTCAAAGTCCCATTCCTTCCATGCGTTAGGGGCCGACGGGGGGCATGCGGGGGCAGCCTTTTTCCCGGAACCGATGCCATGCATATCGGACGATCTCTCCGGCGATATCTTTTCCGGTGGCCGATTCGATGCCTTCAAACCCCGGCGAATAATTCACCTCGATGACAAAAGGCCTTTGGGCGGCGTCCAGCATGAGATCCACCCCGGCGATTTCCAGGTCAAGCGCCTCTGCGGCCCGCAGGGCCGTCTCCAGAAGGCTTGGGTCGGGCTCGGCTGCTTGGCTTTTTCCGGTCAGGTGGTAATTGGCGCGGAAATCGCCGGGATTCGGAACAAAGGCCGCCGCTCCGGCCGTCTTCTTTCCCACCACAACGATCCGGAGGTCCTTCCGGCCCTCAGGAGGAATGAAGCGCTGTATCAGAAGGCCGGTGCGGCGGTTAAGGTCCCTGGAAAGGGCTTGCATCTGGAGTGGGGTTTCCACAAGCACCACGCCGGCGCCCTGGCGGCTGCTGACCGTTTTGACCACCACGGGAAACCCCCCCACCGACAAGGCCGCGCCCGAGAGGCCGTCCGGGTCGTTGACAAGGATCGTGTCCGGCACCGGAAGGCCCTTGTCCTGTAAGGCCTGGAGGGAAAGGAACTTGTCCTTGGCCTTCCGGATGGCATCCATCGGGTTGATGACCGGAACGCCCATGAGGCTGAAGTGCCGGATGAGGGAAAGACAGGTGTCGCCCAGGGTGGCCCCCTGCCGGGGAAGAATGACGTCCGGCGCCGGTGCGGCCGCGCCCACGAGGACCGGCCGCTGATTTTTAAAACCCGGCCACATGCGATAGGGATGGATCAGGGTCACCCGGTGTCCCTGGGATGCGGCGGCTCGGCGTAAACGGAGGTTGGGCGGATAGGCCGCGTCTCTTACGGAAATGACGCCGATGTTCATGAGGACTTCCCCCGGCCTTGAACCGCCCTCTTGAAGCGGTGTTCTTCGGCATGGTCAGGGGCGCCGGCCGGGAGGGCCGCATTGCCGTAAGAAAAGGTCCTCATGGGTTCAACATCCATTCGGGGACCCAGACGCCCACCGTTGTCCCGGCCTTGTCGCTGAAAAAGGTCCCCACCTTGCGGGTGCGGTTTCGGAGGGCCATCTTCTGGGTGGCGATGTTGTCCTCCCCGATGATGGAAAAAAGCTTCTTGTCCCCCACCCGGGCCGTGAGCCCCTCCAGGAGCTTGGTTCCGATCCCCAGCCCCCGGTATTCGGGGCGCACCGAGGTGTATCCCCGTTCCAGGTATCCGGTGAAGTCGAAGCCGGTCTTGCGGCCGAGGCGTTGAAGGTAGGCTTTCCTGGGATGCTTCAAACAGGAGTTGGCCACAAGGATCCCTTCTTCTTCCGCATAGGCGATCAAAAAGGCCCGTTCCAGGTGATGGCGGACCCACCGGGTATCCACGGAGCCGCCGGCTTCCACCATCTTGCACAGGATATCCAGATACCCGGGCGGCAGCGCCTCGGGCTTGACGAAGTGGTAGGTGAGCCCCTGTCCCAGGCAATAGACGGTGCCGTCCTCTTTCACCCGCCACCGCATGACCTTGCGCGGGCCGTGTTTGTGAAGATACAGCAGAAGGTAGACCGGGTCGGCCAGAAAATGCCAGAAAGGCACACCGGGCAAGGGGGTGATGCGCTCATAGGGCGTGGAAGGGGTCTTATCCGCAAGATCCCCGAGGCAAAGTCCCTCCGAGGAAAGCACCCCCCAGGAATGGATGAGATGGGGGTTCGCGGCAATGAAGGTCAGAAGAGGGGCGCAAAGGTCTTGCGGATCCTCCACGGCCAGATGATTCCAGATCCCGGCGGCCTTGGCTTGAAAAAGGGTCTTGGCGTGCGCTTCAATGGAATCCGATGGAAGATGCCATAACATGAGCCGGACGCCGTTTTGGTGAAATCCCTGAAAGTCCTCCGGTGAAAGGGCCGCATCCAGAGGCATCCGAAGGCCCACCGCCCATGGCGCCGCAGCCTTTTTCTTTGCCGAAAGAAAGGCTTCCGGCAGGGCCGGCGACTCCAGCTCAAAGAGCAAGACGCCCTTGATCCCGAATGCGTCAAGTGTTCCAAGCCACGGGGCATCCCCGAGGCCCTTTTCCGGAAGGCCGTTAAGGTCGAGGACCGGGTCCGGTACGGCGTAGCGAAAGCGGGGGAAAAGGCCCGGATCACGACACCCTTTCAAAGACGCCGCCTCCGGTCCCTTGTCTTTGAAAAGGCGGGTGAGCCGGTCCTGCAAGGCTTCATATTCGATCACGGCATCCGCATCGGGTTCGGAGGGGGATTGTACACGAGGTCCGCAGACCAAAAAGGCCGGGAGGTGCTTGTGAACAGAGCGCACAAGGCGGATGACTTCAAGGCCCCTTCGGCGCTGGGCAACAGAGTCGGCGGCCAAAAGGACCAGGTGGGGTTGAAGGGCGTCGATTTTTTTCAAAAGATTTTTTTTGAACCGCACCGGCAAATCGGCGCGATGACGACAATGCAGAAGGTGGGCGTCCAGGGATCGGACGGCCCGGACAAAGGTTTCGGGCCGGTAAAAAGCGTTGCTTTGAAGGGTCTTGAACGCTTCCGCGGCCGGGAGGGATTCCGGGAGATGGGGTGGTTTCAAGGCGCCGGCCCGGGTTTCAGGATCCTGTAAGGAATCCTCGGCGTTCTCGACCAAGTCGTCAAAAAATCCACAGGCAGCCGTGCGGGAAAAGCGTGATGCCGCGTCAAGCGCCATCCACGAGGGTGCCGACGGCCTCGCGCACAGGGGCCCAACGAAAAGAAGGCGGTATGGAAGGGCATGGGGCATGGGCAAAATCAAAATTCGCTCGGCCTTTGGGGTTAAAGGTCCTCCGCCACAGAGGGGGAACGCTCCGTGCCGGCTGCAAGAGACCTTAAAAATAAAAGAAGCCTTGGAGGGTGTCAATAACAAGGCCCTTGAGAACGCGCAGGATTTCTTGGATCGGGGGGCGTTTGAAGCTTCCCTTTGGGCTGAGGGCCCCTTGTGCTATGATGAGACGGCCTGATTGATGTCAAGCTTGCTCCCGGCGGGGAGTGTGACAAAGGTTCTTGAAAGGAAAAAACCATGGGCGTGGGGAACTTTTTGTCCCTTTTTTCCGGCGGCAAGGATCCCGACAGTGTCAGAAGCGTTCTGATCAGGGGGATTTTCTGGCGCATCCTGGCCATTGAAGGGATCCTTTTGGTGTGGTCCGTTTTATACCGCCTCTTCAGCCACCATCACGGCGCGCCCTATGAACTTTTTTGGTATAGCCTTCGTATTCTGATCCTCATCGGGATCATTGTTGTTTTTGTGGTGGTGACCTTTCAGTGCTTCTTGACGCAAAAAGTGATCCAGCCGCTGGAAGCCCTCGTGGAGGCCAACCGTCGCCTTCAAGAGGGGGAGGCGGCTGCCAAAAGTGTGGCGCTTCCGGAAGGCACGCCCCGGGAGATCCGGGAGATCGCTTCGACCCGAACGCATATGCTGGAAGAGATCTTCAAGGTGTCGGAAGAGCGGCTCCGGCTGGTTCATTTTATCCGAAAGACTTTTGGGCGGTATCTGTCCGAGAAGCTGGTGGATGAAATCCTTGCGTCCCCGGAAGGCACCAAGATCGGCGGGCATCGTCGACGTGTGACGATCTTGATGTCGGATTTGCGCGGATTCACCGGCATGTCCGAAATCCGGAATCCGGAAGAGATGGTGGGCCTGCTCAATCGGTACCTGGGACGCATGTCCGAGGTCATCATGGAATATGACGGTTTGATCGATGAATTCATCGGGGATGCCATCCTGGCCGTTTTCGGCATCCCGGAAGAACGAAAAGACGACGCCCTGCGCGCCGTGGCTTGCGGCGTGGCCATGCAAAACGCGCTGGCAGCCTTGAACGAAGAGATGGCGCGCGAAGGGCATCCTCCCCTGGAGATGGGGATCGGTATCAATACCGGAGACGTCATTGCCGGAAACATCGGCTCGGAGAGGCGTTTGAAATACGGGATCGTGGGTGCGGCGGTGAATGTGGCGGCCCGCATTGAATCCAATACCGTCGGCGGCCAGGTGCTCATCGGAGAGGCCACCTATGATGCCGTCCGGGAACACGTGGCCGTCGAGGACGCCCATACCGTGATGATGAAAGGATTGAAACACCCCTTGGTCTATTTTCCGGTGAAAGGGGTGGGATCTCCGTACAATCTCCGCCTGAATGTCCCCATTGAAAAGCGGGAAGGTCTTGCCCTTTCGCTTCCATTTACCCTTTGGCCCATCGACGACAAGCGCATTTTGGAAGAAAAAATCCATGGAGAGACCGTGAGCATCGATCCAGACGGATTTACGGTGCGCTTATCCAGGGCCGTGGAGCCGCATCTGGACGTCATGTTGAGATTCGATTTTTGTTTGCAGGCCCATTGCTTTGAAGCGATCTATGGAAAGGTGGTGCCTCTCGATGGGACTCAAGGGGAGGCCATTGCCCGGATCCACATCACAAGCATACAACCGGCCGACAGGACCCTGTTGGACCGCTGGATAGACGAAGGATCCTTATGAAAGCGAGTGCGATTCACAGAAGGTCTCGGAGCGAAGGGTGTTTCTATGGGAAGGAGAAAAGGGCGGCATGGCTTACCGCCGCCCTTGTCCTGCTTTTGGCGGGAGGGGGAAACGCCGGCCCCCTGGATAGCTACACCAATCCCCTGGGAATGGCCTTTGTGCGGCTTTCCCCGGGAACCTTTTCCATGGGCAGTCCTTCCCGGGAACCTGGCAGGGATCCGAGCGAGATCCGGCATGCCGTCACCCTCTCCGAGCCTTTTTTCATGATGACCACCGAAGTCACCCTGGGGCAATGGTGGGCGGTCATGGGAAAGCGATGGATCGGACGGAGGAAAGGGCCCCCCGACTTGCCGGTGACCCGGGTGTCCTGGTTCGATGCTGTCCGGTTCATCAACCGCCTCAATGACCGTTATCCGGGTGTTTACGGGCTTCCCACCGAAGCCCAGTGGGAATACGCCTGCCGGGCGGGGACCCAAACGGCCTTTGCGTGGGGTCCGAAGGCCGCCTGTGACAAGGCCATGTTCGCCAACAACCCGGCAAAAGCCCCGGATTGTGTGGAATATGCAAGAAGCCGGGGATGGCGGGCCAATCGTCCGGCCCCGGTAAAGCGCTATCCGCCCAATGCCTGGGGGCTTTTCGATATGCACGGCAATGTCTGGGAATGGTGCCAGGACTGGTACGGGATGTATCCCCGGGGTCCGGTGAAGGATCCCCGGGGGCCCCATTCGGGGAAGGGAAAGGTCCGTCGAGGCGGGAGCTTTTTCGGACCGGCCCGCCTGTGCCGGTCGGCCAACCGCGCCTATGCCCACCCTGCCAGCCGTCTCCACACCACAGGCTTCAGGCTGGTATGGAAACCCACCGGCAAAAAGGTCCCTTATGCCGAACGGCCTCCGGAATCCCGGGAAGAAGCCCCGGACGGCCCATGAAGCGGCGGCGGGAAGGCGTATGAAACGACTCCTGGGGCGATGGCTGAAGATCTATGAAGACGAGATCAGTCTCTTTTTATGGACCGTGGCCCTCCTCTTTCTGGTCCGCAGTTCGGGAATGATCCTGAACAACTACGCGGAAACCGCCTTTCTCAAGCGCTACGGGGTCGAGTATCTCCCCATCGTCAACATGATCAACGCCGTTGCCACCTTTGTGGTGATGGGATTCCTCACGGCCCTCATGACCCGTTTCAAGGATGCGGTCCTTTTGGGGTATGTCTTTGTCTTCTGCGGCACTTCGATAGGGGCCATACGGCTTTTGATCCCCTACGATATCGACCTCGTCTATCCGGCCCTTTTCATGCTCAAGGCCCAGTACGAGGTGCTTCAGGCCCTGCTTTTCTGGAATCTGGCCAATGATCTTTTCAATACCCGGCAGTCCAAGCGCCTTTTTCCGTTGATCACGGCCGGCGGTGTCATCGGACTTGTCCTGAGCAGCTTCGGGACCCCCCTTTTAGCCAAGACGCTCACCTTCGACAATCTCCTCTGGACGTACCTGGGCCTGTGCCTGGCCGCCGCCGGGGTGGTGAAGGGGGTGGGGAGGCGGTTCCCGGCGCTCTTGTTGGGCGGGACAAAGGGGAGAACGGTTAAAAAGCGCAGCAGGATGCTCGATGAGATGAAAAAAGTCCTTCCCCTCATGAAAGAATCCGTACTGTTGAAGGTGATGATCGTCTTGACCCTGATGCCCAACGTGGTGATTCCCATGATGAATTACCAGTTCAATTTCGCCGTCAACGAACAGTTTGCCACCGAAGGGGCCCTGGTGCAATTTTTCGGCTATTTCCGGGGGGTCCTGAACATCATCAACCTGGTGATTCTCCTTTTTGTGGGTAGGATCTATGGTCGATGGGGACTTCCCGTGGCGCTCATGTTCCATCCATTCAACTATCTCATGGCCTTTTTCGCCTTTTTAATGCGCTTTGACATCTTTTCGGCAATTTATGCCCGCATGTCCACCAATATCCTCAGGACCACCATCAACATCCCGGCCAACGCGGTGCTCATGGGCCTCTTCCCCGAATCCTACCGGGGCCTGGTCCGGCCTTTCTTAAGAGGCACCGTGGTGCGGATCGGCCTTTTTGTGGGATCGGGCCTGATCCTTCTCTCCGAGCCGCTCTTTCATCCCCGATACCTCTCCCTGGTGGCCTTTCCCTTCGTACTGGCATGGATCGGGGCACCCTTTGTCCTGAAAAGACGCTATGCGGACATCCTCTTGAACCTGGTGGCCACCAACGTCTTGGACCTGAAAACCATGGAAGAAGCGGATATCAAAGGCTTGTTTGCTGAAAAGCGGCTCCAAAACCAACTGGCGGACCTTTTTCTTGCGGCCGAAGGAAAAGACGCGTTGTGGTACGCCCGGGTCATGAAAAGCGTTTCGCCCCAACAACTGGATGCGCTGATCCTGAAAAAGATGCCCACAGTGGATGAAACCACCCGGATCGCCCTGCTGGACCTTCTCTCCCCCCGTGCCGGTGACAAGGCGGCGCCCGTCTTCGTTTCCCTGTATGATCCTGAAAACGTGGCCTTGAACCGGGCCCTCCTGGGGACGGCCACACGCCTGGAAGGCGATGCCTTCCAGGCGCTTTTCCAAAGAGCCTGGGAAACCGCCGCCGACGGGGAAGTCAGGGCACTGGCACTGGGGGGGCTGTGTAAAATGGCGCCGGAGAAATTCGGGCCCACGGTTTCGGCATGGCTTTCTTCCGAAGATGTCAAGATCAGAAGGCGCGGTGTCATCGCCGCCGGAGCGTGCCAGGCCCCCGGATTTGCTGAAAGGTTATTGGTCCTTCTGGACGATGAAGGGAATGCCCCTTTGGTGCCGGATATCCTCAGGGCCCTCAAGGCGCATCAGATGCCCGGTTTGAACCGCGTCGCGCTGGCGTATCTGGAGGATCCCTCCGAGGCTGTCCGCGCGGCGGCCCTGGAAGTCCTGGAAGTAAGGGATGAAGAAACCCTCCGGAAAGCGGTTTCCTTGATGGGAGATCCCTCGGATGCCGTGTACGGCCTGGCCAAGGAGAAGATCCTTTCGGCGTCGTATGTGGATGGCACCCTTCTCGTGGAATCCCTGGGATTGCCCCGGCGCAGGATCCGGGAAGGGATTTTCGACCTGCTGCAACGGCTGGGCATTCGGGACATCGACACCTACCGGTTCGCGCGAGGCCAGGCGGAAAGGGCGTACCGGGACCTCTGGGAGGCCGAGGTCCTCAAAGACCTACCCGGATCCGCTGAAAGAGACTTGCTGATCCTTCATCTTAAACAGGAAAAGACGGCCCGGCTTGAAGACTGCCTCCGGGTCCTGGCCTTGCAGGATGCTTCAGGCCGATTGAAGATCCTGGCCCGGGGCGTGTTTTCCGAGGATGCCCGGCAACGCGCCAACAGCATGGAAGCCCTTGAAGATCTTCTGGATTCGTCTTTATCAAAGATCCTGCTTCCCCTGTTGGAAGAAACGGACACGGCCCAGCGTCTGGCCGTGGGACGAAAGTTTTTTGGACTTCCGAAAGGGGACATCCATCCGTGGTCCATTTTCCCGGATCTTTTGAAAGAATCGAACTGGGTGACGGTGCTTTTGGCCCTGTCTCTGCTGGAGCGCCACCCCGGGGAAGTGGACGGGGAAGCCGTTTTAGCGTTGACTGATTCGAAGAATCCCTTCATCCGGGAGGCGGCCCGGCGGATAGTGGATCCAAAGCCCAAACCCAATGACGACAAGGAAAACAAGATGGCGGCGGCAATCACCATTCCGGAAAAGATATTGCATCTCAAGGGGATCGAGATATTCGAGGGCCTTTCCGTGGGCGAGCTGGCGGCGGTGGCTTCGGTGACCCAGGAGGTCTCCTTTCCCGCCGGCGAAATCGTGATTCAACAGGGCGACCCCGGCGAGACCATGTATCTGATCATCGAGGGCGAA
>JALVQN010000160.1 GCA_027025555.1 Desulfobacterales bacterium
CCCAAAAATGCGGGCGGGCCGGGGGAAAGCACAATGACCTGGAAAACGTGGGCTATACCGCCAGGCACCATACCTTTTTCGAGATGCTGGGAAACTTTTCCTTTGGAGATTACTTCAAAGAAAAGGCCATTGAATTTGCTTGGGACCTGATGACCGGCGAATTTGGATTTCCTCCGGAAAAACTGTGGGCCACCATTTATTTGGACGACGACGAGGCCGCCCGGTTGTGGCGCGAAGTGACCGGCATGCCGGAAGACCGGATCGTTCGGTTCGGGGAAGAAGACAATTTCTGGGCCATGGGGGATACCGGCCCCTGCGGACCGTGCAGCGAGATCATCATGGACCGGGGAGAGGCCTTCGGGTGCGGCCGACCGGATTGCAAGATCGGATGCGAATGCGACCGGTATTTGGAACTGTGGAACCTGGTGTTCATGCAGTTCAACCGGGACGCCTCGGGGAAGATGACCCCTTTGCCCAAGCCCAGCATCGACACCGGCATGGGGCTTGAGCGCGTGGTGTCGGTCATCCAGAAGGTGGAAACCAATTTCGACACGGACCTCATCCGGCCCATCATCCGGAAGGTGGAAACACTTTCCGGAGAGGCTTACGGCGCCTCTGAAAAGGGGGATGTGGCCATGAAGGTGATCGCCGACCACTCCCGGGCTGCCGCTTTTCTCATCGGCGACGGGGTCCTGCCTTCCAACGAGGGACGGGGATATGTCTTGCGCCGGATCATTCGGAGAGCCATCCGGTACGGCAGAAACATCGGCTTGAAGCGCCCCTTTTTGTTCCGCAGCGCGAGGGTGGTTTTCGACATCATGAAAAACGCCTATCCCGAACTTTCCGAGGCCCGCACCTTCATCGAGAATGTGATCCAAAACGAGGAAATCCGGTTCATGGAGACCCTTGATCACGGGCTTCGACTCTTGAACGAAACCCTTGAAGAGATGAAGGCCAAGGGTCTCACCCAAGTCCCCGGAGACGTGGTCTTCAGGCTCTATGACACCTATGGATTCCCGGTGGACATCGTCAGGGACGTGGTTCGGGACGAGGCGTTGACGCTGGATCTCGAGGGGTTTGATCGGGCCATGGCGGCGCAACGGGAAAAGTCTCGATCCGTATCGGTTTTCAGGGAGCTTGCAGACGCCTATAAAAGCCTTGCTAGAAGCAGATTCCAACCCACGTTTGTGGGATACGACCGCCTCACGGCCGAGGGAAAGGTCGTTCTCTTGGTGGAGGACGGCCGGGAAATCGAGGCTGCCGGCCCCGGTGAGACGCTCGAAATCGTCACGGATATCACGCCGTTTTATGCAGAAGCCGGCGGCCAGGTGGGAGACACCGGGACATTTAAAGGCACCGGCGTTTTCGGGGAAATCCTCGATACCATCAAAGATCCCACGGGGATCATCATCCATAAGGGGAAGGTCTTGGAAGGCCGCATTGAAAAAAACCAGGGCCTCACCCTGAGTGTGGATGCCGGGAAACGGGAAGCCGTCGCCCTGAATCACACGGCAACCCACATCCTCCATGCCGTGTTGCGCCGGGTCTTGGGAGACCACGTCAAACAGGCGGGTTCCTTGGTGGCACCGGACCGGTTGCGTTTTGATTTCACCCATTTTGCCTCCATCGATGCCGGGCAGCTGGATCAGATTGAGGCGGCCGTCAATGAGAAGATCCGGGAGGCCATCGAGGTGCGCACCGAGGAGATGGATGCCGACCAGGCCTTCCGGACCGGCGCCGTGGCCCTGTTTGAGGAAAAATACGGGGATCGTGTCCGGGTCGTTTCCCTTGCCTCATTCAGCAAGGAACTGTGCGGCGGGACCCACATCGACAACACCGGGCGCATCGGTTTTTTCAAGATCATCGGCGAATCGAGCGTGGCTTCCGGGGTGCGGCGCATCGAGGCCGTCACCGGAAAGGAGGCGGTGGCGTTCGTTCAGAAGGTCTCCGGCATTCTTCGTGAGACAGCGGACCGCCTGAGGGAAAAGCCGGAGGCAATCCCCGCCCGCCTGGAGGCCCTTCAGACACGCTTGAAGGCCCTGGAGAAAGAGGTGGAACGCCTGAAGGAGCGCCTGGCCGCCGCCACCGCCGATGGGGTGGAAGGAGACATCCGCACCATCAACGGTATCCGGGTCCTGTCCAGGAAGGTTGCCGTGGAAACCCCCGCCGCCTTGCGGAACTTGGCCGATCGCTTCAAGGATCGCATGGGATCCGGGATCATCGTTCTGGGAAGCATCGCCGACCAGCGGGTGTTGCTTGTGACCGTGGTGACAAAGGACCTGACACCGCGTTTCCATGCCGGAAACCTCATCAAGGAGATCGCGGCCCTTGTCGGCGGCAGCGGCGGCGGAAGACCCGACATGGCTCAAGCAGGCGGAAACCGCATTGAAAACCTGGACCAGGCCCTGGAGCATGTCTATACCCTCATCGGGTGAGAGGGCCTTCACTTTTTATCCTTGATTGGAGGCGGTGTTCAGGGTAAATGAATCCAAAAGGGCGGAAAGAAAACCCCAGTTCGGCGGTTCCAGGGCGACACTTTTTAGCGTATCTCATTTAGAGTGTCGGCGGGAGCGGCGACATCCAAAAAGGAGGGATCTCCATGCCGGTTAAATTCAACCAATACTGGAGTGTTGACCACCAACGCGTCAACGATTATGAAAAATTCATGACCCATCGATTTATTCCTGAAATCAATCGACTGGGTATTCACACCGTGGCCGGATGGACAGTGCTCATCGGGGCCTATTCCGAAATCATCTTCGAAGGGGTGACCAACGATCTGGATCTTCTTGAAAAAGCCTTGACGGACAAGCGGTACAAGAAGCTCATTGATGAACTGAACAACTACGTCAAGAATTACAAGACCAAAGTCCTTGTTTCAACGGGCAAGAAAGAAGCCTATTCCACGGACATCAAGGAAGACACCGTCAAGTTCAATCAAATGTGGGACGTCATCAGCCAGAAAAAGGCGGATTATGAAAAGTACGTCCTGGAGACTTTCTACCCGTGCATGGAGCGATTGGGGATTTTGGTGGCAGGGGAATGGGAGGTCCTCATCGGCGACGGGCCCCACGTCATCTGTGAAGGCCGGGCCCAGCAGATCGACAAACTGGTGGCCAATATCCAGAGCCGGACGTTTCGGGAATGCCGACGCGGGTTGAAACAATACGTTGAAAATTACGAAAGCCGGGTCCTCGTGTTTCATATTCAGAAGGTTCTCGGATACAAGTCCGTGACGTACCATATCGTCAGGGGAAGCAAACCTCCTGAGACCTAAGCTATATTTCTTTCAACTTCTTATTTTCGGGGCATCGTCGGATGACCTCGGAAAAGGCGGCCAGCGCCTGACGGAAGCATCGGGTTTCGGCTGTTTCGGAAAAAGGGAGCCGGGGGGATCCCCGGCGATCCAAGGCTTCCAGGACGAATCCGATGGTGATCAGATCCGTATCGCATCCGGGTTGATAGGCTGCCGGGGGGGTCCCGTCGTCTTGGGCGCGGACTTCAGAGAGGATACCGGCGGCAAGAAGGGTGTCGAGGGTCGATTTCACAAGGTGCGGAGGACATCCGAGCCTTTCTGAAAGGGCCCCCGTCGAAGGCGCCTTTTTCCCTTTCTTGAAATCCTGAACAACCCTATGGGTGACCTGAAGCGCCATCAATTTGAAGGCCTCCGGGCTGAGGTCGCTGCCTTCACCCGGGCTCACGCGGTAGACTGCGTAGTTGTGG
>JALVQN010000161.1 GCA_027025555.1 Desulfobacterales bacterium
ATCCACGATTTCCGGGATATGCCCGATGCACCCCCTGTTGACCCGGTGCATGGCGCTTGAAAGCCAGGCTTTTGCCGCGGCCTTTCCGGTTCGGGGATACACTCCGGCATGCGCCTCACAGAAGGAGGGAAAGGGCCACGTCCAGGCGGTGCCGTTGTGGTAGGCGGGTTTCCGGCGGGTATCTTCGTCGCCCTCGTAGCGTCCCTGATACGGTCGGTGCGGATCGTTGAGGAGGCGTCCCTCATGAACGATGGGAAGGGGTCTTTCCAGGGGCCGGTCCGCCAGGCTGCGGAGGGCGCCCGGGACCAGGAGCTCCCGGCAGGCGGAAAGGATGCCCGCGTTCACTTCCATGTCCTGCATCAGGCCCAGGGTAATCGCAAAAATCTGGTTGGGCCGAAGGGCATCGTCCTTTTCGGCGGACTCGGCACCCTGCCCGGGTTGGGCGTGAAGGCAGTCGGACAGATACCCTTTCTCCTCAAGCCAGAAGAGCCGAACGACCGATGCGCGCACCTGCCGGGCAAGGGCTTCCAGGCGGCTTTTTTCTTCAACAGGCACAACATGGGCTAAAAAGACCAGGGCGGCATGCCACAGGGCCTGGATTTCAATGGGATACCCCTGGCGGGGGGTGCCGGCCGGATGATCCGTGTCCATCCATGTGAAATGGGCCGGGCTGAAGATCAAGCCGGTTTTCGGATCCATCCGGATGCCGTTGGGCGTGCCTTTGATGAAGGATTCCAGGATGGAAAGCAGGATTTCCTTGAGGCGACGATGGGTGCAAGGCATCTCGAACAGTTTGGCGGGCGGACCTTTTTCGGCCTTCGCCAGATCCCGGCACGCCACCACAAACCATAAGGGCGCGTCCGAGGTGTCCCGGTTGAGGGGGCCCTTTTCCCCGATCATGTTGGGCAGTGTCCCCCGGGATTCGAAGCGTCCGAATTGGCGGAGTATGGACCGGGCCGCATCCAGTCTTCCGGCCGCAATGAGGCCCCGGGTGAAAATGAGGGCGTCCCGCCCCCAGTCCAGAAACCAGGGATACCCGGCAATCACGGTCTGTTCGCCGTCCCGCTCAGCGAGATAATGGTCCAGGGCGCGGATCATGTCCCCTAAAAGGGCCTTTTCCTCTGAATCGCAGCAAGCCGGGCGCGAACCCGCCGGCTCCGGCGCCCTCCCCGAAGAAGAGGGGGGCCCTTTTTCGGCGGTTTCCACGGCGCCGGCCACCGTGACGGTTTCTCCCCCTTTGAGCTTGCAGGAAAAGTATCCCGGACTGAACAAGTCCGAATGGGGATCTTCGCCCCGCCGGGCGTCTTGGGGTCGATACACCATGTAATGCCACTGGGGTTCTTGCACAAAGTGCCCGGTGGAAATGTCCATGACCAGGGCCGGAGCGCTCCCCGGCTGAAATAAGAAACCTTTCTCTTTAGGGGTCACCGCCTTGGGCCACGCGTGTTCCGGGCCGGCGTATGCCTTGGTGACGCCGTGAAAGGAGCGGCTTTCAATGTCCGGGCGCAAAATGAGGGTGACGCCCTGATCATCGGAAAGCCCGCCGCCGGTGCCCGGGGCCTTTTCCCGGGTCACCTTCATGAGGGTTCGGTTTTGGCCCTTTTCCATGGTAAGGGAAATGCGGATCATGACATGTTGGCCCATGCCGACGGGCATCTTGAAGCGCCAGAGGCCTTCAAAGGAATCTTCGATTCGAAAGGCTTCCATGCAGGTGGCGCAGATCTCCTGGGAATAGTCCTGGAAGACGATCCATCCCCGACACCGGGACCACAGGATCCAGCGATCGGAGGGTCGCTTCGGATCGGGATTTGCCGCGAGCAAGGCGTCGTAGCGGCTGGTCAATTCTCCCCACCTCACCGGCGCCCGGACCATTCCCCCGCGTCCGTTGGTGGTCAGAAAATAAGGAGGCACCGGGCTGTTCAAGGCTTTTTTCCGAAGCATTGTCTTCAAAGGGGTCGCCTTCGGAAGGCTCAAATAGAGCAAGGGCGCCTGGATCCGCTGTGTCCCTTCCGGCAGATGAACAAAAAGATGGAGGGTAAAGGCCGTATGCGTCGGGGGCGGCGGCAGCGGGGTAAAGAGAATAAAACGGTCCTGGTCCGGACCCGGAAGACTGTCTTGAACCGCCAGCACCCGGGATCCCTGCTGGATCCGTCCCCGGAAAGGGACCGCGGCCTGGACCAGAAGGAAATGGCCGGGCGGCACCATGATTTGCCGCTTCACGTCCCGGGGCCAGTTCCAGAGCACCACCCGGGAGTCGCTTCCTTTCCCATTCAGGCTGCGGCAAAAGCCTTCGGGATCTTTTTGAAGGCCTTTGCAGGCGGCATCCACATCCATCTGGCCGAGATCCCCCTCGCCGCGGAGGTGCCGCCAGACATCGAGGACCGCGGCCCGCATGCGCTGGAAAACGAGCCGTTCGGGTTCGAAAAACGCCTCCCTTGGACCTGATTCGATTTGCAGCGTATCCTGAAAATCCCCGGAAAGACACAACACCTGCCCCGGATCCAGGTCCAGTTGGGCCGCGTCTCCCGTCAAATGTACCTCCACTTGTTTTCCGGTGAGAAGATCCCAAAGACGCCCTTCCTGCATGGGCGCACGGGCCCGTTTCCAGCGGGCAAGGGTGGGGGCCCGGTCATCCAGGTTGGCGACAATCAACAGCGTTTTCCCGGTGGGGCCATGGGCGCGGAATAAGACGAGGCTGTTGCCCTCGCCTTCCTGGATCATCTCCACGGAGGTTTCATCGAAAAAGGCGGGATGTTCCCTGAGGATGCGCGTGAGCCTGGCAATGTGATCCACTTGATTAAAAGAGGCGCCCCAGTTGAGGGAGGGCGCCTGGTGCACGTTGATTTTTTCCGTGGCGTACCACTCCACGCCGTTGGCAAAGGCGAAGCCCCCCTGGTGGGACAGGAGCGCACAAAGGGCGGTCCGCATCCTGGCCCAGGTGCGGGAACGGGCGGCCAGGCGGGGGTTGTCGTGGGTTTCGGCAAAATGAATCAAGATGCCGTCGCTTTTGGAAATATCAACGGCGCCCGGC
The DNA here is from genome assembly GCA_027025555.1 of Desulfobacterales bacterium. GTDB lineage: Bacteria > Desulfobacterota > Desulfobacteria > Desulfobacterales > UBA2156. Next base: position 3,032 of record JALVQN010000161.1, read on the forward strand.
AGATACGCTTCGATTTGACGCCGGTCGTAATTCTGGAAAAGCTCGGAATAGGCCCAGTTGAAATCGGCCCTGTTGAGCAGATCCCGGGTGACCGAGATCTTTCCGCCCAGTCCTTCCAGGAAAAAAATCGTGTCTGGAAATTCTTCCCGCACCAACGCCACCATGTACTTCCAGGCGTCCACAGGGATCATGTACCCGGCGTCACAACGAAATCCATCCACGCCCCGCCGGCACCATCTCAAGAAGACCCGTCCCATGTACCGCCACAATGCCTTTTGACTGTAATCGAGTTGGGTGAGGTCCTCCCACCGGACCCCCCAGGCACCCGGCACCTGAATCTGTCCGTCGGGGGAGCGCTTGAGCCATTCGGGGTGGGTGTCATGGAGCAGGGCCGCCCATCCGGTATGGTTGACGGCCATATCGAGGATCAGCTTTCCGCCCCGGGCATGGACGGCATCCACCAGCTCCAGAAACTGTTCGGTGGGGGTGGCCCTGGGATCGAACCGGGCCAGGGCGGGATCCACGGTGGAAAAGCTCAAGGCGGCGTAAGGGCTCCCGAACCGCCCCATCCGGCCATAGGTGGTGGGCGTGGGATGCACGGGGAGCAGTTGAATGAAACGGCACCCCAGTTTACCGATGATGAAATCCAGATGCGAAACGAGATCC
>JALVQN010000162.1 GCA_027025555.1 Desulfobacterales bacterium
CAATGCTTTTCCCAAAAACCGGTTGATCGTCTTGTGGCTGTAAGTATTGCGGGATCGACTCATGCCCCTCGGGTACCGGAAACAGGCTGGGCCTGTTCCGCCTCTTTGTCTTCCTCTTTGTCTTCCTCTTTGTCTTCCTTTTTGTCTTCCTTTAAAACCACTTTCCCGGCTGCAATCTCCCTGAGGGCGACGACGATGTCTTCGTTCTTGGGGGACTTGACCAGGTACTCCGATCCTTCCCGGATCTGACGCACCCGTTTGGCCGCCATGTGAACCAATAAGAATCGGTTCTTTACTCTTTTTAGACAATCTTCAATGGTTATTCTTGCCAAAATCCGACCTCCTCAATCTGATCCAACGCGTTTAAGCCGTTTGAAGTCCTTTCAATCGACACGGATGGCTTCACACAATATCCACCAGTGCATAACAGCGTTTCCCCCCGGGCGTTTGGACTTCGATCTCGCTGCCCGGCGCCTTTCCCACGATGGCCTTTCCCAAGGGCGACAGGATAGAAATACGCCCCTCTTCCACATTCGATTCATCGGGCCCCACCAACTGGTAGGTCACCTCTTCCCCGGTGTCGATATTTTCCAGGACCACCCTGGAGCCGAATACCGCACGGTCTTTCGGCAGATTCCCCGGATCGATGATGTCCACATGGGCCAACTTGTATTGCAATTCGCTGATCCGACGCTCCAGGAAGCCCTGTCGATCCTTGGCGGCCTCATATTCGGCGTTCTCCGACAAATCACCGTGGCTCCGGGCTTCCTCGATGGCCTGGATATTTTTCGGCCGCTCCACGGATCGCAGATGCTCCAGCTCCTTTTTCAACGCTTCGTACCCGGCATGGGTGATGGGAATTCGATCCAATGGGTATTTCCTCCTTACAGGTATTCATCCATGAGGATTTCGGCAATCTGGACCGCATTGGTGGCCGCACCTTTGCGGATATTGTCGGCCACCACCCACATATTGACGCCGTGTTCAACCGATTCGTCTTTCCGGATGCGCCCCACGAGGGTCAGGTCCTGGCCGGCGGCATCGATGGGCATGGGATACCGGTTTTGTGAGGGATCATCCACCACTTTCACACCCGGGGCCTTTTCCAGAATCGATTTCACGTCCTGCGGCGCCATGGCCTCCTCGGTCTCCACGTTAACGGCCTCGCTGTGGCCGAAGAAGACCGGGACACGGACGGTTGTGGCCGTGACGCCAATGGTGTCATCCTCGAGGATCTTATGGGTTTCATGCACCATTTTCATCTCTTCTTTGGTATATCCGTTTTCCAGGAAGACATCGATATGGGGCAGGCAGTTGAAGGCGATGCGGTGGGGGTAGACCTCTTTTTGGACGTCCAAGAAATGGATCATGGCCCGGGTTTGATCAAAGAGTTCATGAATGGCCTTTTTGCCCGTTCCGGATACCGCCTGGTAAGTGGTCACCACGACCCTTTTGATCTTGAAACGCTGATGAATCGGGTTCAAGGCCACCACCATTTGAATGGTGGAACAATTGGGATTGGCGATGATGCCTTTCCGGGTATATCCCGCCACCGCACGGGGGTTGACTTCGGGAACCACCAGAGGAACCTCCGGGTCCATGCGCCAGGCACTGGAATTGTCGATGACCACACATCCTTCCCGGGCCGCATGCGGCGCAAAACGGGTGCTGATTCCCCCGCCTGCTGAAAAGAGCGCAATGTCCACATCCTTAAAAGAGTCTTCCTTGAGCTCTTGGACGGGGAGGCTTTCCCCCTTGAAGCGAATCGTTCTCCCCACAGACCGCCTGGAGGCCAAAGGTTTCAAGGCCTTTACAGGGAATTGCCGTTCTTCCAGACACCGGATCATCTGGTCCCCCACGGCACCGGTCGCCCCCACCACCGCCACATGAAACGTTTTTGCCGTCATATCCTACCACCTTTTGTGAATTTATCGAAAACGCGTTGCCATGCCGGTATTTCCTAACATGCTTCAAATTTTGTTCAAGTCAAGGCCGGGGTCGGTGGATATTTCTTTTTTCCTTTTCTTGATTGGTTCCCTCCTTTTAAGACTCCGGATGATGCGAGGCCGCCCGAGCTTACTTTTGAGGCGCCGGAAGCGCCTTTTCATCGTCTTTTTCAAGGGTTGCCGGAAGGCGGGATTTTCGCTTCAAAGAGGTGCGGAAGGCATTGAAAAGACCCAGCAGGATATATGCAGCCCCGATGAAGAACAGGGCGATGGAAGGCAATGCCGCAATGAACATCATCAACAAAACGGCCGCCACCAGGACATTGAACTTCATCCTTCGAAACAGTTCCACGTCCTTGAAGCTCTTAAAGGGAATGGTGCTCACCATCAAAAAGGAAAGGAAATAAAGCAACAGCAACATGAGCACCGGATAGGGCGAAACGCCCATCCTGTGGAAAAGCAAGACGGTGGAGGCACTCATCCCGGCGGCGGCCGGAATGGGCAATCCCGTGAAATGTTCCGCACTGCTTTGGGTTTGAACATTGAAACGGGCCAATCTCAAGGCGCCGCAGGCCAAGAAGAGGAATCCCCCCAGCCATCCGATTCTTCCCAAGGGCTTCAGCACCCAGAGATAGATCATCAATCCGGGTGCAAGGCCGAAGGTGATCAAGTCGGCCAGAGAATCGTATTCCAGTCCGAATCGGCTGTTTGTTTTCGTGGCCCGGGCCACTTTGCCGTCCAGGATATCGAATACGACCCCGATGAGGATGGCTGCGGCAGCGGCTGTAAATTTCTGGTTGACGGCCGCAACGATGGCATAAAACCCGGCGAAAAGGTTTAAGGAAGTCAAAAGGTTCGGGAGTACATAAATCCCCCGGGCCCGCTTGCTCCTGGCTTTTCTATAGCGTTTCTTTTTCTTCATCGAAGATACCCGACAATGGACGCGCCTGCCCGCACACGCTCCCCCGCCCGCACCCGAATGAGGGTGGTCTCGGGAAGATAGAGATCCACCCGCGACCCGAAACGGATGAGGCCAAATCGTTGCCCGCGAACCACCGGCTCGTTTTCACGAACGACACAGACGATCCGCCGCGCAATGAGCCCTGCAACCTGGACGATGGAGATCGCTTTTCCGCTCCGGGTCTCCAGCAAAAGGGCGTTGCGCTCGTTGAGTTCGGAAGCCCGGTCCTTATCGGCCGCCATAAAGGCGCCCTTGCTGTACCGAATGGCCCTGAGGCGCCCCTCGTACGGGATGCGGTTGACATGCACGTTGAAGATGGACATGAAGATGCCGATCTTTTTGCACGGCGCCTCGTAAAAAGGGCTTTTGGGAACCGTTTCCACACGGACCACGCGACCGTCGGCCGGCGCAACGACGGCCCCGGGTTCATCCGGAATTTTCCGTTCCGGATCCCGAAAAAAAGAGACGATGAAAACCGTCAGCACCAGGGCCGGGACCGCCCAGGCGGTAGCCCCCGAAAGGGCGAGTCCCCCTGTCACAAGGCCCGATATTCCGATGAAGGGATAACCGGCGCGGGCAACAGGGATGCGGCTGTTTCGGATTCGATTGCCGTGTTGGCGGTATTTCATTTATCTGGATCCAGTATAGACCGTTTCTTCTGTCAATTCAACCTTTTTTGACGCTTTTCCCTTTGAACGCCCCCTCGACTCGGGGGGTGCGCACATCGGCCTGTCGGATATACACGGGGAGGACCCCATCCGGGTCCATTGCCCGGTCTTTTCCGAACCTCTCAAGACCCAGGCGTCCCACCGCCGAGGCGCGGATGGCGTGGTCTTCGGGCCCCGGGAAACGGGCGAGTCCGCCCAGGGCCTCTTGAATGGCCTCTTTATACTTGAGCGCCCCTTCCCCGATGAAGAGACAGGGCGTGTGAATGCCGGCCACCAGCGCCTCCGGCGGCCCCACCCTTTCTTTCATTTCTCGATACAGCCGCCCCTTTTTCACTCGACAACGCGAAAAGTAAACCTCCCCTTTCCGGGCATCCAGGACAGGACAAATCAAGCATCCGGAACACGGGGCCTGAAAGGCCAGGGCATCGAGACTCGAGACAGTGGCCACCGGCCTGCCCACGGCCACGGCCAGGCCCTTGACCGTACTCACGGCGATCCTCAGGCCGGTAAAGCTTCCCGGCCCGTGGGCGACCGCAAAGCCATCGAGGTCCGAAAGGCCGATTCCACAATCGGAGAGCACCTGGTCGATCCTGGCCATGAGATGCCGGGAATGCGTTTCCGGGTCTGCTTCCGAGACCTCACCGAGCACCCCATGCGAGGCGACAAGGGCCACGCTGCAATGGCGCGCCGTTGCATCACATGCAAGAATCCGCACGGGATCCCCCTGCTCCCAAACCCTTAAACGGTCTTTTGCTCTTTTTCCTGCCCCGCCTTTCCAAAGACAATGGCCAGGACTTCGTCCATGTGTTTTACCGGCACAAAGCGGATCCTGCGCCTCACGCTCTTGGGCATTTCCTTGAGCTCTTTTTGGTTTTTGTCCGGAATGAGGATGGTTCGAATGCCCGTGCGCAGGGCCCCCAGGGCCTTTTCCCTGAGCCCGCCCACCGGGAGGACCCGACCCAACAGGGTGATCTCACCGGTCATGGCGAGGGTGTTGTCCACGGGTTTCTTCCGGATGGCCGAAACCAGGGCCGCGGCCATGGCAATGCCCGCGGAAGGCCCGTCTTTGGGCGTGGCGCCGGCCGGCACATGGATGTGGATGTCCTTGTTCTCCAGATACCCCTTTTGGACGCCGAAGGCCTTCAGGTTTTTCCGGGCGTAAGTCACTGCGGCGCGGGCGGATTCCTGCATGATCTCACCCAGTTGGCCCGTGAGAAGCAGCTCCCCTTTTCCCGGTATGAGGGTGGCCTCCACATACATCACCTCCCCCCCCACCTGGGTCCAGGCCAGTCCGGCGGCCAGGCCCACCTGGGCCGGCTCGTCCTCCATTTCCGGCAGGTACTTGGGAACCCCCAAAAACCGAACGAGGTTGCCCCGGGTGATCCGAAAGGGGCCCTCCTGTCCTTCGGCGACCCGCCGGGCCACTTTCCTGCAGATGCCCTGGATTTCCCGTTCCAGGTTACGAAGCCCGGCTTCCGCAGTGTACTCCCGGATCATCGTTGTCAGGGCGGCCGGGCTGATGCGGACGAGATCCATCGACAGACCGTTTTCGGCCACCTGCCTCGGGATCAAATGCTTGAAGGCAATAACGCGCTTTTCTTCTTCTGAATACCCCGGGATCAAAATCACCTCCATCCGATCCAGGAGGGCGGGGGGAATCGTGTCCGTCATGTTCGCCGTGAGGATGAACATGACCCTTGAAAGGTTAAAGGGAAGGTTTATATAATGATCACTAAATGAATAATTTTGTTCAGGATCCAGAGCTTCTAAAAGCGCCGAGGAAGGATCCCCCCGAAAATCGGATCCGAGTTTGTCGATTTCGTCCATCATGAAGACCGGGTTGTTGGCACCGCACTGTTTCAATCCCTGGAGGATCCTCCCCGGCATGGCACCGATATACGTCCGCCGATGCCCCCGGATCTCCGCCTCGTCCCGAAGCCCGCCCAGGGATACGCGGACAAACCGCCGATTCAGTGCCCGGGCAATGGCCCGACCCAGGGAGGTCTTCCCCACGCCCGGGGGTCCCACGAAGCACAGGATGGGTCCCTTCATTTTCGGGTTCAGCTTCCGGACGCTGAGGTATTCCAGGATGCGCGCCTTGACACGTTCAAGGCCGTAGTGGTCGGTATCCAGGATCTCCTTGGCGGCTTGGATATCAATGATGTCTTTGGTGGATTTCTTCCACGGCAACTCGGTCAACCAGTCCAGATAGGTTCTCACCACCGAGGCTTCCGCCGAGTCGGGGTACATCTGTTCGAGCCGTTTGAGCTGTTTTCTGCTCTCCCGTTCCGCCTCCCGGGGCATCCGGGCCCGCCGGATTTTCTTTCGATACTCCGCCAGCTCCATGCCCCGGTCGTCAAAATCGCCCAGTTCCCGATGAATGGCCCGGACCTGTTCCCGGAGGAAATAGTCCCGCTGGGATTTGGAAATCTCGTCCCGGACATCCGATTGAATCTTGGCCTGCATGGCGGAAAGTTCCACTTCCCTGGACAAGAAATCGTTGATCCTCCGGAGACGATCAATGGGATCGATGAGCTCCAATATCGCCTGGGACTCATCGATTTTCAGTTTCAGGTTCGAGGCAGCGATGTCGGCCAATCGCCCCGGGTCATCGATGTCGGCAAGGATGGCCTTCACATCGGCGGACAGCTCGCCCCGGAGGGAGAGCACCTTTTCGGACTGCTCCCGGACATTTCGCATGAGGGCCTCGATTTCGAGGCTGACCTTTTCCACGGCCTTTTCAGGAAGGGGCTCGATCTTGACGCGAAAAAAGGGGGATAGGGCTTCGTACTGGAGGATCCGACCCCGCAGGATCCCCTGCACGAGGACTTTGACGCTGGCGTCAGGAAGCTTGAGGGTGCGAAGGACCTTGGCCACTGTCCCCAGTGAATAGATATCGGCCGGCTTGGGTTTTTCGATGCCCGGATCCTTCTGGGTGGCCAAAAACAAGAACCCCTCCTGGGAGACGGCTTCTTCCACCGCTTGCACCGATCTTTCCCTGCTGACAAAAAGGGGAAGGACCATATCGATGAAGATCACCGCATCCCTGACAGGGAGAAGGGGCAAGGTGGTGGGGACTTCCGTCCCTTTTTCCCGGCCCTCCAGTATACTGATCAGATCGTCCTTGTCTGTTTCCGCCATTTGCACTCCTTGGGCCCCTCCGGTATTCGAAAGAAGAGGGTTTCCCGGCGATGCAACATCATAATCTTAATTGCCCGGATCCTGCATCCCTTGGAGCTTGTTGTTCTCATCCATTTTCATGCAAGATTCAGGTATTATACTCCTGGTTCCTTCTTTGACAACCTGGATCTTGATTTTCCGGCACATTCCCCATAGAGTCCGCCACCAGTGGTGTCAACAAGGATTTGTTCAAAAAAGGATATTTATGTCGGAAAAGCTGCTGATCCAAGGGGTCGTCTTTCTTCTCGGCGCCTGCGTGGGAAGCTTCTTGAATGTGTGCATCCATCGGATCCCTGAAAAACGCTCCGTGTTTTATCCGGGCTCCAGGTGTCCGGCATGCGGCACGGCCATTGCTTTTTACGACAACATCCCCATCCTCAGCTATTTCCTGCTGAAAAGACGGTGCCGGTCCTGCAAGGCCATCATCCCTTTCCGTTACCCGCTGGTGGAACTGTTGACCGGCCTTTTGGCCCTTTCCCTGGCAGTTCGGTACGGACTCTCTTTCCAGGGACTCGTCTTTTTTATTTTTGTTGCGGCCCTGTTGACCATCGCCTTCATCGACATCGACCACCGGATCATTCCGGATCGCATCACCTTGCCGGGGATGGGGGCGGCCCTGGCGGCATCGGCCTTCCTCCCCGGAATGCACGTGCTGGAGGCGGTGATCGGGATCCTTGTGGGGGGCGGGACGTTATGGGTCGTTGCCCTGCTCTATCACGCGTTCACCCATAAAGAGGGCATGGGGGGCGGGGACATCAAACTACTGGCCATGATCGGCGCCATGATCGGCTGGAAAGGCGTGCTTTTCACCGTCATGCTCGCATCCATGACAGGATCCGTGGTGGGCGTCCTGATCATGATGCGATCCCGAAAGGGCCTCCAGACCGCCCTGCCTTTCGGCCCCTTCCTCTCGGCGGGGGCCATCGCCTACGTCCACGTGGGGCCTGAAGTGATTTCCTGGTATTTCCACCTTGGCTTTTGAACGTTTTTCAAGATATCCCTTCACGCATTTCGATTTTTCAAAAAACCCCGGGGCGTCCGGTCCCCGGGTTTCAAAACCCCTGCTGAAGCGGCCCTTGAAGGTCGTACCCGGCTTTTTTCAAAGCGCTCCGGATCTTGCGGATATGGTCGAAACCCCGCGTCTCCACTTCAACGGCCACGCGGCTCATGTTGATGGGGAGGCCTTCCACGTTTCGCTGATGCCGTATGTGGAGGACGTTGCCTTTCAGGCGCGCCACATGGGAAAGAAGCGCGGCCAGGGATCCCGGAACATCTTCGAGCCCCACGGTCATGCGCATCACCCGACCGTTCCGGAGGAGCCCCTGGTTGATGATGCGTCCGATCAAGGGGCTGTCCATGTTGCCGCCGCTGATGACCAGGACGATTTTTTCGCCGGGCGTCACCCGGATGTGCCCTTCCAGCAAGGCCGCCAGGGGCGCCGCCCCCGCGCCTTCGGCCAGGATCTTCTTTTTTTCCAAAAGCATGAGGACGGCAGAGGCGATGGATTCTTCTTCGACCCCCACCAGTGCGGTCACGTGCCTTTCGAGGATCTTGAACGGGGTCTTACCGATCCTTGGGACGGCGATTCCGTCTGCCAGCGTCGGCCCGGCCGCCACCTGCACCCGTTTCCCCAGGCGTCGCGCCCTGAGGGCGGAGGGACACGCCGCGGCCTGGACGCCGATGATCCGGGTCTGCGGACACCTGGACTTCACGGCAACAGCGATGCCGGCGGCGAGTCCCCCGCCGCCCACCGGCACAAGGATCTTATCCGGTTTGTCCAGATCCTCCAGTATTTCCAGGCCCACGGTTCCCTGTCCCGCGATGATCCGCAAATCATCGAAGGGATGGATCAACAGGGCGTCTTTGCCGGCCAGTGCCTCGGCCGCTTTCAGGCTTTGCGCCACGGTCTTCCCGGAGAGGATGACGTTCCCTCCATAGCCGCGGGTGGCTTCCTGCTTGCTGATGGAGGCCCATTCCGGCATCACGATGGTGGCTTTGAGGCCGGCTTCCCGGGCGGCCAGGGCCACGCCCTGGGCGTGGTTGCCGGCGGATGCCGCCACCACTTCTTTCAGGGCCCTTTCCCCCTTTTCCAAAAGCAGTTTGTAGGTGGCCCCCCGAACCTTGAAAGAGCCGGTGTTCTGAAGGTTTTCCAGCTTCAAGTGGACAGACGCCCCGAAGTATCTGGAAAGATAGGGGGAAAAGACCAGGGGCGTGCGCAGCACCCGGTGTCTGAGGCGGGCCGCCGCATCTTCAATGTCCCGCAAGCTGGGCATACGCAAGTGCTTTCACCTTGACTTGAAAAAGAAAACGGTTAAGGTTCTTTTATACCTTTTTGATAGAATTCTCAACCGATGACAGACTCTTACCCTTGAAAGATCCATGACGCGAAAGTGCACCCCATGCCCAACAGGCGCCTTACCCCGGCCGCGGTTTCATGAAGTGCTGGGATTTGTGATGCTCTGCGCCATGGGGGTCTACCTGGTTTCCAGGGGTACGGCGGAAGGCGGCTATCCATGGCAGTGGTACAGAATTCCCCAGTTCTTCGGCACCCTTGAGGGCTCTCGCTTTGTTCCGGGGCCCATCCTCCGGGGCCTGGGGGTGACCCTTCGGGTGACGGGCGTCAGCCTTGTCCTTGCCGCAGGGGTGGGGCTTGCCACGGCCCTGTTGCGGCTTTCCCGGTCCTTCATCGGCAGGGCGATGGCCAGAGCCTACCTGGAAACCATCCGCAACACGCCGCTTCTGGTCCAGCTCTTTTTCATCTACTTCGTGCTGGCGCCCATTCTGGATCTGGGCCGGTTCGTCTCCGCGGTCCTGGCACTGAGCCTTTTCGAAGGCGCTTATGCCTCTGAAATCTTTCGAAGCGCCATCCTCTCCATTCCCCAAGGCCAGTGGGAAGCCGCCCACAGCATGGGATTGACCCGATACCAGAGTTACCGGTACGTCATCCTTCCCCAGGGAATCCGGAAAATGCTGCCCCCCCTCACCGGGCAGGCCGTATCCCTTGTCAAGGATTCGGCCCTGGTCAGCACCATCGCGGTGTATGATCTCACCATGCGGGCCCAGGCCATTATCGCGGAAACCTACCTGGTCTTTGAAGTCTGGTTTACGGTGGCGGCGGTCTACTTGATGCTGACCCTCACCCTTTCCGGGTGCGTCTTTTTCATGGAAAAGCGATTGAACCGTTCATGATTCCAAAAAAAAGGAGGCAACATGACGACGTTTAAAAAAATCATGACGATTTCAGGGATCTTGTTTTTGATGGCGCTGCTGGCATCTTCCGCGTGGTCCGGGGAGATTCAGAAGAAATTGACACAGGAAAGCACCGTGGAGCAGATCCTGAGGCGGGGCGTGATGCGGGTGGGCATGTCCACCTTCGTGCCCTGGGCCATGAAGGACAAGACCGGCAAACTCATCGGTTTTGAAATCGATGTGGCCACGCGGCTGGCCCAGGATATGGGCGTGAAAGTCGAATTCGTGCCCACCAAGTGGGCCGGCATCATCCCGGCCCTGATCACCGGAAAATTCGATGTGATCATCGGCGGCATGGGCATTCTGCCCAAACGAAACCTGAAGGTCAACTTCAGTATCCCCTATGACTACACCGGGATGTCCATGGTGGCCCACAAGAAACGGGCGCAGGGATTCTCCGGGATCGACGCCTTCAATCGGTCCGATGTGACCCTGGCGGCGCGCCTGGGCTCCACCGCCGTCACGGCTGCAAAAAAATACATGCCCAAAGCCAAGATCCGGATGTTTGACGATGAATCCCAGGCATACCAGGAACTGCTCAACGGACGGGTTCATGCCGTGGTGGCATCGGCGCCCACCCCGGCCTTTTATGCCCTGAAATACCCGGACAAGCTCTTTTTGCCCCTTTCGGAGACCTTTACCAAGGAGCCCATCGGATTTGCCCTGCGCAAAGGAGATTTCGACACGCTCAATTTCTTCAACAACTGGATCCGCTACGTCAGCGCCGAAGGATTCCTGAAGGCGCGCAAGCACTATTGGTTCGAAACCCGGAAATGGGAATCCCGGATTCAGTAAGGCCTGCCGAGGTCTTTGATGACCGAATCGGGCCTTTGAAACAGGGATTGCACCGTGTATTCCAGACCGAAGATCACGCCCCTTGATTGTATCATCGGGGCGCTCATCCTGTCCGGTGCGCTCTATCTGGCGCACCGGATCCTTTTCCAGCTCCATTATCCCTGGAACTGGCAGGCCATCCCCCAATACTTTTTCCGATACGACCCCCAAGCCCGGCGCTGGATCCCGAACATCTTCATCCAGGGGCTCTTTATCACCCTGAAGTTGAGCGTGTGGGCCACGCTCCTTGGCACCCTCATCGGCCTGATCATGGGTCTTTTCCGTCTCAGTGACGGGTTTTTCAAGAAAATGACGGGCACCGTCTATGTCCAGTTGATTCGGAACCTTCCGCCCTTGGTCTTGATCTTCATCTTCTACTATTTTGTCTCGGACCGGATGCTTCCGGTGGTGGGGATCCGGTCCCTGCTGGAATACGCGGGGGAGGACGCCGTTGAGACCCTTTCCTTTCTTTTTGCCCCCCCGTCTCTCCTTTCGCCCTTTCTTTCCGGCGTGATCGCCCTGGCAATCTTCGAGGGCTCCTACATCACGGAGATCATCCGGGCGGGGATCCAATCCATCGACATGGGTCAGTGGGAGGCCTCCTGCGCCCTGGGTCTCACCCGCACCCAACAACTGCGACACATCATCTTTCCCCAGGCGCTTCCCCGCATTTTACCGGCCCTTGCCGGTCAATTCATTTCCACCATCAAGGATTCGGCCATTGTCTCGGTGGTCTCCATCCAGGAACTCACCTTCCAGGGCTTGGAACTGATGTCGGCCACTTACATGACTTTTGAAATCTGGATCACCATCACCGGCATGTACCTGATGATGACCTTGACCCTGAGCCTCGCCGTCCACCGCATCGAACAGCGCATGAGGCTCCAGACTTCCGGATAGCCCATGAACACGGCAGACCATGATTTTATCTTCGAAAGGAGGCTTCCCCATGAAAGACAATGCACAGGCCATGGTACTGGCCGCCTTTGCCGCAGACGCCCTGGCCTTGGGCGCCCACTGGATCTATGACCCGGGGCGCATCAAGCGCCAATGGGGCCGTCTGGAGACCTTTCAGGCCCCTTTGAAGGACTCTTTCCATGCCACCAAGACCCGGGGGGATCTGACCCATTACGGGGACCAGACGCTCCTGTTGCTGCGCTTTCTCGCCGAGCAAGGGACCTTTGATGCCCCAGGCTTCCTTGAAGCGTGGCGCAAGATGTTTTCCGATTACACCGGTTACCGGGATCAAGCCACCCGAACCACCCTAAAAAACCTGGAAAAAGGGGCCGATTTCAGATCAGCCGGGGCCCCTTCTTCCGACCTGGGCGGCGCCTCCCGGATCGCCCCGTTGGTCTATTTTTATGCACACGATCCGGATCGGCTGCGGGAGAGCGCCCGGGCCCAGACCCTTGTCACCCACAACCATCCCCTGGTGATTGAAAGCGCCGCCTTCTTTGCAGACACCGCCGCCCGGATCCTGGAAGGGATGCCTCCGGTGGATGCCATGAACGCCGCACGAAAGACCCTCTCCCTGCAACGCCCCCTTGGGGACTGGCTTCAAAAGGGCCTCGAGAGCGTCTCCGACAACACCCGCGAGGCCCTTGCCGCCTTCGGGCTGCCCTGCGACATCCAAGGCGCGTTTCCCGGGGTGATCCACCTGGTGGCCAAATATGAAAAGGACCTGAAAGGGGCCCTGGTGGAAAATGTGATGGCCGGCGGAGACTCGGCGGCGCGGGGCCTGGTCACGGGCATGCTGCTTGGGGCTTATCTCGGGGAAAAGGCCCTTCCCGAGGCCTGGATCTCAGAGCTGAAGTGCCGGGAGACGGTCCTGTCGTTGCTGGCCGAAATCAACGCAAAGAAGGCGCCTTGAAAAGGCGCCGGGGTCCCGGCGCCCGGAATCCGGCGGCCCCATGAAGGAGCGGATGGCCCGGGCTTTTCCGCGACCGGTTCCCACGGCGCAAACGGAAATCACCGGTTTTCCACATCAGGAATCCGGGCGGCGGTAAAGGCGATGACCCGATACCGGGGGATGCCCTTGAGACAGATGTTGAAACTGTAAAAATCGCGGCCCGCCGCGGCCATGAGGATCACCGTTTCGACCCTAGGGCGCCCCCTACAGCACCGCTGCCGGCCTTGCAAGGCCTTCGATTTTCGGTTATCTATCCTATTGTTTTGACCAAAGCAAAAACACCCGGGGAACCATGGCGCTTCGTGTCAATGAAATCTTTTTCAGCATCCAGGGAGAATCTTCCTACGCCGGTCTTCCGTGTGCCTTTATCCGGCTCACGGGATGCAACCTGCGGTGCCGCTACTGTGACACGACTTACGCCTACGATGAAGGAAAGGAGATGTCGCTGGCACAGGTTGTGGCCCGCGTGAAACGCTGGAATCCTTTCCTGGTGGAAATCACGGGAGGCGAACCCTTGATGCAGGAGGATACGCCGGCACTGATCCAGGCCTTGATCCAAAAGGGATACCGGGTCCTTTTGGAGACCAACGGCAGTTTCGACATCGCCGCCATCCCGCCCGAGTGCGTCCGGATCCTGGATCTCAAGTGCCCCTCCAGCGGCCAAAGCGATAAAATCCATTGGCAAAACCTGGACCGCTTGGCACCGAAGGATCAGGTCAAGTTTGTGATTCAGGATCGGAAAGACTATGCCTTTGCCAAAAGGGCGCTGAAGAAGGTGGGCACCCGGATCCCCTGCCGGAATCTCCTTTTTTCCCCGGTCCATGGCGTCCTTGCGCCCCGGAGTCTGGCCGAGTGGATCCTCGAAGACGGGCTCTGCGTGCGCCTCCACCTCCAGCTTCACAAAGTCATCTGGCCCGAAAGCATTCGAGGCCGTTGAGGGGAAAGGGTGATAAAGCCGGAAATGCCCGATAAAGCCGTGGTCCTGGTCAGCGGGGGACTCGATTCCGCCGTAACCCTGGCAATCGCCAGGGCGGAAGGGTTCTCCCCCTATGCCATGAGTTTTTCCTACGGACAACGCCATGCCGTGGAGCTTCAGGCCGCAAAGCGCGTGGCCGAGACCCTCGGGGCGGCCCGACACCTGATCCTGAACATTGATCTGGGCAAAATCGGGGGAAGCGCCCTCACCGAGGGCCTCCCGGTCCCGAAGGACCGTCAGATCCAAGGGACATGCCAAGAGATCCCCATCACCTATGTCCCGGCCAGAAATACCATTTTCCTTGCCTTTGCCCTGGGGTGGGCCGAAGTCCTTGGCGCCGAAACCCTTTTTATCGGGGCCAACGCCGTGGATTTCAGCGGCTATCCCGACTGCCGTCCGGAATACATCCAGGCCTTTGAAAAGATGGCGAACCTGGCCACAAAGGCCGCCGTGGAAAAAAAAGTGCACATCCGCATTCAGGCGCCCTTGATCCACATGTCCAAGGCGCAGATCATCCAAAAGGGAAAAGCCCTGGGGGTCGATTTTTCCATCACCCACAGTTGCTATGATCCCGGCGCCGACGGCCTTGCGTGCGGCCGATGTGACAGCTGTCTCTTGAGACGCAGGGGATTCCACGAGGCGGGCCTCACCGACCCCGTTCCTTATGCCCCGTAAGCTGAAAATCGCCCTTGCCCATTACCACCTGAAGGTGGGAGGGGTCACCACGGTCCTTCGCCACCAGGTGGAAGCAATCCGGGATGCCTGTGAGGTGGTGGTGCTCACCGGGGAGGCCCCTCAAGAGCCGTTTCCTGCAGAGACCGTATCCATTCAGGGGCTGGGATACGATCAAAAGGAATATCCGCACCCCGGCCCCCGTGCCGTTGCCGATGCCATGCTCCAGGCCATTCATTCCAAATGGTCCGGGGGGTGTGACCTGCTCCATGTGCACAATCCGACCCTTGCCAAAAACAGACATCTGCTTCAGGTCCTTTTCCGCCTCCAGGAAAGGGGGGTCCGGCTCTTTCTCCAGGTCCATGATTTTGCAGAGGACGGCCGTCCCCACGTCTACACCCCCCATCCCTACCCTGCCGACTGTCACTGGGCTGTCATCAACTCCAGGGACTACCGGGCCCTCATGCGGGCGGGCCTGAAACCGGGGGGCCTTCACCGGATTCCCAACGCCGTCCATCCCCTCCCTCAACCCGACACGCCGATTCTTCCAAAAAGTTATGTCCTTTACCCGGTTCGGGCCCTCAGGCGGAAAAACATCGGCGAGGCGATCCTCCTTTCCCTCCTTTTCAAAAAGGCCGGGCCCCTTCGCATATCCCTGCCTCCCAACAGTCCCAGGGACATCCAAAGCCATGAAAAGTGGAAGCAGTTTGTCCATCGGTTCGGTCTCCGGGTCCTTTTTGATACCGGATTCCATGAAAGCCTGGCCAGTCAGGCCGCCGGGGCCAATTTTTTCATCACCACAAGTATTACAGAAGGCTTCGGATTTTCCTTCCTGGAACCCTGGACCATCGGAAAATCCCTTTCAGGACGAAAACTTCCCGAAATCTGTGCGGACTTTGAAGAAAACGGCCTTTCTTTTCAGGCACTCTATGATGAGATCCGGATCCCTTTGTCCTGGATCGATGCGGGAGCCTTCTTTGACCGATGGAAAGACAGCATCCAGAAGGCGGCCCGGGCCTTCGCGTATCCGGTGGAAAAAAAAGCGATCCGAGTTGCCTTTGAAGCGCTTACAAAAGACCACCGGATGGATTTCGGCATGCTCGACGAGGCATTCCAGGAGAAGGTCCTTTTGAAAATGATCGAAAGCCCCGATGCCGCCTTACGCCTGGAGACGCTCAATCCCCGCCTGCTCGAATGCGCGTCACACGCTCCCGATCCGAGAATCCTCCAGGCCAATCAAGAGGCCGTAAAGACGCACTACAGCATGGACACGTATCGCCAACGGCTCCTTAGGGCCTATATCCGGGCCATAGAAACGCCGGTCCGTCATCAAATTGATAAGGAAGCCCTCTTGAAACAGTACTTTGACTTGAACCGGTGGCCTCTGCTAAAATGGGGCGATGACCTGCGTTAAAGACCTGTTCCCTTCCCGGGCCCCCACGCTTTTGCCGATTCCCACCGGGCTTTTCCCCTCCGGAAAGCTGGATCATCCTGTGCAATGCGTCCTGCTGGATGTTTACGGAACGCTGTTCATCAGCGCTTCAGGAGACATCCATGCCTTTGAAAGCCAATCGTCAAGCGCCACCCCCCTCGGCCCTCTCCTTAAAAAATACAACGTGCCGGACCCGCCGGAAATCCTCGTAAAGCGGCTCGTTGCAGCCATTGAACAAAAACATGCCGAACTTCGGGCGCATGGGGTGGATTTCCCCGAGGTGGAAATCGACAAGATCTGGGAGGGCCTGCTTCCCATAAAAGAAAAGCATCGCATCAGAACCTTTGCAGCGGAATTCGAAATGCTTACCAATCCCGTCTGCCCCATGCCCCACCTTGGAGAAATGCTCGAGGGCATGAAGGAAAAAGGGGTCCTCTTGGGGATTGTCTCCAACGCCCAGTTCTACACCCCGTGCCTCTTTGAAGGATTCTTAGGCGCCCCTTTGGAAACGCTCGGATTTCTGGAAGAGCTGACGCTTTTTTCCTATGCGTTCGGCCGGGCCAAACCTTCCGCCGCCCTCTTTGACAAGGCCCGCCGCCGGCTCGAAAAAAGAGGGATTCCGCCCCATGGGGCCCTTTATGTGGGAAACGATATGCTCAAGGATATCATCCCGGCGCACCGCGCCGGCTTCAAGACCGCCCTCTTTGCCGGCGACGCCCGGTCCCTGCGCCTCAGGAAGTCGGACCCCCGGTGCAAAGAAGTGGCACCGGACCTGGTGGTGACGGATCTCCTCCAGCTTCTCGACCACGTGTAGAATCCTGTCCCGGCATCCAGCTTGAACCGCAACAGCGAGCGCGTTTCCCCCTGCTTGCAGGAGGGAATCGTCAATTCCCGCTTTCGGGAAGCAAAAAAGCACCTCTTTGTTGATCCGCCGATGGAAACGGCTATTTTTGAACAATGGCCCCGATGATCAGGAAAAGGACGCCGAGACCCACCAGGAGGAGATACAGCGGCGTGGTGGCCAAAAAGGCCAAATAGGGGCTGCTTTCCAGGGCATGGGTATCCACGAAGTTTGAAAGATAGAGGGTGGCCCCCGCCCCTTCCTTTTCCATCAGTGTTCCCAGGGCTTGATACCCCCAAATCAAGAATGCCGCCAACAGACTGAGAAGGCCCAGGAGAATGGGTTTGTTCGTCATATGCGTCCTTTTTCCTTAGTCGCCCTGACTGATGGACACCTTGGACCCATCACGTCCGGGTTTAAGATGAAGGGTTTTCAGTCCGACGAAGCCTCCACCAAAAGCTCATGGGCGATATCGATACACCCGATGACGCTCTGGGCACCGGGGCACCGGACCAGGTAGGTCTCCATGGCTTCCCGGGCCGCCGCCGCCTTTTCCGGCGGAACCTTGAGGTGGTATTGAACATGGATCCGGGTGATCTTGAGGATCCCGTCCACATCTTCAATGTCCCCGGTCACGACGGCTTTGAAACGATCCTGAAAGGTGCGAATCTTTTTGCCGGCCAGCACCGCGGCCAGTGTGCCCATCATTCAGCCGCCCACCGCACCCACGATGTGATCCAGGGTGGCGGCATGCTCCTTGTCGGGTTCCACGCCGTAAAACTTTTTGATGCCCCCGTGGACCCCATAGTAAACGGGGTCTTTAAACCCCTTGATGACGGCTTTCCGCGTGGGACCCCTTTCTCGCGTGATGACGATATGGGACGTATGGACCACGTTCCGCACGGAATCCTCCTATGCATCGCCGGAGCCGTTTAAAGACAGGGTCCGGGAGGGGGACTTCCCGCGCCTTTTGATGGAATCCGGCTCTTTTATGTTTCTGATCAAAGACGTGATGATCTCCTGTTGGACCTGGCTTTTGAATCTGAACTTCAGACCCACCCCTTCCGGTGCGGTCCTGACCACTTCAGCCTGGATTTTAAAAGGGTATTGCTCCTGGGGAAAATTGATCTGCAAATAGAGCTCTTCGCCCACCTGAAAAGATCGTTGGGTCAGGATGAAAGCACCACTGGCGCTGATGTCCCGGGTGTAGCCGGTGAATATCCGGTCCAGTTCGGTGTAGTCCACGGCAAGGGTGCAACGTTGCCTTTCCTGCCGTCGCTCTTCCAAAGAGGTTTGCCGCATCAAAGTCTCTTCTTCCAACTTCCGGAGAAGTGAAAGGCGGTCTTCATGGGGCATCTCATGAATGAGGCTTATGAGACGGCCGAGGGTAAAAAAGGGATCTTTTCGGTTGTTATTGCTCACGCCCGCGCCTTCCCACAGTTTCGACAAGTTCCCCTTTTCTATACACGGAAGATGGAAACAGCGTCAAGGTTGAAATTTCGTTTCTTCGTGAACTCCTGTGCAATTGGGGGAAAATGCCCTACCGGCACACAAGGGTCTATGGGCCCAATTCGGCTTTTCGCCGCTGAAACATGGAGCGGTCCGGCACCCCCCGATTCCATGTCCGGGGGCGAATTTCGGCCAAGACCATGCCGAGAAAGATGAGGCCCCCTCCGATCAAATGGTGGGTCAAGAGGGCTTCCCCCCCGTAAAAATGGGAAAACAGGGCGCCGAAGACCGGCTCCCCGGTGAAAATCAAGGCGGTCCGGGTGGGGGGGGTCACGCGCTGGGCAAGGGTCTGGATCAAAAAGGCAAACACGGTGCAAAAGATCACGGTAATCAGGATGGCGTTCCAGACGGGGGCAGGCATGACAATCGTCATTTTACCGGTGAGCAGGGAGAAGAAGATGCCCAGGAGCCCGGCTGCGCCCAACTGCCAGGTCACCAAAGCAAAGGCATCGAAACGCGGGGCATAGTATCCGGTCAAAAGGATGTGCAACGCCACGGCCACGGCACAAATCAAGACCATGAAATCCCCGCGATTCCAGAAAGAAGGGGTGCCGCCCAGGAGCACATAGAGCCCGAAAAACGCCGTCACCACCCCCACCATCGCCGAAGGGGCGGGTATTTTTTTAAGAAAGAAAACGGAAAACAACGGCACCAGCACCACGTTTAACCCGGTGATAAACGCCCCGTTGGTGGCACTCGTTGCGGTCAGGCCCCACGTCTGAAAGGCAAAGGAGGCAAACAAGGCCATGCCCAAGATCCCCCCGGCCGTGAGGACATCCCGTCTAACGGGAAAGACTCGCTTTACAAAAAGGGCGGCCATTATGAGAAAAGCCAGGGAAAACCGGAGAGTCAGAAAGGAAAAGACATCCACACGCGCCACGGCATTTTTAACGAGGATAAAGGTGGACCCCCAGAAAAAAGTCACCAGAAGCAGCGATACATCCATGAGGATCAGTTTTGCCCGCGATGCCAATATCTGGTTCACCATCAGATTTTTCTATCAGACCCCCCATGCCGTGTAAAGCCTTGGCATTTTCCCTTTTCGTGTTATAATATGACAAAGTCTCGGGAAGGCAGCATGAATTCTTTTAAAAAGCCGTATCCGTTTCACCGGACCTTAAGCTTCAGGCCGCTTCTGAATTATTTGAAAGCCCATCACCGGGTGGTGGAGGGGGCCCTGCCTTGCGATGGGTTTTCCGTGGAAAATATGCTTGCCACGGCCCCGGAGCTCGGCGCCCCGATCCATGACCTGAACCTGCTGAAAAAACACGACCCCTGGATCCGGCGTCTCATCGGCCTCATCTTTCCGCCCCTGTTCTGGGAAACCGAACCGGTGGCGACCATGATTCCGCTTGATGTTAAACCCTTCTTGGTCTCTCCTGAATTCCGGCGTCTTTTCTTGGACAAAAGGGGCCATTTTGTCAGACGCATGAACCTAAACGCCGAGGAGTTCCAGAAAGGGCGTATCATCCGGGCGTATCTCCACATCCTTAAAAAGTTTTACGGCATTTCCCGGAACATCGAATATCCGGTCACATGGATCATCGACGATCCGGTCACGGGCCTGGAACGCTATTTTCAGGTCCACTACGATTTTCGCTTCGTGGATGTCCATGCCCTCAAAGGACCAAAAGTCCTTTCAGAAAAAGAGCGTGAAACCATCTTGGAACACCTGACCGAACCTGAAGTCCTCCGGGAACTCCTGCCCCCCGAAGATTTCGAGCTTTGCGGCTTCTTCCTCATCCAGGCCTCCGATATCACGCAATCGGAGGTGCTTTCGGTTCTCGGGAGGGACATGATCGACCAGGAATCGATCATCTCGAAAGAAGGCTTTTTACGGCTGCAACAGCGGCTGCGCACCTATTTCCAGAGGCCCGAACTCGTTGCCGACCTTTCGGCCATCTACCA
This sequence comes from Desulfobacterales bacterium, assembly GCA_027025555.1. Classification (GTDB taxonomy): domain Bacteria; phylum Desulfobacterota; class Desulfobacteria; order Desulfobacterales; family UBA2156. The sequence goes on from JALVQN010000162.1 coordinate 20,086, forward strand.
AGACCAGGTCCTTCTGATTAACTCGGGGATGGAGTTGGCCAGAAACTGCATCTTCGCGGATTCCCATCACGTGCCCTTAGACCAATTCAAAGGGACCATCTTTGAACAGGCCACCCTTGAAAAGCGGATTATCCGGATCCCCAACATTTCCGAATCCTCCATACCCGATGGAAGAAAAAAGACCTTCATGGACATGGGGATTCATTCCATCATGATCACCCCGCTCCATTATAAGGGACGCTCCATCGGCACCCTGATCCTCGGGTCCCCCAAGCCCGGAGACCTGACGCCGTTGGATGCCTTGTCCATGACCCAGATTCAGCCCCTTTTTTCCATGGCCGTGAACAAGGCCCTGGACGACCTGGAACACCAGATTCAGTCCGTGATCAAAGAAAAGTGCACGGCGGTCCACCCATCCGTGGAATGGCGGTTCCGCCAGGCCGCCCTTCGCCACCTGGACAACCTTCGCCACGGGATCACCTCGGGGATGGAGCCCATTGTCTTCCGAGACGTGCTGCCCTTATACGGTATTTGCGACATCCGCGGAAGCACGGAAGAACGGAACCGGGCCGTTCAGGAAGACCTGAAGGAACACCTCGGTCTCGCCCTCGACATCCTCACCACGGCCCACAAGACCAAGCCCCTTTTAGTGGTGAAGGAACTCATCGCCCAGATTGAAGCACGCATCCAGGCCATCCGTGTGGACCTCAAAAGCGGTGATGAAATCGCCATCGTCGCCTTTCTGCGTGAGGAAGTAGAACCCCTTTTCGAACATCTTCAGGCGTTTGGCCCCAAGGTCTTCCGGGCCATTGAGCGGTACCGATCTGCCGTGGACCCCAAAGCCGGAACCGTCTGCCGTCTCCGAAAAGACCTGGAAGAAAGCGTCGCGTTGCTGACCGGCCGACTCGCCCAATACCTGGATCGGGAAGAAGCCCAGCTCCAGCAGCTCTTTCCCCACTACTTTGAAAGGCATCGCACCGATGGCCTGGATTATGTGATCTATGTGGGACAGAGCCTTATGGAAAAGGGGCATTTCAGCCCCTTGTATCTGAAAAACCTGCGGCTGTGGCAACTCAAGCTCAGTGCCGGATTCGCCCGCCTCAACGCATCGTTGAAAAAGGAGATGAAGGTCCCCTTGGAAACCGCCCATTTGATCCTCATCCAGGATGCCCCCATGTCCATACGTTTCCGGTTCGACGAAAAGCGCTTTGATGTGGATGGGACCTATGACGTGCGCCATGAAATCATCAAATCAAGACTCGACAAGGCGGTGATCAAGGGGAAAGATGAACGCCTGACCCAGCCGGGAAAGATCGCGGTGGTATACAGCCACCCCGGCGAGGGGAGCGAAATCCGGAAACACATCGAATTTTTAACCTCCGAAGGGTACCTGACAGGGAAGGTGGAGAATCTGGAGCTCGAAAACCTCCAGGGCATCCAGGGACTCATGGCCCTGCGGGTGGAAATCGATCTCCGGGCAGCGGTACCGGAAGAAATCGGCATTTCCAGGATGTAACCGGTTCCTGCCGGTGATCTGATTTTTCGATGAACGAAAATATGGCCTCCCGTGTTCCCCGGGGGGATGGATTGCTTTTCGGATAAAGGTGGATGCAACCTTCGGCAAACACCAAAGAGGGAAAAGGCCGACGAAAGAGCCTCCGTTGGCTTTTTTTGCCGCTTTTGGGCCTTCTTGCGGGAAGTGCCCTCCTCACCGCCCTCGCCTATTTTCTGGTCCCCTATACGGCCTCCACCGGCTGGTTCCGCCGGTGGGTCCAGGCCTCCGCCTCCCGCGCCCTGCACCGAAGGGTTGCCGTGGAGTCCATGGTATTCGACTGGAAGACGGGGCTTCGGATGGAATCGATTCGCCTTTGGGATGATCCCCGATTCCAGGACGGGCCCATGGCTGCAGCGGGGGCCCTGAAACTCACCGTCAACTTCCCGGATCTTTTCAAAAAGCGTGTCTTGACCTGCCGTATCCTCCTGGACAACGTCAGGCTTCGCATTGTTCGAAAAAAAGAGGGAACCACCAATCTCCAGCACTTTTTTAAGGCCCTGACTCCCGAAACAAAAGGCAAAGGTGCCGGCGCCGTTTCCGATCAGGCCCTCGGCCTGCCTCTTTCCGATATGGATCTCAGATGCCGGGTTCGTGGCATGGCCATCCAGTTTGAAGACCGGGCTCAAAACAAAAAGGCGGCCCTTTCAGGGGCCTCCCTGGATATTTGCGTTCCGTCGCTCTTTAAAAAGCCCCTTTCCGTGAAGGCCTCCGGAAGCGTCCGGTTCCAGGGCAAGCCCCTTTCTCCCTTTTCGGCCTCGTTGAAAATCAAAGACCTTTTCCATGCCAAAGGCACCCTGCAACCGGAGCGGCTTTCCGCGGCGATGAAGGTTTCCGCCCCCGGCCTTTTCCTTGAATTGAACGGGGATCTGCCCAAAAAGAAGGTGAAGGGCCTATGCCGGGCGGACCTGGGAAAGGTGCTGCCCCTTCTCTTTGCCGTGTTGCCTGGTCGGCCATTTCCCAAGGTCAAGGCCGGCACGGTGAGGCTGGAAGGGCGCCTGGCCGGACTGGATGCCGGCCGGGCGGCCTTCCAGATAAATCTTCGAATCCAGGGGGTTGAAACATTGGTGAGCCTTCATGGGCCTCCCGTTTCAGGCCCCTTGACATTGACCTTGAACCAAAAAGGAACCGTCCGCTTCCCCCAAGGTGATGTCCAAATCGAGACCGGATCCCTTTCCATCAATGCCAGCCGGATGACGTGGCAGGGTTCGGTGAAGGGCCTTGCCGGCCCCGCGCCCCATGTGCAACTCACCTTGGGCCCTGCCCGGCTTCACCTTCTGGAATTGACGGCCGCCGCAAGACCCTTTTTGAAGATCCCGCTTCCGTTGGATCTCATGGAGACGGCTTCCCCGCATCTCGAGTGGCATCGATTGGAGATTTCCGGGGCCCTTTTTGAGGGCCGTTTTCACTTGGCGATCCAGGATCTGTCCGGCAGGACGGGACGATTCCGCACGGCCTTTTCCGCAACAGGCGGCGCCGTGACGCTGGATGCCTTGACCCTCTCCCTTTCCCGGCTAAACGGGGAAATCAAGGACTTTTTTCCGGAAAGACTCTCGATCCTCGGCACGGCCGCATTCCACGGCCTTGTCGTGCAGGGAAAAACCGGCCTGCGCATCGATTCGGCGTCCATTTCGGCATTGCAATTGGAAACCCGAAAGCTTCAAACCGACAAAAATGCGCCTTTGGGATTCACCCTTCCGTTCACCCTGTCTTTGGCCCTGAAAGCGTCCGGGATTCGGGTCCCGGGTCTCGAACCGACCCGGTTGGGCCTGTCCGGCCTGAGGGTCTGGGGAGACCTCGGATCGGATCTCTTTGCCGAAGCCGCCCTGGAAGGGATGCGGCTCCAGTGGCCCGGATTCCGATTCAAAACAGCGGCGTTCGGAAGGCTTCGGGGAGATCTCTTGATGGAGCTCGGCATCCCCCGGCTCCGCATTTCGGGCCTGAGCCCCCTCACCGGGACGATGGAAGGCGCCACGCTGCGCCTTTCCCTGGACCGGGTCGTGGAAACCACCCTTAAAGCCGATGCCATCGATCTTAAAGACCGGAAATATGCACTCGATGCGTCGATCCGGACGGACCTGGGGGCTTTGGATGCGATCCTTCCGGATCTTTTCAAAAATCGGAGGCGGCTTTTCGGCAAAGTCCACCTGAAGTGCCGGGCCTCCGGTCGCTTGGCGCCTTTGCCGGAGTCCTTGGCATCGGCGATGGAAGCCCTCCTGAATCCCCAAGCGCCCTTCTTCGACACGGCCGAGGTTTCCCTGAAGTTTTCCAAAGCCGGGATCTCCTGGCCCATCCCCGGCGGGCCTTTTCTGGAAGTCAAAGAAGTCACCACCGCCTCGCCCCTGGTCTGGGCCTTTGACGGGAAAAAGGCCTCAGGAAGACTTGCCGGCGATATCCGGATCAAAAGGATCCGGCCTTTTTTACCGTCTGTTGTTCCTTCTTCCGGAAAACCTTCTCCTTTCTCGCTGCATCTGGGCCTTTCCGGAACCCATGACCGCTTCAATGCCGCCGCCTCCCTCTTACTGGACATCCAGCCCATGGGGATTCAGGGTACCACCACCTTTTCCCTGGAGGGCCTCAACGCCCTCCTCAAGCCGGCCGTGCGTCAAAAGCCATCCACCTGGGGCGGCCTTTTAAGCGGGCGGGTTAACGCCACGGTTTCTATTCCTGAAACTACAAAAATATCAATCAATTCTGATACATTCCTTCAAGGGAAAGTGGAGCTTTTTGCAGAGATTGAAAGCGCCCCCGAAACAGGCATGCGCGTTTTACTTTTCACCCGTACAAAAGACCTGGACATCCAAAAAGAAAACGCCTTTCATATTCAAAACCTCAATACCAGGGTGTCCTTTGAAAAACGCTTCGAGGCACCGGCGGCCGGCCTTTCCCGAAAACCAAGGCCCGAACACCTGTCCGAGCGGGTGATTCAAGATCGCGTCCTTGGGGCGCCAGCGCCGCTTGCCTTCGATACCCTTGCCACCCTGGACAGCATGATGCAGGCCCGTCTCAACAACAACCCCGCCGTGGTTTTCGGGCCCGCCCGGTTTCACCTTTCCCGCCAGGCCCTGACCCTGCGCCATGCCGTGGCGGACCTGTCCTTTGAAGACGGGTTGCCTTTCCTTCGACACCTGGAGTTGCAGCTTCTCGGCGGATCCGTCATGGGATCCGCAAGGGTCTCCAAAAAAGAAAAAGACCTGATTTTCGACGCGAGGATCTTTTTTTCGGGCATCGATTTGAAAGCGGTGGCGGGCAAAATGAAAGCCCGCGCCGTGAAGGAAGATGCCACCCTGGCCGGACAGCTGGAAATCGCCTTTCCTCTGGTGCCGTCTTTGCGCCGGTTGATTGAAAATCTCCGGGCGAGCCTCCAGTTCACCCATATCGGATCGAATGCCCTCAGGCGCATCCTCTTTATCATGGATCCCTATGAAAGCAATGAAACCATCGTCTCCCAGCGGCGGCTGTTGCGGAGCGGCCGTCCCCGCTGGATCGACCTGAATATCCGAAACGGCATCCTCTCCCTGGACGGCGAGGTGGTCGTCAAGGGGGTTCCGGTTCGGATCCCGCATCTGGAACGGCTGAACATGGCCGCCGTATCGGGCATTGAGGCCTATGAAGGGCCTCTGGCGGCCCTGGAAGGGGCGGTCCGCCTTTTCAAGGGGATTTCAGGCCCCACACTGCCTTTGGCCTTTTTCGAAAAAACGGAAAGGAAATAAACACCATGAAATCCTTATGGATCGTACCGGTGCTCCTTTTTGCGGGATGCACCCTGGCCCGGGTGAACGTGGAAGTGCTCAGCGAGCGCACCGCCCTGGAAAACCAGATCTTGGGCACCTACAACACCCTGGACGACGAGACGCTCCTTTTGGCCTCCGTGAGGGCCGTGGACGCCAGCGGCGCCTTCCAGGCCCCGCCCCCCAAGAGTCCCGAAAGCCAAGATGCCGCCATGGCCCTGGAAGTCTTGGCCTTCCACGCCGACGATCTGGCCGCCTTCAAACGCCTCCAGTGGGTGGGGGAAAACAACCAGGGGCTTCTCACCCCCTTCGACATGAAAAAAGAGACCGTTCCAGAAGACCTGAAGGCCTTTGCAAGGCGATACTCCCGTAAGGAATTTGAATCCGTGGTCTCGCAGATCAATGCTGCCCGGCAGACCCTCATGCGGCGGGTCATCGAGCTCAACGAAAATCTCACCGAGGCCGATTGGCCCAGTGTCCGCGCCATCTTCGGCAAGCTCAACAGGGAAAACGCCCTCCCCGGAGAACGGGTGCAAAATGAAGACGGGACATGGAGTGTGAAATCATGAGGCCCTGTTTTTCCCGCGGACTTTGGATCTTCGCCGGTCTTGTCCTGACCCTGCTTTCAAAGGCGCCCCAGGCCGGCGGCGCCAAACCGGAGGCCGCCTCGGTCTTTCGGCCCCTCCAGATCACCGCCGAAGCAGAACCCGTGCTGTCCTTCTCCATATCCCCCCATGCCACACAGATCGCCTTTGTTTCCAAAAGAGGGCGATTCGTGGATTTGTGGGTGCGTCCCCTGGACCCCACCGCTTCTTTTTCCATCCGTCAGATCACAAACGATCCGGCCGTGGAATCCGAACCCGCCTTCTCGAAAGACGGACGCTTTCTGGCCTTTGTCAGCACCCGTCATGATGCCAAGGGGGACATCTATTTGGTCGACTTGAACCGGGAAAACCCGGAACCGGTCCGGGTCACGGGGAATGCCACAGAAGACGACGCCCCCTGTTTCGGTCCGGGCACCACCTTGTTTTTTCATCGCAGGGCCCCGGGCATGACACGTTCTGAAGCGGTAAAGACCGATATCGGCGTCTTTGTCCGCCAGGCCGGTGAAAGGCAAACGGCAACGGTACTTCCCACCCAAGGCGATGCCGCATTCCCGGCGGTCTCTCCGGACGGCCTTGAAATGGCCTTTGTCAGCACCCGAAACGCCGATGCATCGCATCTTTTCCTTTTGAACTTAAAGACCGGTGCGCTCCGGCAGTTGACCGAGGGCCCCTTCCAGGATCTTTTTCCCTGCTGGTCGCCGGACGGCAAAAGCCTCCTTTTTTCCCGAAGACCCTGGGATACGAATCATGACGGGATCCTCGACGCGCGGGACCAGGCCGTTTTATACCGCATCGCCAGGCACGGCGGCACCCCTTATCCCCTGACATCGGCACGTTTTGCGGCGAGTCGGCCCGTGGCCCGGAAAAAGGGGATCTACTTCCTCTCCGATGCAAGGGGGATTCCCAACTGCTGGCGCCTCCCCCTTGAGGGGCAAATCCCCCGCCTTGCCACACCGGAAATGCAACTTCAATTCGCCAGGGGGGTGGCCCGGGGACTCCCCCGGGATCCGTACCTGAGCCTCCTGGCTTTTTACAAGGTCCTGGAGCGGTATTCGCATCTTCCCGCCATCGCAGCCAAAGCCCTTTATGCGGTGGGTCGGCTCTTTCAGGAAATCCGGATGCCCCGCCAGGCGAGCCGGACCTTTAAAAGGCTTGTCACCGCCTACGGGGATCAAGACCCGGAGGCGGCCCTGGCAAGGATCCGGCAGATTCTCATCCACACAGGCCAATCCCTCAAAAAAACAAAGGACCCGGCCCGCCGCCGACAAATCGTGGAAAAGGCCAACCGCCGCCTTGAGGAGGCCGCCGCCGGCCGGGTCCTGGAGATCCGTCTTCTTGCAAAGATCGAAGAGGCGAAACTCTTGGGTCAAATCCACGGGGGCGGAAAAGACCTTCTCCGTGCCGTCCGCATCCTCGACGGGGTCATCGCCACACCGGCGGCCCCCCCGGACCGGGTGGCGGAAGCCATGGTGGTCAAAGGGGACATCTACCAAAAGGTGGGAAACCTGGAGGCCGTCTATCCCGTTTATCTTTCGGTCATCCGCCGGTATCCCCACATCGCTGTATGGGCGGATGCCGCCCTGGACCGGATGCTGGACCTCATCCTTGCTCGAAAAGGCACCGCCCGGCTGGAGGATCGCATCCGGTTGCTCAAAAGCCTTGCCCATCAGCATCGGAAAAAGTCGCCGAAACTGGCCATGGGGGCCCTCAACCGGGTGGGGGATCTCTTGTACGCCGCCGGCGAATGGTCCAGGGCCAAGGCCACCTATCGCCAGGTGATCGCCCAATTCCCGGCCCGGACCTCCCAGACGGCGGCGGCCCGCTTCGCCCTGGCCGAGATCCTCTACCGGGAGCAACGGTTTCGGGAAGCCCTGGCCCTTTACGAAAACGAAATCCACGTGAGGGAAAAGGAAGACCGCATCCGCAAGCTGGCCCGGGCGGGCTTCATTCGAAAATCCATCGAGGGCGCCGAGTACCTCTTCGACCTGGGGGAAGTGGATGCCTCGCGAAGCCTGTTCAAGGAGATCATTGATTTCGATGACCGGGTCGTAAAAGCCCATCGCGGCTATATCAAGTGCGCCGCCGCCCAAAAGGACATTGAGAAAGTCCTGGCCGCCTACCAGCGACAGGCTGAAAAAAACCCTGCGGACCCCGTTGCCCTTTACGCCCAAGGTCTCTGCCTGACCTACCGAAACGACAAGAAGAGCCTCATCAGGGCAAAGGCCCTCATCGAGCGGGCCATCCTCTTAAACGGCCAGATCAGTCACTTCCACCGCACCCTGGGCTACATCCACGAAGTCCTCGAAACGGTCTACGGGCAAAAAAGCGGCCTGGAGGCGGCCCTGGAATTGTATCAAAAGGCCTATTTCTTGACCGATCCCCAAAAGGACCCCAAAAGCCTGGCCGAGCTGAGTCTCAACCTGGGAAACGTCTATTTTCTGTTGGGGCAGCATGCCAAGGCCTTCCACTATTATACCAAACGCCTGGCATTCAAAAGGCCCATTAAAAACACCAAAGCCGCGGTGTTGTTTTATAAGAGACTGGGCGCCGCCGCTTTTCAGGTCCGCAAGATGGATGAAACGATTTCGGCCTTCAGCGAAGCCCTCCGGCGCATCGACGCGGGAATCAAGGCCGAGAATCCCGCCCTTTATTTGAATCGAAACCACCGGACTCTCATGGACCGGATCGTGGCGCCCGCCCTGCGCACGCCCTCCTTGAAAAAGGCGGCCGCAAGGCTCGGGGAAGCCCAATCCAATGCAAACCGGGCCCTTGCCGAAATCCAGGCCCTTCGGCATCTCCCCCCGGGGCCCCGGTGGGAAGCCTACCGTAAAAAAATGGACGCCCACATCCGGCGCCAGGAAAAATTGAACCGCAACGCCCTGGCCCTGGCTTCCGCCTCTGTCAAGGCCGGCCTGTACGACCGGAAAAAACGACAGGCCTTCAAACGGATGCTGTCTTTGATGCTTTTCAAGGCCAAACAGGCCCTGGGGCTCCCGGAACAGCTCATCGAGTTGAAGGTGGAACTGCTGGATAGGCTGGGGCTGGCCTTTCAGGAAGCCGGCCGGCATGGGCAAGCCATGGACGCCTTTGAGAAGGCCTTTGTCCTGAACGAACGTCTGGGCCATTTCAAAAACCTGGCCAGAAACTTGCGGTCCGCGGCGTTTAACCGGTATCTGCTTGCGGGAAAACAATCCGGGAAGGCGCGTCTCAAGAGCCTGAAA
>JALVQN010000163.1:0-708 GCA_027025555.1 Desulfobacterales bacterium
GTTTAAGGCCGCCCTGCAAGCGGATTTGTTCGCCACCGACAGCCGGGGCCGCCAGCTAAAGGGCTGGACCAACAAGCTGATCTGGGGTGACAACAAACTGATTCTCTCATCGCTGAAGAACGGCCCTCTGCGTGAGGAGATCGAAAAGCAGGGCGGCCTTAAACTGATCTACATCGACCCACCGTTTGATGTGGGTGCCGACTTCTCCATGGATATTGAGATCGGCGGTGATACCTTTACCAAGAAGCCCAATATTCTTGAAGAGATCGCCTACCGGGATACCTGGGGTAAGGGGGCGGACTCCTTTATCAGCATGATCTATGAGCGGCTGGTGTTGATGCGGGATCTGCTGGCGGAGGATGGGAGTATTTATGTGCATTGTGATTGGCGGGTGAATAGCCTTGTTCGCTTGGTATTGGATGAGGTGTTTTCTAAGAAGCACTATCAATCTGAAATAGTGTTGAAGCGGCGGCATGCTCATAGTGACGCTAAAACATTGGGAAATATTCACGATACGATTTTCTATTTCACCAAATCAGATGGTGCTTCATGGAATCCTCAATATGCGGAATACTCTCAAGAATATATAGATACTTACTATAGGAAGGCCTGATTAAGGATGATATTTCACTGTTCAAGACATAACTCATGATTTGTTACGCAATCCTCACGCACCTTTGCGTCAAATACCAAAAAATACGGCTTTTG
>JALVQN010000163.1:718-3658 GCA_027025555.1 Desulfobacterales bacterium
CTTCATCAGGCGGGCATCGGTAAGGCCAAGTTGCTTCATCTGTTGGGACTCCGGCATTCCTCTTTGATGAAAGGAATTATCTCATGAATAGGGACTTAATCAGAGTTTCCTATAGGTATTCAGATGAGGATGGCAGACGGTGGTTGTCACGCTCTACTACCGCTCCCGGAGGGCGAGGTCCAGTTTATGAGTGGAATGGCATAAAGCGCGCCTGGCGATACCGTAGAGAAGAGATGCAACGGCTCGACGAAATTGGCCGAATTTTCTATACAGAAAACGGAATGCCTAGGTATAAGCAGTATCTTGATGAAATGCCGGGAGTTCCGTTATCTACTCTTTGGACTGATGTGAAATTCATCGACTCTTGGGGGGAGGAGGCACTTAGCTACCCAACCCAAAAACCCGAAGCCCTGCTCGAACGCATCATCAAAGCCTCCTCCAACGAAGGCGACCTGATCGCCGACTTCTTCTGCGGCTCCGGTACCACCGCCGCTGTCGCCGAAAAATTGGGTCGCAAGTGGATTTGTACCGATCTGGGCAAGTTCGCCATCCACACCACCCGCAAGCGTTTGATCGGCGTTCAGCGGCAACTTAAAAAAGACAGCAAGGACTATCGCGCCTTCGAAATCCTCAATCTGGGCAAGTACGAACGCCAGCACTTCATCGGTGTCAATCCCAACCTGCGCGAAGAGCAGAAACAGCAACAGCTTGCGGCGAAGGAGGCGGCCTTTCTCGACCTGATCCTGCACGCCTACCGGGCGGAGAAGACCGAAGGTACAGCCTGCTTCCACGGCAAACGCGCCGGGCGGCTGGTGGTGATTGGCCCGGTGAATATGCCGGTGACACGCCTGTTTGTTGAAGAGATCATCCTGGAGTGCCGCAAGCACCACATCACCAGGGTAGACATCCTCGGTTTCGAGTTTGAGATGGGCTTGTTCCCCAACGTGCTGGACGAGGCGCGCGGCAAGGGCATTGATATTGCACCCAAGTACATCCCCGCCGAGGTGTTCGACAAGCGGGCGGTGGAGAAAAACCAAGTGGTGTTCCACGATGTCTCCTTCATTGAGGTCAAACCCCATGTGAAGAAGAACGCCGTGGCGGTGGAGCTGACCGATTTTTCGGTGTTCTATTCACAGGATTCCATCGCCCATGCCGAGGCGACGCTGAAGAAAAAGGGCAGCAGGATCGTGGTGGAAAAAGGCCAGATCGTGAAGGTGAGCCGTGACAAAGACAGCATTATCAGCCGCGAACAACTGACTCAGCACTGGACGGACTGGATCGACTACTGGTCGGTGGACTTCGATTTTGAGAGCAAGCGCGAGATCATCCGTGTACAGAACTCGGATACGGGTGAGTTTGAGGAGCAGTGGACGGGTGATTACATCTTCGAGAACGAATGGCAGAGCTTCCGCACCAAAAAGGATCGCTCGCTGGAACTGACCAGCATCGCCCATGAATGTGTGCCGGGGCGGCGCAAGATTGCAGTGAAGGTGGTGGACATCTTCGGCAATGACACGATGACGATTATTGAGGTAACGATCTAATGGCCCAGGCAGATTTACTGGTAGAGTTGCTCAAAAGTGCCAGCAGCGGTGACCAATTGGCTTTTCGCAAGATTGCTGAAACTCTAATCCAGGAAGAGAAGGGTAAGGGCCACCGAATTTTAGCGGATCGTTTGACTAAGGCGTTACAGCCCAGCGCACTCGTAACGGGGAGCGGCCACACACCCAAAAAGAACGGTAGCAATGGCCAGCATAAGGATTTGATCTACGAGATCACCCCGGAACGACCATTGGATAGTCTGGTGTTGCCCAGCAAAATTCATGAGCAAATCAAGGAAGTTGTGGAGGAGCAGCATCGCGCCGAATTGCTACATGCACACAACCTGCATGCCCGTCATCGACTTCTGTTCGCCGGGCCGCCGGGCAACGGCAAGACGACCCTGGCCGAGGCGCTGGCTTTCGAGCTAATGTATCCCTTGCTGGTTGTTCGCTACGAAACCCTGGTAGGAAGCTATTTGGGAGAAACATCCAGCCGCTTGATGCACCTGTTGGACTACGCCAGAACCCAGCGCTGTGTACTGTTTTTCGATGAGTTTGAAACCCTTGCCAAAGAACGCGGTGATACTCACGAAACAGGTGAAATCAAGCGGGTGGTGAGTTCGCTGCTGTTGCAGATAGATGATCTGCCGGATTACGTTGTGGTCGTTGCCGCAAGTAATCACCCTGAATTGCTGGATAGAGCGGTTTGGCGACGTTTCCAGGTGCGAGTCGAGTTGCCCATGCCCACTCGTCAGCAACTAACCCGATACATTGAATCCATTGGTCACCGATGCCGCACTAATTTTGGCTATGCGCCGGAAACTCTGGCGAAACATATGTTGGGGTTAAATTTTGCTGAGGTAGAGGAATTTTGTCTGAGCGTGGTTCGTCGGGCGGCTCTCGACCACAAAGCCGACAATGCACAAGCCGTTACCCACTTAAAGCTGGAACAGTGGCGGGATAGATTAAAGCCTGTCTCAAATAATCAGGGTAGGAGCAAGTAGCCCATGGCAGATCATCTTCCTCTTCTGGTTTTTCCTCGCGCAAGAACAATTTCTCCTCCAAAAGGCAGTGGTTTTCCATCGAGCAAACCGCATTTTCCAGGGCACGCCCGGCAAGTTGAACGTCTGACCCGGCAGCTGGATGAGTTGCAGCAGGACTTTTCCCGATATATGGCGAATGTCAGCGGTGTTGTGGCCGGGCTTGAGCCAGAAACAGTGCTAGTGATAGAAATTGCCGGGCGTGTTGATGACTTCAGACAAGCTGTCGAGGCTACCAATGGGCTGGAATGGCTTGGGGAGTGGGATGTCGATGATATCGAGCCAGACGATGACTTTTACGAACCGCCAAAAATTGGCGTTGATTTTTTCAGGAACAAAGTTAACGGCATAACCAATAG
>JALVQN010000164.1 GCA_027025555.1 Desulfobacterales bacterium
TTGGCACGGCAGTCGCGCTGTTTTTCCCGCTGTATCCAGGCATTACGGCGTGCGGTCAAGCTTTTCGTGTACGCTTGGAATCGCCGCCAGATGCACAAGCGCCGTTTTCCGAAGTACGAAGCTCACATCCGAGATTTCGTATATCCTTGACTTTATCCACTCCCATTTTTTTGATCCTGCTTGCTTGCCTGTCTAAAATATAGTATATATTCTCTTATCGCATACACATTCATCGATGTCGAAATCGTATATTATGGAACTAAGGAGAAACGCACCATGCACGCTTCACGGCGCAAGCTATGGGCGGCAGGTCTCGCCTTATGTGTACTGTTCAGTCTCTGGCTCGTCAGCGACCCCCACGCGACAAGCTTTGGGCAAGAACCTGGTACGCCTTCGCCCGGCTGGCAGCTCTATCCCGACACTGATCCCTTGTTGACCTATGCGGGAGACTGGCAAACATTTTCCGTCGTCGCCGCTACAGGAGGTACCTTAACTGGCACTGCCGACCCCAACGCCACGCTAATGCTCACCTTCGAGGGAACTGGAGTGGAGGTTATCTACTCCACGGGTCCTGAAGGACGGACGTTTGCAGCCCTGCTCGACGGCCACACCACCACCGCTTACAGCTACTCCGACAGCTATAGCTATGCCAACGTCCTTCCCTTCCATGGCTTGGCCCCAGGCCACCATACGCTCACCGTCACCAACGGGGACGGCGCAATCTGGATCGAGGCTGTGCGTGTACAAGGAAGCCTAATCGAGCCGCTTGTTATGCTTACACAGGTTACATCCACACCTGCTGCTCAGTCAGCGATCAGCGAGTTTCAAGTCGTAGCCCCTCTCCCATCATCTGCGTTAGAAACTTCTGCAGCGATAGATGACTACGTCGTATTCGAGGCGGCCACGACAGATGATCTAGTCGATCTAATTTTGAATCAAGTCAACACCCACCCCGACCAATCTCATCTCATCCACCTGACAAACACTGCTTACACCGTCACCGAAGCCCACAGTGCGGGAACTATCGAATATACCGCTTTTCCGGTTCTTGGCAGTGTAACCATTGTAGGTGATAACGGTTTGGATGCATACGGCAACAGTTTAACGCCTGATCAAATCACGACCTGGAATACAATTGAGCGCGCAACCACTGCGCCCGACATCGATCTCTTTCACGTTGCAGCAGGAGGTAAATTGACCCTGTATAACGTCCGCCTCGTAAACGGCGGTGGTTCCACGCGGTTTTCGGGCGGAGCGATTGTTAACGATGGAGAACTGTACATCTACAACAGCCAGATCACCAACAACAACACGAACTGCTGGGGTGGTGGCATTCACAACGCAGGCACATTGATCACAATCAATACCGAATTCATCGGCAATAACGCCGTTGATACTGTCAATTATACCTGTGGCGGCGGGAGCGCAATTGCTAATTACGGCTCACTCGATGCTTATTGCACCACTTTTACACATAACAGGGTTAGCCCAACTATTGAGGGTGGCTCTGTTTATGTTCCCTTTACGGTTCCTGGTGGGGCAATCTACAACGAGTCAACGGATATCAGCGTGCATTACAGCAACTTCATCGACAACACAGCGGATGGTCAGAATCCTTACTGTTCAAGTTGGCCGCAGTATGGTTATTGCCCATTGCATATCCGTGACTTTGCCAGCACAGTTCCCGCCGACGCATCCAACAACTACTGGTCGCAACTGGACGGAAATGCAACTTGGGGAGACGTATCAACTTCTCCCATTTTATCCACCCCCGTGAGCTACGGTGAGTATTCAGAGGAGGGGCAAGAGTGCTACGTGCCGGGCCCACCTCGTGAAACTCCCCCGTGCCTGGCCCAGCCATTTTTCAGACCTAACGAGCCGCGTGTAGTACGCATCAATCGAGATTATCCGTTGACAGATAGCACCAAAAAAAGGGGAGCCAACGGCAACTATGTAAGTATTCCCCAAGGGGCAACGGTCATCGTGCTCTACAAAGCTGTCAACGACCTATCGCTTTGGTACTATGTCGAGGGCTATATTGACCCAGTTTCAGGGGAAAAGGTTACGTTCGTAGATACTGATGGCATAGAGGGTGATGCAGATGGGAATTGGATATTTCAAAAGAACTTGGTCAATGGTCCCCGTGAAATTGACAACTCAAGTAACGCCTTTTGCGGACTTGCGTTGCAAACCCAAGACGGAAACTTTACTGATCTCAACGAGAAATGCGAGCCTCAGTCTGTGCTGAGTGAAGCTTGTCAAGCATTACAATGGGCCGAAGAGCCGGACTGTGAAGTTGGCAGCCTTGAAGGTGACGCTTGCCTCTACGAGTATGATCGCGACAAGGCTGCCGAGTACGCAACTGCCTATGCGGGATTACCCAACCCAAACGCTGTACCTGGAGGTAACTCCTCAACCCTGTTCTGCACGTACAATTACGGAGGTGCTCACACGGGCTGCGCATCTCCGGAAAGGCCACTGCCGCCCAATGATCCAAATGCAAGCAACATTATCTGTGAAAGAAATGCAGAAGATAACTGCACTTTTCCATCGGATTGCACCAACTTTACTTCGATTGCGATGTGGTATGGCGGATTGCCTATGACGGAACGCTGGTTTTGTGCAGGTGAGCCATGTCCTTCAGCCGGCACCTCAGAAAATTACAGTTGGACATATGCAGGAGAGAGAGGCCAACCCCAATACATCCGAACTGTTTTGGGGCAGTATGATACACAGGACGCAGGAGTCATAGAACCCTTTACGCCGCTTAATGCGGATGGAAAGATATCCTACTTGAATCCCCGCCGACCCAGCCTAGTTGCTGTAAACAATATCCAGGCTGCTTGGCAATCCGAACCTGCTCAAAGGATCGCCAAAGGAGACATTGTATGGACAAGTAAAGAAGGCGCTGAGCATACGATGGTAGTCGCAGGCTGGGGCCCACTACTAGTCAACTGGGAAGAAATCGATGCTTTCTGGGAGGCAAATAAAAATCCCGACGGCAGCTATAATTATGCTGTACTCACGACAACTTATCCTGAGCCTAATCACAACTTCGGCTACACCCCCCACCCAGAGTATGGTTACGTTCCCTACCTGGTCGACCATGGTTTGCATGGGGCATACGAGCAAGGGCCAGAAGGGCCAAACGATACCCCCGTACTGATTTGTCCCGAATGTGTGCGGCCACGTCCATATTATGTGCTTTATTGGACACGTGAGGTTGTTGGCATAAACAGATCATATATCATGGGGCGTCTAGATCCATTTGACAACGCCCCCAAATTTATCCATATTCCGGATGAAATCGCCGTACCCGTAGAAGAAATTAAAGCTTCTCCTCCCGGATTCAATAGAGATGTTGTCCCATTTCCGTGATCGTTCTGGACTGACATATTGTTATACAAAGGAAAAACTCATGACAAGGAAGAACATATCCTTGATGTTGTCCGCGGGGCTGTTGGTACTGCTCTCTTTTTCCGCTTCCGTGGCAGCTCAACCCGTTATTCCCGCATTACCCAATGATTTGCTGTTCACCGCCAGCCTCACTGCAGGACCGGGCGACTTTCCGAGAGATGTGATCCTCCGCGTTGATGCTGAGACCCTGGAACTTTCCCCGTTTTATGTAGACC
>JALVQN010000165.1 GCA_027025555.1 Desulfobacterales bacterium
GCGCGGGGGATTTCTATGACGCTGTGGTGATCGGGGGCGGGCCGGCGGGTGCCACGGCCGCCCGGTGCCTTGCAAAAGAAGGGCTCAAGGTCTGCCTTGTCGAAAAACGAAGGCTTCCCCGCTTCAAGCTGTGCGCCGGGCTCATCACCCAAAAGACCGTCCGTCTTCTCTCGGAGATCTTCAAGGCCTCCCCCGCCGACCTGGAGTCCCGGGGCATATTACACCACCAAAAGCATCGGTACGCCATCTTCAACACCCGCACCTGCCTGGTCCAAGGGGTGTGCGAAACCCCCTTTCGTTTCGTGGACCGTCCCCTTTACGATCGCTTCTGTGTGGAAAGGGCCGGGGCAGCCGGTGCCGAGATCCTTGTCAACGAAAAAGTCGTTGCCGTCCATATCGCCTCCGGACAGGTCAGCACTTCGGGCGGCAAGCGTCTCAGGGCACGCTTCATTCTGGGGGCCGACGGTGTTTTCAGCATCACCCGGAAGGCGCTGGCAAGGGCGGGATGCCTTTCGGGTTCCGGATTGGCCCATATT
The DNA here is from genome assembly GCA_027025555.1 of Desulfobacterales bacterium. Lineage (GTDB taxonomy): Bacteria > Desulfobacterota > Desulfobacteria > Desulfobacterales > UBA2156. The sequence continues at coordinate 537 of JALVQN010000165.1, forward strand.
GCCTTGAGCCTGGAAGCCTTTGTCCGCCAAAGACGCGCCGCCGGCCTTGTCCCGGATTTTCCCGCCCTTTACTTCGGTTACAACAGATGGGGATACGCCTGGTCCTTCCCGGGCCGCAAAGACCGGATTTTGGGCATGTGTGTCCTCAAGACAAAAGGCCGCCCCACCCTGAAGTCAGCCTTTCACCGGTTCCTTGGGGCAAAAGGGATTTTCAGATCAGACATCCGGGCCATGAAAGGATACGCCCTGCCCTACGGGAATTACCTTCTTCGTCCGGGAAGTGGAAACATCCTGCTTTTGGGAGATGCCGCCGGATTTGCCGATCCCCTGTTGGGAGAGGGCATCTTCTATGCCCACAAAAGCGGGGCGCTGGCCGCCCGCGCTCTTTTCGAGGCCTTTGACACCCCCGGGCAGGCCGCCCGATTGTACGCCGACCACCTGGCCGAAACCGTGCTGGTGGAGATGCGGTGGGCCGCATTCTGGAGACGCATCGTCCACACGCTGGGTCGGATTTCCGATTATCGGTTCCTGGGGATGTTGGTCCGGATGCTGTCCAGGGAAATGGAAGAGACCGTTCACGGAAAGCGCACCTTCCGCGGGTTGCGGCCCCTGGAAAGGGCCTGACCGCTCTTTTCAGGCCTTTTGCGTGATGTAATCGAAAAAGGCCGCGAGGGCTTCGCCCTTTTTCTCCATCATGGCCTCCAGGGAAGCCTTGTCCAGGGGTCTGAAGAGGTCCGGGTTCTCCTTTTCAGGCCGGCCGAAGAGCATGCGCTTGATGGTCCCGTTTTCGATGGTGATCACAAAGGCCACATCCTGGTCCCCCTGAAAATCGAGCCCGAATTCGAATTCATCGAAGGCTTCGGGGGGATCCGGAGCGTACCTCAAGGTGATGCCCCACTCGGAAATCCGCCCTTGGTCCACGGCCCTTTCCAGGTTCAACGTCTTGTCCAGATAGCACCTTAACCGTTTCATGGCGTAGGCATTGCCTTCCTCAAGGTTTCCCGCCCCCTCGGGCAATCGCCCCGGCTCTCCCCTGGGATGAACCCTTTAGGGAATGGCCTTCCCGTCGCTTTTTTTGGGGTGCCGATGCGTTGCGCGAGTCCCATCCTCTGTTACCCGATGGTTTCCAGGGCCGCAAAGCGGGGTTCGTGCAAAGGCAGCAGGATGGAGGCGTTTTTTTTGACTTTAACCAGGATGTCATAGGCCTCGTAAACATTGACGTGGGTTCCCGGGGGGATGACCTCCATCTCCATGGCCCGAATCTCACGGGGCGGGTTGAAGTTTTCGTCGATGACGCAGAAACCGGTGATGACGGCGGTGCCGCTGTCCGTCTCCACGGCCACGGAGAGCCCCCCGGGGCTGTGGGCGGGGGTGTGAAAGACCCGGATTCCGGGCAAAATCTCCCGGTCCTCGGTCACGATGGTGATCTGGCCGTTTTCTTCCACATCCTCGATGTAGTCCTCCAGATACCGAAAATCCAGGGGATGGGGATTGTGGACGGCCTCCAGCTCCCTGGCGTGGGCGTAAATTCGGGCATGGATGCACTTATAATCGTTTTCACAATGGTCGTTGTGCAGGTGGGTGTGGATGACCACCTCGATATCCTCGGGTTTCAGGCCATGGCGGTTCAGCCCCTCTTCAAAGGTGTATATTCTGCCGCCGATGGCCTGTTCCCGGTCCGCGGACTGGATGGGGCTCATCTCCCCGGTATCCACCAGCACGGTGCGGTCGCCCCCCTCCAGGTACCAGCAGTAAATGGGGATGGTGTATTGCTGCCCGTACCCATGCTGGTAGGTCATCATGGTCTTGTCGAATATCTTGGTGCCGACGACGATGGGATGAATTTTATACGAGGGCATGGCATCCTCCATAACCGGTCAAGCGTGACACAGGAAAGCCTTCATGTCAATTTTCCGGACCCGTGGCGTTAAAGCGCGGGCTCTTTTTTTGGGAGAAACATGGCTTACGGCATGTTCCACCATTCAATCCGGACCTGCCGGGACATCCCTTATACCGTCAAATGCCCTTTACGGGTTGCACGACGCCGCTGTCCCCAGGGCGTTTTTGAACGAATACAACCTGGAGATCGGTGCGGGTCTGGGGAGCATGGCCGGTAAAACACGGCGGATCGGGCTGATGGGCCACTCTTCCAATTTCAGCAACGTCATGCTTTGTCTCACGCTCTGGAGGGCGTCCTTTCCGGCATGATCGCCCCGGTTTTAAGACCGCCCGGGCCGTTCCCGCGGCAAGGACGATTTAGGCCCCGCCGCAGCCGTAAAGCAAGGCAGAAAGTCAACTGTGTCAACAACGCCCCCTATTGCGTATGGGGATCAGCCAAGAAAAATCATTAAACCCCACACGTTGCATCGCCGAAAACCTGCGGCGCGAACCAGAGCAAACAATCCATGTAAATGCGATTGTCAGGGCTGCTAGTCGTTATTGGGGCTGCTTTTTTTGTTTTTTCCCTCAAAGCCTCTGACAATTACATAGGCTATTAATGCAAATATAAAAACTACAAGATACATCCAGGAAAGACTTTGCAGCGTTTCAATGATGGTGCGGTATACTTCCAACGTCCAGCGCTTTGAGTTTAAAACAAGAATGTGAGTGTTTTTACGGGGTGCGCTGATATACCGCTCAAGTTGGTAAATTCTTACTCCGCCTGAGATGCCGATGACATATGCGGCGAATCTGATATATTTTTGCCATACACTGCTTATTTGATCCTGAATTATGCGGCTAAATATCGAAGCCATTGCCTTATCGAATGTTTTGACAACGCAAAATGAAACGGCAATTGACAATGATAATTTAACGACCAGCAGTGCAAAAAACATGTGATCTCCTTTTATCAAACCCTGACGCACCGGTTGAGCGGCGCGGTTTTTCCGCTTCCGGCTCCGGCCGGTTGTCAGCCGCCGACGGCGTGCATGAATTGAATGAGACGTTGCCTTGACGATCCCAAGACCGGTCAACAGCACCCGCTGCTGAAAAGCGGACCCCGATTCACCCGAAGCCGTTTCAGGAAAGGGCCACGACGCGGCCTCCGGTCATGGCCTTCAGATCCGCAGGGGTGAGGCGAAAAAGGGCGTTGGGGGTTCCCGCCGCGGCCCAGAGGGTTTCGTGCTTGAAAAGATCCGCGTCGATGAAGGTTTCAAGCGGTGTTTCGTGGCCCAAAGGGGGGACCCCGCCGACGGCAAAGCCGGTGGTCTTCCGGACAAAGTCCGCATCCGCCATTTGCATCGGCTCCTCCGCCGTTTCGGACAGCTTCTTCACATTCACCCGGTTGGCGCCGCTGGCCACCACCAGGTAGGCTTTCTTCGTTTTCTTTCCCTTGAAAACCAGGGATTTGACGATTTGGCCGATATGGCACCCCACGGCCTGGGCCGCTTCCGCGGCACTGCGGGTGCTCTTTTCCATCTCCAGGACACGACAGGGGTATCCCCCGGCGCTCAGGGCCTCCTGAACCTTGCCGGCGGAAGCACTCAAGGGCTTGTTCATGGTTGCCTTTTCTTTGGCCTTTGAAGGTTTTCAACGGGTTTCAAAACGGTATCGACGTCGATTTTGCGCTCTTTTTAAGCCTGTGTCAACAAACGGGGCAGGCCTTTGCCCCGTTTTTTTTTGAAAGGCCCTGAACACGGTCCCGATTCGCTTTACCGGATCCGCGGATTCATGATACCTTTTCATGCAAGACCATGAGGACGGACAGACAAGAATCGGAAAAAGAAGGGCCTTCGTGCCGACGCTGCGGCACCTGCTGTGAAAAGGGCGGCCCCGCCCTTCACCGGGCGGATCGGGATCGCGTGGAATCGGGAAAGATCCCGCTGAAGCATCTTTTCACCATCCGTCCCGGGGAAACCGTCCGGGACAATGTGCGGGGAGGCCTTGTCCGGGCCGAATCCGACATCATCAAAATCAAAGGCCGAAAAGGGACCTGGTGCTGCGTCTTTTTGGATTTCCGGGAAAAGGCCTGCCGCATCTATGAAGACCGTCCCCTGGAATGCCGTCTCTTAAACTGCCGGGCGCCGGAGGCCCTTGAAAGGCGCTACGAACAGGACCGCCTTTGTCGGAAAGATCTCCTTTTTTCCATTGAAGGGCTGTGGGATCTTGTTGAAGACCATGAACAGCGCTGCTCCATAGAGCGCTTGCGCAAACAGCTCCGTTCTTCTTCCGGCCCCCGGGCGGAACAGGCCCGGGGGGCGGTGGATTTCATGCTCCGCTACGACGCGCATGTCCGGCGCCTGGTGGTGGAAAAGGGGAAGATGGATCCGGAGATCGTCGATTTCCTCTTTGGAAGGCCGCTCTCCGCGCTGGTGCCGGGTCTCAGAAAGACCTCCGGCCTTTAAGCGGGGACTCCATCCGCCCCCGGGACCCCTTCAGGATCACGAAAGGCCGAATTGGGACCGGAGCCGCTCGGAAAGGACCCGGGTCCGCTCGAAGGCCTTTTCAACGGTCTTGTCGCCGTCCGGGTTGACCAGACAACAGGTGGCCGGGGAGAGGAGGCTTTTTGAGAGCAGCCACGCCCTGTCGATCCCCTTTCTATCCAGGGTCTCCCACACGTCCTTCAAACGGGCCTCCAGGCTCGCCACGTCTTCCTTGTCGAAGGGCTCCACGTTGGACGGGACCAGCCCCCAGACGATGACACCCTCCCGGTCCAGGAAGCGCTTGATGGAAGGCGCGTATTTGGAAAAGACCTCGCCGTTGGAATAGATGTCCAAAGAGAGCACCTCCATGTCCAGGTTCAGCAAGAAGTCCCAGTCCGGATTGCCGCACAGGTGGACCCCCCGGGGCCTTGTCAGGGCCTGGAAGAAGGCTTCCATGTCCTTAAAGGCCGCCGCGGCGTCGTAGCCCGAAAGGGCGCTGAACAGGAACTGGAGCCCGGGTTCGTCGATGAACATGAAGGCATTGGGATTCCTTTCCCTCAGCCGGGCGTGCTGGACATTGACCCGCTTGGCCATGAATTCGAACATGAAGGGCCGAATGGTGTCATCAAAGAGGATGGGCCGGCGATTCTCGTCCAATACATTGAACCCGAAGCTGATGGGCCCTTCCAGCTGGCCCCGGATGGCCGGCCGGTCCGAAAGATCCAGCTCCAAGAACCGGGGATAGACCGCCGAGTATTGGGGGCTGATGTCGAAATACCCGGGATCTTCGAAGTGGGACAAGGCCTCTTCATATTCCCGGATGAACTTTTCCATGGAAAAGGACAGGGTCCGTTTTTCCATGTCCAATACAATGCCGGGGAAATGCTCCGAGGCCTGGACGTACATGTCCTCGTAGTAACTCAGGCGGGGCAGCTGGGGCCAGAAGGGAATGTCCAGGGACAGGGCGTATTGGAGGGCCCGGTCCAGGTCCGTGTGGGGCATGACCGCCATGGCGGTGGTCAAGAGATTGCCGGGAATCGTCATGGGTTGCCGCCTTTCATGGAATGTCCTTTTTCAAAATCACCACCCACGCCAGCCATCGGCCGTCCCGGATGATTCTCCAGGAAAGGCCGTCTCTGTTCACCATGCCTGCAATGGTCTCGGCGGACAGAATCCGGCTGCGCATCATCGCCAGTTTTTCCAGAAGCGCCAGCACCCGGATGACGGGCCGGGTGATGTCCGGCTCCTCCAAAAGCATCAGGCCCCCCGGCGCAAGGACCCGGACCAGTTCCTCCAGGGCCGCCTGCTGGCAATGAAAGTGGTGGAAGGCATCCGCCACCAAAATCCGCTGAAACGTCCCGTCGGGAAAAGGCAGGGTCTCCACCTTGGAGCGCACGGCCCAATTGCCCCCTTTCCTGCCGGCCCGCTCCAGCATGGCCCGGGAGGCGTCCGCCACCACCAGCCGGCGCACCCACGGCCGCAGGGGCACCGACACGCGTCCGGTGCCGCCGCCGGCATCCAGCATAAGGCCCCGGACCGGAAGATCCAAAAGGACCCGGTAGATCTCCGGATCCACGGGAGGGATCACCCGGTCATAGAAGGGGGCGAAGATGTCAAAATGATCGATCATTTGTTTTGGTTTTTTCCCTCGGGCCTCTTCCTTGCTGCAAGGGAAAAAGATCCCCGCGCCTGCGGGGCAAAAAATACCGCATGGGGTGCGATCGGACGGCATCCAGGGCCTCTTTTTTCAGGTCCACCACCAACAGATGCTCCCCTTTGCCCAAGTGCTTTGCCATCAGGATGCCGTCCGGGCCGAGGACCAGGGCCAGCCCCGGAAACTCGAGGCCCGTCCCGTTTTCACCCACCGGGTTGCAGGCCACCAGGAACAGGGCGTTGTCGAAGGCCCGGGCCGGCAGGTGCCGCAACCAGGACCGAAGCTTGTCTTTGGGATCCCCCTTCGGGGACGCGTGGGGCACGAAGAGGATCTTTGCGCCCTCAAGGGCCATGCGCGTGGAAAGCTCCGGAAAATGGGCATCATAGCACAGCTGGATCCCGAAGGTCACGCCCTTGCTTTCAAAAACAGGGATCCGATTCCCCGGTAAAAAGAGCCCCGCCTCGGGAGGGGCCATATGAATTTTCCGGTAGACCCCCACCGCGCCGTCGGGCCGGACCACCAGGTGGCTGGCGTAAAGGCGCCCCCCTTTTCCTTTTTCCGCCAGCCCGGCCAAAAGGACCATGTCCGCCTCCTTTGCCATCTCTGAAAGGGCCTCGGTGACGGGTCCGGGGACGGATTGGGCCGCTTGCCGGATCTCCGGTTGAACGCTGTATCCCGTGACGTGCATCTCGGGGAAACACAGGATTTCCACCCCCCGGCTCCGGGCCCTTTTCACCCACCGGCCCATGCGCCGGATCGTTTCGAAAACCCGGTTCACCGGCGCCCGGCATACGACGGCACCCACGCGGATATCTTCCATGGCCTCCTCCCCGGCGGTCGTTGGGGTTTTTCTCTACACGTCGAAGTGGGCCCGGATCTTGAAAACGCGGGTGGCCGGCAGGTTGAGAATCTCCGTGATCCCGGTTTTTCGAGAGATCTCTTGAAGGCTTTGTTGAATCTCTTCTTCAGAAGGTGCGATGAAGGTAAACCACATGTTGTAGGCGTTGTCCCTCAGGTAGTTGTGGGTGACCCCCGGATACCGGTTCACCACCTCGGCAAAGGCTTCGATTTGATCCTCGGGCACCTTGGCGGCGCACAGGGTGCTCACGAAGCCCAGCTTCTCCGGAACGAAGTTGCCGCCGATGCGGCGGATGATGCCCCGTGCCTTGAGCCGGAGGACGCGCCGCAGGACCTCGGCTTCCGATTGGCCCACCTCCTCCCCGATGGCCTGAAAGGGCCTTTCGACAATGGGAAAATCGGATTGGATCCGGTTCAAAATCGCCTTGTCGACGGCGTCCATACGGACCTTGGCGCCCTTCATGGGACCCTTCCCAGAAGGGACAGGCGCACCTTTCGCGTCCGGGGGCCGTCGAATTCGCAGAAAAAAACGCCCTGCCACGTGCCCAGGACCAGGCGCCCCTCTTCCACCAAAAGCGTTTCCGAGGCCCCCACCAGGGTGGACTGGATATGGGCCGGCGAATTGCCTTCCATGTGCCGGTAGGGGATGTCGTCGGGCACCATCCGTTTCAGGGCCGATACAATGTCGGTGCGGACGCTGGGGTCCGCGCTTTCGTTGATGGTGACGGCCGCCGTGGTGTGGGGGACGAAAACCGTGCAAAGGCCGCGGGTGATGCCGGACTCCCGCACCATCCGTTCCAGGTGGGCCTGCACTTGACCCGTGATATCAAGCAGTTCGATTTTCCGTGATGTCTTGACCGTAAAGACCATGGCAAACCTCGTTTTTCGGGCATAAAAAAGGCCCTGATGGAGAACAGGGCCTTTCAACCTAAAAAGTTGTATCCGGAAGTTTTGCAGAAACTACACGCATCCCGTGGGTTTCGGCAGTCCCGCCATTTTACATGCACCCTTCCCGGGTCCGGACGGAAACAGCTCGTAGATGTGTTTCAGCTTAAACCCGGTCACCTTGGACAGCACCCGCACCATGGGGGCAATGCCGTTTTTCTTGTAATAGTCCTGGAGCACTTCGATGACTTTCCTGTGTTCCTCGGTCAGTTCTTCGATGCCCTCTTCCTGCTTCACGTGCTGCACCCACTCTTCACACCAATTGTCAAAGGAATCGATAAACCCGTCTTCGTCCACTGTGAAGGTCTTTCCTCCAAATTCCACCGTTGGCATTGACAAAATCCTCCTTTTTCTGTTTTATTTTCCCGGCTCTTGGCCTGTGGCGCTTCTTTACTTCAATGGAACCCTCTCTCTACACGATCGTTGCCTTCATGTCAAGATGAAAAAAATATCCACACTCTTTGGCGCCGGTTCCCGTCCGATTGCCGAAAACACCCCCCTTTTCTTTATTTTGACGCCCTTTTAATACACCCTTGAAGCCTGGGCGGCTAATATTCCTTGGGCATGGCGGCCAGCCGGTCCAGGGTGAACACCGGTCCGTCCCGGCACACGAATTCCTTGCCGATGTTGCACCGCCCGCACATGCCGATGCCGCACTTCATCCGGTTTTCCAGGGACATGATGATGTGATCGTGGGCATACCCCAGCTTGTCCAGTACGGGCTGGGTGAACTTGATCATGATGGGCGGCCCGCAGACGATGGCATAGGTGTCGTCGTTCCCGGGCGGCGCCTTCTGCTCGGTGATGGTGGGCACAAACCCCACATTGTATTTCCAGTCGGGATCCTCTGTGGCATCCACCGTGATGTGCATGTGGATGTCGTCCCGGGCCTCCCAGGCCGCCAGTTCCTGACGGTACAAGAGCATCCCCGGGGACCGGGCCCCGTAAATGACATGGATCTCTTTGAATCTCTTTCGATTTTCAGGCTGCAGCATGTAAACGATGGAAGAGCGGAGGGTGGTGAAGGCAAAGCCGCCCCCGATGATCACCACGTTCTTTCCCTCCATCTGCTCCCAGGGATACCAGTTTCCCAGCGGCCCGCGGATGCCCATGACATCGCCCGCTTTCATGGCATGCAAATGGGTGGTGACCCGCCCCACCTTGTTCACGGTGAAAAGGACGAAGCCCTTTTCAGTGGGGGAAGAGGCGATGCCGATGGGGATTTCCCCTTCGCCGGCCACGGAAAGCTCGGCGAACTGGCCCGGCATGTAGGCGAATTTTTCTTCATCTTTTTCATCGAGAAAGACGAATTTGAAGGTCTTTAAGTTCTTATCTTCCGTTTCGGTGATGATCTCTTCGATGCGAACCGGATAAGGCAAATATGGATTGTGCACGGCGTCCTCCCTCGCCACCTTACATCGGGGAACCGGTCGACGGATCCTGGAAGCTGTTCATCAACTGACATACCTTCCGGATATCGATGTTCACCGGACAGGATTGGATGCACCGCCCGCATCCCACGCACTGGATGCCGTCGTCATACTTGTCCACGTAGTACTTGAGCTTGTGCATGAAGCGCTGACGGACCCGGTGCAGCTTGGTTCCCCGGGGGTTGTGTCCGGATCCGTGGAGGGTGAACAGGGGGTACATGCAGCTGTCCCAGTTGCGCATGCGCACGCCCTCACACCCGAAGCATTCGTCCTGGATGTCGAAGCACCAGCAGGTGGGACACACATAGGTACAGGTCCCGCAGTTGATACACGAAAAAGAGACGTCCTCCCAGAAGGGCGCTTCATACAGGGCCACGGTGGATTGGTTCTTCAGGTTCCCGGTCTCCACAAAAGACGTGATCCGGGATTGGGCGGCATCCTGCAAGGGGCCCACCGTGTCCCGGGCCGTCTTTTCCGCCACATCCGTCTCCCATCCGGCGGCGTTACAGGCGGCCGCGCCTTTTTCCGTGAGGACCTTGACCAGGAAATGGTCGCCCGTATCGATGAAAAGCCCGTCCAACCCGGCCTCGTCAAAGGGCCCCCCTCCGGCGCTGGTGCAAAAACAGGTGGCGCAGGGCGCGTTGCAGGCCAGCCCGAAAAGGGTGAGGGATTCATAGGCGCCGACCCAATAGGGGTCCCGGTATTTTTGGGTATCAAAGTTGCGTTTGACCAAAAGAAAGGCCGCCGCATCACACGGCCGGATCCCCACCACCAGGGGCTTTTGGGTGTCCTTTTCCACTTCTTTGAGGACATGCGCGTCCGGATCGTTTTTATCCAGGGTAAAATGAAACAGGATCTCGGATTGGGGCTGCACCAGGAATTTGGGAGAAAGGGGGGTGTTTTGATAATCAAAATCCGGCATCTTCTTCCCGTTCAACGCCTCGAAAG
>JALVQN010000166.1 GCA_027025555.1 Desulfobacterales bacterium
ATAGGGGCAGCCGCCCCCGATGCTCGTGAACCAGGGCAAAGGAAGGGCTGGTGACCTCGGTTTCTCCATCGATTCCCAGACCCGAGGCAAGCCCCTGGACAAAGACCGTCTTCCCGCTTCCCAGGTCCCCCACGAGGACGAGGGTCAGGGGGGCTTCCAGAAAGGCCCCAAGGGTTTTTCCAAAAGCCCGGGTCTCTTGAGGAGAACCGGTTACGATCCACATTACAAAAAGGTGGTTTCCCGGATCTGGGCCGGGATCAAGGTCATCACGTCCGAGGCCAGGTATCCGAAAGGCCCCCGGCTCCTGAAAAGGGCATCGGCCGCAGCACCATGCAGGTAGACCCCGGCCTGGGCGGCTTCCTCGGGGGCCAGTCCCTGGGCGATCCATCCCGCGATCATACCCGTTAGTACGTCTCCCATGCCCCCCGAGGCCATGCCGGGGTTGCCCGTGGGATTGATGAAGACCCGGCCGTCTTTTTGGGCGATCACTGTTTTGGCGCCCTTGAGGACCACGGTGAGGCCGTATCCTTGGGCGAGGCGCCGGGCCCAGCCCACCCGGTCTTGTTGGATCTCGGCAGCCGTGCTGCCCATGAGCCGGGCCATTTCCCCAGGATGCGGAGTCAGGACGATGTCGGCGCCGGCCTGATCCAGGGCCTCCATTTTCCGGGCCAGGCAGTTGAGCCCATCAGCGTCTATCACCATGGGAACGGGACACTTTCGGATCAATTCAAAGACCAGGTCCGCGGTGCCTTTGGCCGTGCCGATCCCCGGCCCCACAGCCAGGCAGGTCTTGCCGGCCGAAAGATCGAGTATCGTGTCCAGGGCAGCGTCGGTGAGGATGCCGGGGGCGCTCTCCGGCAACGGCGCTGTCATGGCCTCCAGGACCTGGGGCTCCACGGCCGGGTTGAGGCTTGCCGGAACACCCAGGGTGACCAGCCCGGCTCCTGTGCGCATGGCGGCCATGCTGGTCATGGCCGCCGCTCCCGCCTTTCCGGCGGCTCCGGCCACCACCAGGACCCGGCCCGTATGGCCCTTGTCCGCTTCCGGGGCGCGCGGGCGGATAATGGATCCGATGCCATCGGACGTCAACTGCCGGTGCCGCGGCGCCACCCGGGAGGTGACCTGGGGCGGAATGCCGATATCCACGACTTTGAGGGCGCCGGTATAGTCGGCCCCCGGCAAAAGGACACACCCGATCTTGGCATGTCCGAAGGTGGCGGTGGCCTGGGCCCTGAGGCAGGTCCCCTTGGGCCGGCCCGTATCCGAATCGAGTCCCGACGGAATGTCCACGGCAAAGACCGGCCGTTCCGTCTTTTCAATAAAGCCGATGACCTTCTTGAAAAGGCCCGATACATCCGACTTCAGCCCTGTGCCCAGGAGGGCATCGATCCAGATATCGATGTGCCGCATGCGGGTGCGGTGCTTTTGAAAGGCCTTTTCATCCGGCACTTCCACCACCGGCACATCCAGGCGAAAAAGCAGTTCCAGGTTTTCGGCGGCATCCCCTTTCACCGCATTTCGGGTTGCAAAGAGAAAGACACAGACGTCGATTCCCCGGTGGGCCAAAAGCCGGGCCATGACGTGTCCGTCCCCGCCGTTGTTCCCCCGCCCGGCCAGGATGCCGACTCTTTTTTGGGCGGCCTCCGGGAAACGCTCCAGGAAAAAATCCGTTGCGCCCCGGCCGGCGTTTTCCATCAAGACCCGTCCTGGAATCCCGACCTCTTCGATGGTCAACCGGTCCATTTCCCGCATCTCATCTGCCGTGACCAGGATCATGGGCGCCTCCCTTGGATTCTATTCGGCGTCATGGTTCCTTTTTATAGCGCCTTGATCAATGCCACCATCTCCTGCACCGCCCGTTCCAGACCCACCAGGACCGCCCGGGAAATGATGCTGTGGCCGATGGAAAACTCGTCGATCTCGGGGACGCCCTTGAACCAGGGCACCGTCTGATAACAGAGCCCGTGTCCCGCGTTCACCTCCATCCCCAGGGCCTTGGCTTGTCTGGCCGCAGCAAGGATTTGCGAAAAGCCCGCCTCTTTCGCTTTTTGGGTGGGAGCATCGCAGAAGGCACCGGTATGGATCTCGATGACATCCGCGCCCGCCTGCTTGGCCAGGTCCACCTGGGTGCTATCCGGGTCGATGAAAAGGCTGACGCAAATGCCGTGTCCCTTCAATTCCGAGACGGCCTCGGACACACTGTCGGCATGCCGGGTGAGATCCATGCCCCCTTCCGTGGTGAGTTCTTCCCGCTTTTCCGGAACCAGGGTCACAAGTGCCGGTTTGATCTCCGCGGCGATGGCGATCATCTCGGCGGTTGCGGCCATCTCGAAGATCATTTTCGTGGAGACGACCTCCCGGATCATGCGCACGTCCCGATCCTGGATGTGACGCCGGTCTTCCCTCAGGTGAACCACCACGCCGTCGGCACCCGCAAGTTCCACCAACACCGCCGCCGCCACCGGTTCCGGGTATCGGACCCCCCGGGCCTGCCTCAAGGTTGCCACATGATCCACATTCACGGCCAATCCTGCCATGGGCCACCTCCTGTCGATATCACGTTCTTTTTTCGCGAAGCATTAATCACAACCGGGCAGGAAGTCAACCGGGAAAATGGGCTTCCAAGCCTTTCATGGATCTCTTTCTTAAAATCTTTGCAATCAATGAATTTTTTAGATTGAAACTCAAAATACTTAAATAAAAATCCAAATTATATTATTTAAAATAGTATATAGTTATATTATTTAAAAGTATCTTATCTGGCTTTAGCGAAATATTTTAGATAATAATTTAGAAATGATACAGAAAAAAGATCCATTGATATTAAGTATTGACATAATACAAGAGCTTTGATGTTTAACAGAGAAAAGAGGAGTTTTGATTGTCGATTTATTTACAGTTTTTGTAAATAAGGAGGCGGAGCTATATTTTTTTCTTCGGGGTCAGGTCTTCACTCTTGACACATTTGCCCAATTTTGAAATGGCCGTAGACATGGACAATGCCTCAATCCATTCATATTCTTGATTCCATGGAGAAAGGTTTGAAAAATCATCGAGATTTCCGATTTTAGGATTTTGGGGGATTTTTCGAAAATTTTTAGAGGCCGGTTAATCGGAGTTGGCCGGTTTCTTACTCAGATGAAAGGGGAAGCAGGTTCCATTTCGCTTCAATTTTGATCATTTTTGATGTTGATTTCTTCGATTTTGCTTTTTGTGGATTTTCCCCAAAAAAGTAGACACTGTTAAAAGCAAACTGCTGATTTCATAATATGTTCATATTGTACCGGAGAAAGGTAATCCAGTGTAGAATGTTTTCTCTGGCGGTTATAAAAAACTTCAATGTATTCAAAAATGCCCCGCAGAGCATCTTTAGTGCCCCCAAAACGCTGCCGATGGACCAGTTCGGATTTAAGGATGCTGAAAAACGATTCGGCCACCTCATTATCCCAGCAGTCGCCCTTGCGGCTCATGCTTTGGATGAAATGATGCTTTTTGAGTATTTTCCTGAAAGCCTTGCAGGCATACTGAACCCCGCGATCCGAATGGATGATCAGACCGGCAGGCGG
>JALVQN010000167.1 GCA_027025555.1 Desulfobacterales bacterium
CCCTGGAAGACCCCCATACCCTTTGCACCACAACTGCCCATGACACGACGATTTTACCCTCGAAAGCCCCCCTGGATACGGACACGGCTCCCCTCGGGCCCGGAATTTGAATCCGTCCGGGGCCTGATAAGGGACCTCCGCCTTTCCACCGTCTGCCAGGAAGCCCTCTGCCCCAACCGGTTCCAATGCTTCGGGGAAAAGACGGCCACTTTCTTGATTTTGGGCTCCCGATGCACCCGGAACTGCCGCTTTTGCGCCATCGGCCATTCGAATCCCAAACCCCCGGATCCAAACGAGCCGGACCAGGTGGCGGAAGCGGCGGCGCGGTTGCAGCTTGACTTTGTGGTGGTCACCTCCGTGACCCGGGACGATCTGGAAGACGGCGGCGCCGGGCACTTCGCAAAGACGGTGGCCGCCATCAGACACCGGCTCCCGGAGGCCCGTGTGGAAGTCTTGGTCCCGGATTTTTCCGGAAAACAGACCGCCCTTTTCACGGTCCTTTCCGCCCGTCCCGATGTCTTCAATCACAACCTGGAAACCGTTTCCCGTCTTTACCCTCGCGTCCGCCCCGGCGCCGATTACCGCAGGTCCCTCGGGCTTGTCACAAAAGCCGCCGAGCTCAAGCCGGGTCTGCCCATCAAATCCGGGCTCATGCTCGGCCTCGGGGAGACCGTGCAAGAGATCGAAGAAACCCTTCAAGACCTTTATGCCGCCGGGTGCCGGCTCCTCACCCTGGGACAATACCTGCAGCCGTCGGCCGCCCATCTGCCGGTGTCCCGGTTTATCCCTCCTGAAATCTTTGACCGCCTCAAAGAAAAGGCCTTGGAAATGGGATTTGCCGCCGTGGCCAGCGGGCCCCTGGTAAGGAGTTCCTACCAGGCCCGGGCCATGTATCTTTCTTTTGGAAGGGGCTGATACCGTTTCCCACCGTCTTCCGGGACGTCATCCGGCGCCGTGATTTTCATCTTACCTTTCAGCACCTCCACCCCGATGGGACCCCGTGATTTTACCTTGACAATTCAAAAGCATCTGATAGAAAAAGAGTCTTTTGCGTTGCCGATGGCCTCGGAAAACCACACCCGTCGGGCATGCCGATGGACCGGATGGGATTGAACTATCAAAAAAATCGGCCTTGGCTGGAAAATCTGCATGTCGTCATGCAGATCGGCCTGACCATGGCGGGATGTATCGTATTTTGCTTTTTTATAGGGCGCTATTTGGATCGATGGTTGAACACAAAGGGTGTGTTCGTCACGATATTTACCCTTTTAGGGGTCATCGGCGGCGCGAACACCGCCTACCGACAGATTCTCAAAACCCTTGAAACGAAAAAGCCGGATGGAAACGACACCCCCAACCGAAGCGCTTAGGCGGAGTCGGAATCAATACTGCAGGCAGGCCCTGACTGCTGCGGTCATCTTGGGTGTCCTGTCCCTTGTCCTCGGTCAAAAGGCTGTCGGAAAGGGACTCGTTCTGGGGACGCTTTTCAGCATGGTCAATTTTTCCATCATGGCCCACCTCCTGCCGGCGCATCTGGCCAAAAGCCGGGCCCGGACCTTTTTCGTGGCCCTGCTTTCCATGGGGGGTCGATACGCCCTCATGGCCATTCCCCTGATTTTGGCGGTGAAGCAGGAGCAGTTTTCCCTTCCGGCCACGGCAGTGGGGCTTTTCATGGTTCAGCTGGTCATCCTCGCGGAACAGGGTCTTAAACTCCTCAAGGCAAAAAGGCTTCGCGCAATCTGAAAAAGGGTTCATGGAAGAACTGGGAAAAATTCATCAACTGATCATTCCACTGGGCGGCCATGCCATCACGCTCAACCTCGAGGTCATTCTGATGACGTGGATCGTCATCGGCTTTTTGTGTCTATTCGGCCGGTTGACCACGAGGCGCCGTCACATCTTCCCCAGATCGTTTCAGATCGCGGGCGAGCTTTTCGTATCCGTATTTTACAAGCTGACCGGAGACGCCCTGGGCGAAGAACATGTGGAAAAATACGGGCCGTTGATCTGTGCGTTGTTCATGTTCCTGATGTTGTCCAACTGGCTGGGGATCCTTCCGCATCTGGAAGAGCCCACCAAGGACTTAAATACGCCCTTTGCCCTGGGGCTCATGGGATTCGTCATCGCCCACTGGGCCGGCATCCGATCCAAGGGTTTCAAGGCATACGCCAAAGAATATTTTCAGCCCATGTTCTTCATGATGCCCTTGAACCTCATCGGCGAACTGGCCAAGGTGGTTTCCATATCCTTTCGGCTTTTCGGCAATATCATGGGGGGCTCCATCATCATCCTGGTGGTCTCCCATTTGACCTACAGCGTCTTGCTGCCACCGCTTCTCAACGCCTTCTTCGGCCTTTTCGTGGGGACCATCCAGGCCTTCGTCTTCACCATGCTCACGGTGGTATACATCTCGGTGCAGGTGCAATAAACGATGGACATGAATATCCTCACCGCCATGAAGATCGCCGCCTTTGCCGGCGGCGGATTCGCCATGGGGATGGGCGCCATCGGCGCGGCCATCGGCGAGGGATACACGGCGGCCCGGGCCAACCTGGCCGTATCCCGGAACCCCAAAATATCCGGGGACATCTTCAAGAACATGCTGGTGGGCCAGGCCGTGGCGGAATCGGCCTCGATCTTTGCCCTTGTGATCGCCATTTTGTTGTTGTTTTTGGAGATGCCCTCTGGGGGATATATCCAGGCCGCATCCCTGCTGGGAGCCGGTCTGTGTATGGGCCTCGGCGCCCTGGGCTCGGGGATCGGCTCCGGTTTCCCGGCCGCCGAGACATGCATGGGGATCGCCCGTCAGCCCATGGTGTCCGCACGCCTGACCACGAACATGCTCATCGGATCGGCGGTCTGCCAGACACCGGCCATTTTGTCCATGGTCGTATCTTTGTTGCTTTTATTCATGCAGTTCGAAAATATCCCGTTCCAGCCCGGCTGGGGAGCGGTGATCGGCGCCGGCCTCAGCACCGGTCTGGCGGCCATCGGATCGGGATACGGCGGGGGCCTGGCGGCCGGCGCCAGCTGTGAAGGGGTGGCGCGAAACCCGAATACGGCGGGCAATGTCACCACCACCATGCTCGTGGGGCAGGCCGTGGCCCAGACTGCTTCCATCTTCGGACTTTTGGTGAGTTTCATCCTGATCTTCAAGTCCTTTCCCGAAACCCGGGCGCTAAGCCCTGCCATCGCTCTCCTTTCGGCCGGACTCTGCATGGGTTTCGGCGGCATCGGGCCGGGCATCGGGAATGGGCAGGCGGCCCAGGGGGCGGTACGCTGGGTGGCCCGGAATGTCCATCATGCCACCGATCTCATGCGGATCATGCTGGTGGGCCAGGCCGTGTCCCAGTCCACCGCCATATACGCCATGGTGGTGAGCCTGGTGCTCATCTTCGTCGTGTAATATTCAACGTGTAAGGAGGATTCATATGGCAATCGAAGGTGCAGATCTTGTGAAAGCGGCGGCATTTCTCGGCGCCGGCATCTCCATGGGCCTGGGCGCCATCGGGCCCGGGGTCGGTGAGGGCATGGTGGCGGCCAAGGCCTGTGAGGCCATCGGGAGAAACCCCAAGGAAGCCGGCCTGTTGACCCGCACCATGCTCGTGGGCCAGGCCGTGTCCGAATCCACCGGGATTTACTCCCTGGTCATTGCGCTGCTTTTGCTGTTCGTGGTTTAAGACCCGGATCAATGCCCGGATAAAAACGTCATGGAGATCGTCAGCAACGTCGCCTTGATCAGCATCAACGAGACGCTGATCGTCCAGTTGGTCTCTTTCTTGATCTTCCTTTTTCTCATCACCCGGATCATGATCCGCCCTTTGAGGAAGGTGATGGGGGAACGGCAAGACTACATTCAAGGAATTCAACAGGAAATCGCCGCCTCGAAAAAGACCATCGACGCGTATCGCCGCCGGCTGGAAGACCAGATGCAAAAAGCGAAAAAAGAAGCCCGTCTTTTGACGCAGAAGATGGAGGCCGAAGGCATGGAGGAGGCGGAAAGAATCTTCGAGTCGGCCCGGGAGGAAATCGCCGCGCTCAAGGAATCCGCGGCCCGGGAAATCGCCGCCCAGCTCGACCAGGCCAAAAGCGCCCTGGCCTCCGAATCCGAAGCCCTGGCGGCAGCCATCATGGAAAAGATGCTGGACCGGAGATTGAATCCATGAAGACCAAACACGTTTTTCCTTTTCTCATTTCCGGCGCCATCTTCTCCATCTTTTTCTTTTTTCAGGGCACGGCAACGGCGGCCGAAGGGTCCGCCGGCTGGCGGAGCACCTACGATCTCATCATGAAATGGGTCAACTTCTCCATTTTGCTTTTTATCCTCATCAAATATGCGAGAAGACCCCTGAAAAACTTCCTTTTCGAGTGCAAAGCGGATCTGGAAGAGGAAATCCACAGCCTCGAAAAGCAAAAAGAGGCGATCTCAAAAGAGGTCAACCAGGCCCAAAGAAGCCTCGAAGAGAGCACCGACGCCCTTGCCGCCCTGAAGGCCCGGATCCTGAAAGAAGGCGAACGGGAACGGGCGCGCATCATCCAGGACGCCCGCACCCAGGCCCAAGCCATGATCGAAGGGAGCCGGCGAAAAATCGAAAATCAGATGCGGCAGGCCACCCAGGAACTGGTTTCCGCCACCGTGGACGCGGCCGTCGCACTTGCCCTGCAGCGCCTTCCCGAAACCCTGACGCCGGAAGACCACCAACGCTGGATCGATCGGTTCACCGCCGCCGCGCCCCCGGAATAACGCCCTTTCTCGATGCCCGCCTTACTGGGCCTGCGAAGATGTGGATGGGCTTGCCCCCTTTCCCGGATGAAAATCCGGGACGCGTCTTTTTTTTCCGGCATCCCCAAAGAGCACCCTCATATAGGGAAGGGCGGATCCCTTTTCAAAAACC
The DNA here is from genome assembly GCA_027025555.1 of Desulfobacterales bacterium. Taxonomy (GTDB): domain Bacteria; phylum Desulfobacterota; class Desulfobacteria; order Desulfobacterales; family UBA2156. The sequence goes on from JALVQN010000167.1 coordinate 4,896, forward strand.
ACGTCCTCCAAAAGGCCCCTGGAGGAAAAGACCAGGATGAGGGTGTCGTGGCGGGTGAGGTTGGAATAGCCCGAGAAACTGACACTCGATCCGGCAAAATCCGAAATCGGGATCCCGAACGCGAGGCTGTTTTGGACAAAAACAGAGCGCTCGAAAAAGAGAAGATCCCTTCCGTTGAGCGCCACGATGCGGCTGGGGGCCCCGTAAATCTTCAACGCCTCCCCGAGACGCGTGACGCCCACCCGGAGGGCCTTCGACGGCGGCGCCACCGGGCCTCCCCTCACCTCCCTCAGGATCCGGTAGGAAAGACAGCCGTTCACCGTGGTGACGAAGGCAAAAAGGCAAAGGCCGAGGAAAGCCTTTTTAAAAAGGGAGTCCATAAGCCGTCCGGGCCGCATTCAAGCTGACACCGTAGTGGGTCAGAACATTGTTCGTGTCGAAAAAAAAGACCAGCTGGTCGTAGCGGGTGTCGAAATTGCCCATGGTGAGAAGGACGAGCCACAGGGCGGTCCCCTTGGTGACGGCTCTCCGATAGAGATAGGCGTTTCCGTTGGTCAGCTTCACCACCTCTGTGGGGGCCCCGAAAAGCCGGGTGATATCGGCGGCCCCGGTCTTTCCCGGGACAATCGAGTGCAGCTTGGAGGCATCGAAGGGTTGATACTCCTTGGTCTTTCCGATGACGGTACACCCCACCCCGGTCCATAGTGCGATGCCGGCGATGAAAGCGGCAATAGGCTTTTTCATCCGTCTCCTCCTTTTCCCGGTCCTGTGGTTTGCGGCGGGTTCTTCTTCTTCAATCCGGCGGGCGGGCACATAAGCGCCCTCCTTTATTCCTTCCGGATCTTTTCAAGGTACATATCCCATTCCATGGGCAAGAGGGATTTCTTTTGCGTATTGCAGGTCTTGCAACTGGGAACCAGATTGCCCTTGGTGCTCTTTCCGCCCCTGGAAAGCGGGACGATATGGTCCATGGTAAGGGCCTTTGCGGGGAAGGTCTTCCCGCAATAGTGGCACCGTCCCTTTGCCAGCTTCCTCTTCCACCACTGGGTTTTCCGGAGTTGTCTGGCTTTTCGGCGTTCCACGGCAAGGTGGGCGTCATCGAAATCGATCTCGAAGGGATCCCTCTTTTTAGGCATGGCTTTTCAGGCCCAACTCCGACAGCCACCGATTGATGGCCTGCGTCAAAAGGGTATAGTATCGAAGGGACCCTCCCAATCCCTTTCTGCCGAAAAAGTAATTGATCTCCAAAAAGACCGGCGCCGCCGACCCCTTCCCGTGCATCAGCAGGTCCAGTCCGGCTAGGTTGACGCCGGTCTTGTTGCAAAAGTCCCGGACCGCTTCCCGGCCCATTCTCTGGAGCCTTGGGTCTGATTCGGCATCAATGACGGCATCGGCGGCCAGATTCGTCAGGAAGCGACCGGGATGCACCTGACACCGCCAATAGGAATAAAGGGAATCCCCGATGACCACAACCCTTAAAGAGCGATTCCCGGCCGGAATGTATTCCTGGATCACGAAGGGGACCTCATGATTGCTGCGCTGTCCTTCACGCATGACCAACGCCTTCAGCGTATCCGGGTCCTCCACATAAAAGACCCCTTCGCCTTCCCCGCCCCAGTCGCGTTTAAACACCACGGGAAATGAAAACAAAAAGCCTTTCGGCCGTGTGCCGTACTTTTGAAAAAACGCCTTTGCCCCGGAAAAGACTTCGCTTTCGGGATGGGATACCCCCATGCGTCTGAAGAGCCGGATCTGACCCGTTTTCCCCGGGAACGCAAAGCGGACCGCGTAATCGGGAAAGACGTGGGGGCAGCAGCGCGTTGCCATCCGATAAAGGGACGCCCGGCATCCCTGGGGGAGGATCACCGCCGACGCCCTTTCCATGGCCGCGCGGTCTTCCGGTCCCGGATCCCTTCCCGCGCACAGGCGGTTTTCGTCGCCTTCGTAACAGGGATGAAAAGACAGAATCATTCGTAGCCAAAACGCTTCAGGGCCTTGGGGTCCTTCCGCCATTTTTTCTGGACCCGGACAAAGAGTTCCAAGAATACCCGGCATTCCAGGAAGGCTTCAATCTCCTTCCGGGCGGCTGTCCCGATCTGCCTCAACTTGTTACCCGACTTGCCGATGAGAATCCCCTTCTGGGAGTCGCGCTCCACGTGAATGGTGGCCGCAATCCGGACAAAGGGCCTTTCCTTGCTCTGGGAAAAGGCGTCCACGGTCACTGCGGTGGCGTAGGGAATCTCCTGGCCGGTCAAGCGGACCACCTTTTCCCGGATCCGTTCGGCCACCAAGAGCCGGGTGGGCATGTCGGTGACGGCATCCGCATCAAAGTATGGGGGGCCCTGGGGAAGGTATCCCTCAAGGGTTGCCACAAGGGTCTCGATGCCGATCCCCTTCTTGGCGGAAATGGGAACGATGGCTTCAAAGGGGTACTTCTTGCTCCACGCCCGGGTCAAGGGAAGAAGCGCCCGCTTGTCGATGAGATCGATCTTATTGAAGGCAAGGACCGCCTTGGGTTTTTTCGTTAGAAGGGCCTTGACCAGGACCGCTTCGGCGCCCGCATCGGAGGCCGTGACATCCAGGATCAGGAGGGTCACATCGGCTTCCGACAAGGCCGCCAGGGCCGTTTTGACGAGCAGGGCATTGAAGGCGGCGGCGCCCTGGAAAACCCCCGGCGTATCCATGAACACGATCTGTGAGGCGCGTCGATGCAAAATACCGAGGATCCGGTTTCGCGTGGTCTGGGGCTTCTTGGAGGTAATGGAAATCTTGTCCTGGAGCACCCGGTTTAAAAAGGTCGATTTCCCGGCGTTGGGCGGACCGATCAGGGCCACAAAGCCTGACCGGAAATCAAGATTCCGGCGTTGTTGCTCTTTCATCGCGTCTTTCCGGGGCCTTGACAGGTATCCCTGGCGCCGAATCTCTTCGAAGGCACCCTTCGATGGCCTCCCACAGCCGATTTCTGCCCTGACCCGTCTTGGCCGAAAAGAGGATGAGCGCTTCCGGTTCCGCGGCAAACGCCTCGGCCGCCTTGAAACGCTGGCGGATCTGACGGCTCCTGGAGAGCTTGTCCGCCTTGGTCAAAACCGTGATGCAGGGCAGTCCGTGCCGGGCGAACCAGGCCGTCAGGGAGCGCTCTTCTTCTGCCGGCACCCGGCGGATGTCCATCACCAGCACCGCCCCTTTGAGGGCCTTGCGCTTTGAAAGATAGGTCTCGATCCATCCTTTCCAGCTTCTCCTCAACAACATGGGGACCCTGGCATACCCGTACCCCGGCAGGTCCACGAACCGAAACGTGCGGTTGATCAAGAAAAAATTCAAGTGCCGGGTCTTTCCCGGCGTACGGCTGGTCTTGACCAGATTTTTTCGATTCAAAAGGGTATTGATCAGGGACGATTTGCCGGCGTTGGAACGCCCCGCAAAGGCGATTTCAGGCAGATCCGCCGGGGGATAGTGCTCGGGATGAAGGGCGCTTTTGATGAATTCCGCCGAACGGATCTTCACGGGTTTACGCCTCCACGGGACATCTTGTCTCGGAAAAAGGCCCCTGTGCCAGGATCATGACCGGTTTCGTTTGAAAAGTCCCTATGGATGGGAGGTCTTCGATGCCGGTCCCTTCTTGTCGAGATATTTTTCCAGACGATCCATGCCTTCTTGGATGTTTTCCAGTGAATTGGCATAGGAAAACCGGAGAAACCCCTCTCCGTTTTTTCCGAAATCGACCCCCGGCGTCACCCCCACGCGGGCCTTTTCCAGGATATCGAAGGCCAGCGCATAGGAGTCTTCGCTCACATGCTTGGCATTGGCAAAGACATAGAAAGCGCCGGTGGGCTCCACCGCGACACCCAGTCCCATGGCCTTGAGCCGCCGGATCATGAAACGCCGTCTCTTGTCATAGACGCGCCGCATCCGTTGCACATCTTCCCCGGCTTCCCTGAGGGCGGCGAGGCCGGCCGTCTGTACCACGGCATTGGCGGAGATGAAGAAATTCTGCTGGATTTTTTGCAATGGGCGGATGAAGGCCTTGGGCGCAATGAGGTATCCCAGCCGAAGGCCGGTCATGGCGTAAAGTTTGGAAAAACCGTTGAGCACAAAAGCCCGATCGGTGAATTCCAGGATGGAACGCGCCCTGCCTTCATAGACCAGACCGTGGTAGATTTCGTCGGAGACCACGTACGGCGACAGGGCGGCGATGGCCTCCATGCGCGCATCGGAAAGAAGGTTTCCCGTGGGGTTGGAAGGCGAATTGACGAGCACGGCCTTGGTTCTTGAAGTGATCTTTTTGGAAATGACCTCCGGATCGTACTGGAAGGCCTCGGTTTCGGATACCGGCACGGTGACGGGCACCCCTTCCACGAAGTGGATGAAGTTGGGATAACAGGCGTAATGGGGATCCGGGAGGATGACTTCATCGCCCTTGTCCAAAAGGGCGGAAAAAACCAGAAACAAGGCCGGAGAGGTGCCGGAGGTCACCAGGACCTGCCCGGGATCCACCGAGACGCCGTACTCCCGGCGATAGGAATCGCAGATGGCTTCCCGAAGCTCAAACATTCCCAGGCTGTGGGTATAATGGGTGTATCCCTGATCCAGGGCCCGGCAAGCGGCTTCCTTGACACACGAGGGCGTATCAAAATCCGGCTCCCCCACCTCCAGATGAACCACATGAAGCCCCTGGCGTTCCATTTCATGGGCCTTCTCAAGGACATCCATGACGATGAAGGAACGAATGGGGGCCAGGCGTTTGGAAACCATGCGGCGGCGCACCTCAAACCACCTTGTTGAGAGGGTATTCAATGATGCCCTCGGCTCCTTCTTTCAGCAACTTGGGGATGAGATCCCGGACCACACCGCTGTCCACCACGGTCTCCACCGAAAACCACTTGCTCTGGTACAAGGAGGCCACGGTGGGGGCGTTGAGGCTGGGGAGGAGGGCCACCACCTTCTCGAGGCGTGCATCGGGAACGTTCATCTTCAATCCCACCAGCTTTTCACCCAACAGGGCCCCTTTGAGCAAAAGGGCAATCTGCTCGATCTTGTCCCGCTTCTCAGGGTCTTTAAAGGATTCGTGATTGGCGATGAGCTGGGTGTTGGTCTGCATCAATTCCAGGATGATCCTGAGGCCGTGCGCCTTGAGGGTGCTCTCGGTCTCCGTCACCTCCACGATGGCGTCCGCCAGTCCGGAGATCACTTTGGCCTCGGTGGCCCCCCATGAGAATTCCACCGTCACATCGATCCGGCGCTGTTTGAAAAAACGCTTGGTGAACTGGACCAGCTCGGTGGCCACTTTCTTGCCCTCGAGATCTTCGATGGATCGGACGGGGGAATCGTAGGGCACGGCCAGAACCCACCGGGCCGGCCGGGAACTGACCTTGGAATAGACCAGGTCGGCCACCACATGAACGTCGGAAGCGTTTTCCGCAATCCAGTCTTTCCCGGTCAACCCCGCATCCAACGTGCGCCCTTCCACGTACCTGGACATTTCCTGGGCACGGCAGATGGCACATTCGATCAAGGGATCGTTGATCTCCGGAAAATAGCTTCTCCCGTTCACATTGATGGTCCACCCGGACCGTTTGAACAGGGCGATGGTGGCGTTTTGAAGGCTGCCTTTGGGTATCCCCAACTTGATTCGCGTCATTTCCCGTAAACCTCCTTTGGATCGAACACCGGCGACTCCACGACCCGGACGGCGCCGTCTTTGATTTGTTTGAAAAAACAGCTTCGATGGCCGGTATGGCAGGCCGCGCCCCCCACCTGTTCCACCAGCAAGAGCACGGTGTCGTCGTCGCAGTCGATCCGGATCTCTTTCACGATCTGGTGGTGCCCGGAAGTCTTTCCCTTGACCCACAGTGCCCCACGACTGCGACTGAAAAAGGTGGCCCGGCCGGTTTCCAGGGTGAGGCGCCAGGCCGCTTCATTCATGAATCCCACCATGAGGACCTGGCGGGTTTCATAATCCTGAACCACCGCCGGAAGGAGTCCTCCCATCTTATCGAAATTCAACTGGATCATCTTCTTTCCTCAAAAGCGCCGCATTAAAAACAAAAAAGGTTTTATATAAGTGAATCCCCATAAAGTCAATTTCAAGTCCCCATTAAACCCTTTGAAAGGTGTTTTTCGAAACGAGGCAGCGCTTGTTTTGGGGCGCTTTATCTGGTAGAAAAACCTTTCAAGATTCTGATGTTTATCCTGGACTCATGACGAGAAAAACCGCCCAGATACTCAAAAAGCGTGCCAAAAAGCCGGCCCGCGGGAAATGGCGGCCGGTCTTGAGAGGCTTTGCCTACCTGGTCCTTTTCTGCCTGGTGGCGGGGATCCTCGGCACAGGGGGCTTGTATTTCTATCTGGCGGAGGATCTCCCCCAGATCGAGTCCCTGAAAGATTATAACCCCCCGGTCATTACCACGGTCTATTCGGATGACAACCGGAAGATCGGGGAATTCTATAAAGAACGGCGCATCGTGGTCCCCCTGTCCGATATACCGCCCCTGTTGAAGGCGGCCTTCATCGCGGCGGAAGACGCCCGTTTCTACAAGCATGAAGGGATCGATTTCATCAGCATTGTGCGCGCCTTTTTCAAGAATCTAGAAGCCGGTGCCATCGTCCAGGGGGGCAGCACCATCACCCAGCAGGTCACCAAATCCTTCTTTTTAACCCCTGAAAAAAGCTACCGTCGCAAACTCAAAGAAGCCATCCTGGCCTATCGCATCGAAAAGGCCCTGACAAAAGAAGAAATCCTGTACCTGTACCTGAACCAGATTTACCTGGGACACGGGGCTTACGGCGTCCAGGCCGCCGCTGAAAACTATTTCGGAAAATCCGTCAAAGAACTCAATCTGGCCGAATGTGCCATGCTGGCCGGCCTTCCCCAGGCCCCCAGCAAGTATTCTCCCTTTCGCCATCCCGAAAAAGCCAAGGAACGCCAGATCTATGTCATCAACCGGATGGTCAGCGAAGAGTTCATCACCAACCTGGAAGCCACCGAAGCCATCTCCGCCAAGCTGGAAATCCAGCCGCGGAAAAACTGGTTCATCGAGGAAGTGCCCTATTATACCGAATACGTGAGAAAGTACGTCCAAAAGCGGTACGGCGCCGATCTTCTCTATACCGGGGGACTCAAAATTTATACCGCCGTGAATATCGAGATGCAACATATCGCACACTCGGAAATCGAGGCCGGGCTGCGGGCCCTGGACAAGCGCCAGGGTTTTCGGGGAGCCCTCACGCACCTTTCCCTCGATGAAATCGAAGGGTTCTCCCGGACCTTACAGAAGTCTTTGGGCGCCGATGCGCTTCATGCGGGGCAGATCGTCAAAGGGGTCGTGGTGGATCTCGACGACCGCACCGAGAGCGTCACGGTGAGAATCGGACGCCACCTGGGCACCCTCCTGCTGGAGGACATGAAATGGGCGCGCAAACCGGACCCGAACGTGGCTTACTATGAAGCGCAACTGAAGCGGCCGTCCGACGCCCTGGCCTTAGGGGACGTCATCTGGGTCAAGATTAAAGAAGCCCCAAAGGAAAACAAACCGTTGCGACTGGCGCTGGAGCAGGAGCCCGAGGCCCAGGCCGCCCTTTTATGCATCGAAACCGAAAGCGGTCATGTCAAGACGATGGTGGGGGGACGCGACTTCCGTCAGAGTCAGTTCAACCGGGCCATTCAGGCCAGGCGCCAACCGGGTTCGGCCTTCAAGCCGATCATTTACGCCGCCGCCCTCGACAAGGGGTATACGCCGGCCACCATCATCATCGACTCTCCCATCATCTACAAAGACAGAAAGCGGGATTTCACCTGGAAACCGAAAAACTACAAGGAAAAATTTTACGGGCCCACCCTTTTCCGGGAAGCCCTGGCCAAGTCGCGAAACATCGTCACCATCAAGATCCTCCAGGATATCGGCATCGATTACGCCATCGATTACGCGAAAAAACTCGGGATCACCTCCCCGTTAAACCGGGATCTGGCGCTGGCCCTCGGGGCTTCGGGCGTCTCCCTTTTGGAATTGACGAAAGCCTACTCGGTGTTTGCCAATTCCGGGTACCTGATCGAGCCCGTCTTTATCACGAAGATCCTCGACCGGGACGGCCATGTCTTGGAAGAGGCGGCGCCTGCCATGGAAAAGGTGATGGAAAAAACCACCGCCTATCTCATGACCAGCCTCCTGGAAAGCGTGGTTAAGTCCGGCACCGGCTGGCGGGTACGCGCCCTGAACCGGCCGGTGGCCGGAAAAACCGGCACCACCAACAACCTGTTCGATGCATGGTTCATGGGGTATACCCCGCGCTACGTCACCGGCGTATGGGTGGGATTCGATGAAGAGCGTCCCCTGGGAAAAGGGGAAACAGGCTCCCGGGCCGCAAGCCCCATCTGGCTGGGTTTCATGAAGAAGATCCTTGCCGATAAACCGGTCCGCGTCTTTCAGGTCCCGGAAGGGATCGTATTCATCAAGATCGACGCCAAGACCGGCCTTCTCCCCATACCGGAATCCGAAAAGGTCCTCTTTGAATGCTTCAAAGAAGGAACGGCTCCCACCGAGTCCACCCCACGGCCCGACACCATTGTCCAGCCGGAAGCGTTCTTCAAGTCGGATCTGTAACGAAAGGGGCTTTACCTGCCGATTTTCTCCCTCGCGACGGTCAGAAGGTATTTTCCGTAGTCGTTTTTGGTCATGTCCGAGGCGAGCACCTCAAGGGCCTGGGCGCTGATGTAGCCGAGCCGATAGGCGATTTCTTCGATGCACGCAATCTTCAGCCCTTGACGGGCCTGGATCACCCGGACGAAGTTGGCGGCCTGGAGCATGGCCTCATGGGTTCCCGTGTCCAGCCAGGCCAGCCCCCTTCCCAGAAGCTCCACTTGCAATCGCCCTGCTTTCAGATAGGCCAGGTTCACGTCGGTGATCTCCAGCTCCCCCCTGGACGACGGCTTCATTTGTTCGGCGATCCGGATCACGTCGTTGTCGTAGAGGTAGAGCCCCACAACCGCATACGGGGACTTGGGATGTTCCGGTTTCTCTTCGATGCCGATGACCCGGCCTGTTGAATCGAACTCCACCACCCCGTAGCGCTCCGGGTCCTTGACCGGGTACCCGAAGATGAGCCCCCCTTCCTGGATACGCACCGCTCGCTGGAGGGTTTCGGAAAGATCGTGGCCGTAAAAAATATTGTCTCCCAGGATCAAACATACCGAGTCGTGCCCGATGAAGGATTTTCCGATGATAAAGGCCTGGGCCAAACCCTCCGGCCTCGGCTGTTTGGCATAGGAAAGGGACAGGCCGATCTGGCTGCCGTCCCCCAGAAGGGTCTCGAAATTGGGGAGATCCTGGGGCGTCGAAATGATGAGGATTTCCCGGATGCCCGCCAACATGAGCACGGACAGGGGATAATAGATCATGGGTTTGTCATAAACCGGGAGAAGCTGTTTGCTGACCACCCGGGTAAGCGGATACATGCGCGTGCCCGATCCCCCCGCCAATATGATGCCTTTCATGGATCTTCCTTTCTCAACACGTTATTGCTTCATGTGTTTTCATGGGGTTCGAGGAGGTCCCTCAGGATGTCAAGGGGAGTGTTTCTCCCATGCGGGGGACATCCACCGCGTATCCCGCCTGTCTCAGGGTGTCCGCAAAAGCCAGGGCTTGATCCTCTTCCCCATGGACCACGGCAATGCGCTTGATGGACAAATTGGCGGCCTTTAAAAGCCGGAGCATCTCCCCCTTGTCCGCATGGGCGCTGAAGCCGCCCAGGGAGACCACCCGGGCCTTCAACGCAAAGGTCTTATTGAAAAACTTCACCTGGGGCGCTCCCCCCCTCCGTCCCTTTTCCGCATAGGCCGTCCCCAGTTCCAAAATGCGCCGTCCCAGGGTGTTGGCCGCCATGTATCCCACGATCAAGATGGTGTTTTTGGGGTTTTGGATCTTGTGTCTCAAATGGTGGAGGATGCGCCCGCCTTCACACATGCCGGATCCGGCCATGACGATGTGCGGCCCCTTCTGCCGCATCAGCTTCATGGAATCTTCCACGGAAAGGGAAAACCGAAGGGAAGAAAAGGCAAAAGGATTCTCCCCTTTTTCCAGAAAATCCTCATGGGATTCCTGATCATAGACCTCCGGATGTTCTCCGTAAACCCGGGTCATCTCGATGGCCAAGGGGCTGTCCAGGTACACCGGGACCCGGGGCACCTCTCCGGTATCGAAGAGCATGTGGATCCCATAGAGCAACTCCTGGGTCCTCCCGAAGGCAAAAGAAGGGATCAACACGACGCCGCCGCGATGCACCGTCTCACGGATCACCTCTCCCAGTGCCGGCCGCAAGTCCGCCACCGGAGCGTGTTCCCGGTCGCCGTAGGTGCTCTCCATGATCAGCAGGTCCAGGTGACGATCCTCTTCCGTAAACGCCGTGCTCGGATCCCTTAAAATGGGTTTGCCAAACCGTCCGATATCCCCCGTATACCCCACGGTTCGCACTTTACCGTCTTGCTGCGTCCGCACGATACAAAAAGCCGAGCCCAGGATGTGCCCGGCATCGTAAAGGGTGCACGTGGTTCCCCGACCCACGGGTATGGGGTGGCGGTAGGGATAGCCTTCAAAATGGGAAAGGGACCTTTCGGCATCCGCCATGGTGTACAAAGGCTCCACGGCGTGGAGTCGATACCGGTGCATCGTCTCCCGGATGAACTCCAGGTTCAATTGAGCCCGGCTCTTCTTCAGCAGCTTCTTGATCTGACGGACCTGTTGGCCGCCTTGGTGATTTTTGAGTTCACTCAAAAAACCCCGCACGGTCTTGTAATTCAGATACTCGGCGTCGGATTGCTGAATGTGGGCCGAATCCAAAAGGAGGTATCCGGCGGCATCCGCCGTGGCCCGGGTACTGACGATACGCCCCTTGAAGCCGTTTTTGGTGACCAGGGGAATTCGGCCGGAATGGTCGATATGGGCGTGGGAGAGGATGATGCTGGTAATCATTTTCGGATCAAGCGGAAGGACCCGGTTCTTTTCAATGCTCTCTCTCCGCCGGCCCTGGAACAAGCCGCAATCCAGCACGATCCGGTCCTTGGAGGTGCTTACAAGATGAAAAGATCCGGTGACTTCCCTGGCAGCGCCGTAAAAAGTGACATGCATTCGGGATTACCTCGTCTTGACGCTTAAAAAGAGTTCGTCCAGCTGTTCCTTGCCGGCCGCCGAAGGGGCGCGGGTCAGAAGACAGGCGGCTTTTTGGGTCTTGGGAAAGGCGATGACCTCCCGGAGGGAGGCCTCTCGACACAGGAGCATCACCAACCGGTCGAATCCGAAAGCGATCCCGCCGTGCGGGGGCGCCCCGGCATCAAGGGCCGACAATAAAAAGCCGAATTTTTCTGTGCAGGCTTCGGGGGACAGGCCCAAAATATGAAACAGTTTCTCCTGGAGCGTTCTTTGGTGGTTTCGGATGCTTCCCCCCCCGATCTCCGACCCGTTCAGCACCAGGTCATAGGCCCGGGATCGCACGGCAAGGGGGTTTGTGTCAAAAAGGGCAATATCCTCTTCCAAGGGCGCGGTAAAAGGGTGATGCAAGGCTTTGTAACGCTTCTCCGCTTCGTCGTACTCCAACAGGGGAAAATGGGTCACCCAAATGAAGTCAAACCGGCTCTCATCCACAAGGTCCAGTTTTTTTCCTAAAAAGTTTCTCAGGTTTCCCAAGGATTCATTGGCCACCTCCGGCCGATCCGCCACGAAAAAGACAAGGTCCCCCGGCGCCATGTCCAACCGTTGGCGCAAGAGGCTTTTTTCTTCTTCGGAAAAGTACTTGGCAATGGGGGACTGCCAGTCCTTTTCCCGGATCTTGATCCAGGCCAGGCCTTTGGCGTGGTAAATCTTCACGAACTCGGTCAGGTCGTCAATTTCTTTCCGGGAAAATCCGCTGCATCCTTTGGCGTTGAGGGCCTTGACGATGCCCCCTTTCTGCACCGCCTTGGAGAAAAGCTTAAACTCGGACCGGGATAAGATATCCGAGACATTGCAAAGTTCCAGGCCGAACCGGGTGTCCGGCCGATCCAGGCCGAACCGGTCCATGGCCTCGGCATGGGAGATTTTCGGAAACGGCAAGGCGAGGGGCTTTCCCATCACCGCCTCAAAAACTGTCGAGAGCATCTTTTCTGAAATCTCCATGACATCTTCTTCGCCCACAAAAGACATCTCCATGTCGATCTGGGTAAATTCCGGCTGGCGGTCCGCCCTGAGATCCTCATCCCTAAAACACCGGACGATCTGATAGTACCGGTCGAATCCCGAAATCATCAAAAGCTGTTTGAAGAGTTGGGGGGACTGGGGAAGGGCATAGAACCGGCCGGGGTTCACCCGGCTGGGGACAATATAGTCGCGGGCGCCCTCGGGCGTGCTCCGGGTCAGAAAGGGGGTCTCAATATCCACGAATCCCTTTTGGTTTAAAAAGTTCCGAACCGCGGCAGCGGCCTTGTGCCGGGCCAAAAGGTTCCTTTGAAGCCCCGGTCGGCGGAGGTCGAGGTGTCGGTACTTCAATCGAATCGTCTCGGAAACATCCACCTCGTCTTCAATGACAAAGGGCGGTGCTGCGGCGCGGTTTAAAATCCGAAGTTCCAAGACCAGGACTTCGATTTCCCCGGTATCGAGGGAGGGGTTGGCCATCCCTTCCGGACGGCGGTCCACCCGTCCCCGGACAGCGATGACGTATTCGCTTCGCAAGACATGGGCCTTTTCGTGCACGGCGGCGTCCACATGGGGGTTGAAAACCACCTGGGTGATGCCTTCACGATCCCTCAGATCCACGAAAATCACCCCCCCATGATCCCGCCGACGCTGGACCCAGCCCATCAGGACCACCTCTTTCCCCTCATCCTTTGCACGAAGGGCGTTGCAATGGTGGGTCCGCCTCAGGCCGCCGAGGGAATCTGTCTTCATAAACCCTTTACCCTTTTGCTTTCAGTGAATGGTTTTAAGAACGTTTCAGGAGTCATGGCGCCATTTTTTTCATCAAGGCCTTCCCACGCGTTCGGCCACGGTCTGGATCACCATGGAAAAGGGAACGGTCTCCTGCTCGGCCGCGGCCATATCCCTCAAGACCACCTTTTCCGATGCAAGCTCCGCGTCTCCCAAGATGATCGTATATCGGGCTTTCAGCCTGTCGGCCCGTTTCATCTGGGCCTTCAATCCCCGATGACCGAAATCCATTTCGGCGGAAATGCCCATTTCATTCATCCGGCAGATCCATTCGAGGGCCTTGTCCTGGCTTTCCCTCCCGAGGGCGGCGATGAAGACCTCGGGGCCGGGGTCCGGTGTCTTCATGTCTTTTTTCACAACTTCCACCAGGCGGTCAAAACCGACGGCAAACCCGGTGGCCGGAATGTCGGGGCCGCCCAACGCCTTCATGAGACCGTCGTACCGGCCGCCTCCGGCAACGGCGTTTTGGGCGCCAAGCGCGCGGGTTTGAATCTCAAAGGTGCTCCGGGTGTAGTAGTCCAACCCCCGGACCAGGCGGGGATCCCGGACATGGGGCACCCCGAGGGCGGTCAGGGCCGCCGTGAATCTCTGGAAATGGGCCCGGCAGTCGGGACACAGATACGTCACCATATCCGGAGCCTTCTCCATGGCCTTGCGGCACGAGGGGACCTTGCAGTCCAAAAGCCTCAGGGGATTTTCGGCCTTGCGGCGGCGGCAATCGGCACAAAGGCAAGCCTCCACGTCCCCGGCATAGGCCGTCAAGGCCGCTTTGAATGCCGGACGGCATACCGGGCACCCGAGGGAATTGATATGGGCGCTCGTGTTCGAAACCCCGAGCCGGGAAAACAGCGTCGTCAGCATGAACACGAGCTGGGCGTCGATCAACGGGGAATCGGCGCCGAAGACCTCGGCGTTGATCTGATAAAACTGGCGGTATCTCCCTTTCTGGGGCCTTTCCCTCCGGAACATGGGCCCGATGGTGAACAGCTTCCGGAAGGGATCGCCCGCATAGAGCTTGTGCTGCATATAGGCCCGGACAACGGAAGCCGTGGCCTCGGGCCTCAACGTCACCAGATCCCCTTTCCGATCCGCGAAGGTATACATCTCCTTTTCCACGATATCGGTGGTTTCACCGATGCTTCTGGCAAAAAGGGCGGTCTTTTCCAAAATCGGAAGGCGGATTTCCTGAAATCCGAAATCCGCAAAAAGGGCCCTGGCCGTCTCTTCGATCCCGTGCCAAAGCCTTGATTCCCCGGGGAGGATGTCCCGGAAGCCTCGAATCGATTGAATCATTGATTTCACGTCCGCGATCCATAGGGGCCTCACAAAAAGACCCCCATCCATTCTTATTATAAACTAAAAATGTTAGTCCATTTCTTCTTACAAAGTCAATACGAAGTTCCTTTTGCCCCGGTTCTCCTTGGCCCCTTGTCCGCACAGAGATCCCCCTTGGATGCCACCAAACCCCATCAAGGATGCCGCTTATCGTCTTTCATGGGAACCGGTTTCGAGTTGGAGACGGCATGGAAAGGGGCGCATGTCCGGGACACGGGACGCGAGTTTAGAAAGGCCGGCGGGCGTCCAACGCCCTCGCCGCAATGCGTCAGTAGCCTTTTTCGGCTTTTGTCTTCCGCAAGTTTCGAAGGGTCCGATCCACCTGGTCTTGCTTCTCTTGGACTTTGACCCAGATCTGTCCGTCTGTGGGAGGACAGCCCGCCACCAAAGTGCCTTGACAGAGACCCGCCTGGGGACCGCAGCAATTGCCGATGAAGATGGTTTCCTTGGAAACCGGTTCAGCAGCCTTCCCCACGGCCAGATTCAAGGTGCCGAAAAGGTCCAGGTAGGGCTTGAGTCGATGGTGGTACCGTTCTAAAAAAAGATAGAGCGTGTTCAAGCAGGCACTGCATGATTCTTTTTCCGTGACTCGAACACCCGGATAGCGAAAAGAGATCTTACTGGGAGGCCTCGAGAAGGGGGTGACCAGCCGTTGAGGATCCCGGGGGATGCAGCGGATATCTTCCGGCAAAAGGCCCCGTCGTTCTTTGGTAAGACGAAGGTGGGCGACGCCTTCGGGATCAATGCCCATCAATCGGGTGCTGATCCAGTCGGCGGCCAAAGCATTCCTCCCTGCAACGATGAGGCCGGCGCCCTTGGGTTGCCCCGCACCGGGCCCCAGGCCCTCCATGCCGATGCTTCCGTCAATGATGGCCATATGGGGGAAAAGCACGGAGGCCATGTCGGAGATGGCCAAATCCAGTTCCTTTTCCCCTGCTTTCCGGGATTCCGGCACATGAATCTGGTGAAACATCACCTTTTGCCGCCGCCACAGCATGCCTTTCATATTTTTAAGGGCCAAGCTCACGTCGGTGTGCATGTGGGTTTTCATTACCGGCATCGAAACGACAAAATCGTATTCCCACCAAAACCAGGTCACTTTGATCTGGTCGACTACCCTTGCCCCTTTAATTTTGAGAATCTGGTAAGGCTGGGCATCGAAATCCAATAACGGGACCTTTCGGGCGGCGGCGACCTCCTTGATCCCGCAGATTTCATAGGCTTCGGGAACCCTCACACCGGTGATGGGGCTCTCCCCCACCGCCACCTCCGCCGCCCCGCATGATCGGAAGTAATCGATGGCCGCGGCCACGACCTGAGGATGGGTGGTGGCCCCCCGGGAATAGGGAAGCATGCGGGACACATTGGGTTTGAGCAGCACACGCAGACCCTTTACCTGGGGAGGCGTCAGGTTCTCCAATGCCTTAAGCGTTGTATAATAGGGATCTTTGCCCCTGGCAATGCTGACTTTGATGGATGTCGACATAAACTTTAATACCCGGTGACAACGGGAAAAAGGTCACTTTTCAACGGCGATTTCCGGGATGGTCTTCGGTGCGGAAAGCCTCCGGCGGCGGGAGATGACCTGAATGACGATCACCGGCGCAATCATGGCCAGGCCCACAAGACCGCTTTTCAGGCCGGGAGCCACCAGCAGCAAGGAGGCGATGAAGGTCGCCGAACGCTCCAGCCATCCCATATGGGTGATGAAGTAGCCGGTTAAGGCAGCACCCAGGAACACGATGCCCACCACGCATCCCGACACGGTAAGGGCGAAAGCCTGCCAGGTAAACCCGTCGGTCACGATCAACATGGCCGGCGAATAGAGAAATACGAAGGGCACGAGGGCCTTGGCCGACGCCAGTCTAAAAGCCGTGTTCCCCGCCTTGAAAGGATTGGTGCCTGCAATTCCGGCACCGGCATAAGCCGCCAACGCCACCGGCGGCGTGATGTCGGCCAGCACCCCGTAATAAAATACGAAAAAGTGGGCCACGAGGGGGGCGACTCCCAGTATCCCGAGGGCCGGGGCGGCAATGGAGACCAACACGATATAGGTGGCCGTGGTGGGAATTCCCGCGCCCAGCAAAATGCACGCCGTGGCGGTGAAAATCAGGGTGAGGAACAAGGTGGCGCCCTGGAGATGGATCAGGCCGAAGGGAACATGGGGGACGAACATTTCGGCCAGTTGTTGGGAAGCGCTGGTCACCATGAAGGACACCTTGAATCCCATGCCCGTCAGGCTCACCACCCCCACGATAATCCCCACCGATGCCGCGGAAGCGCCCACAGCAAGGGCGTACTTGGCCCCCATCTTGAAACACTCGAAAAGATCGGGCACGGTGAGTCGGTTTCGGGGGTTGAGAAACCCCACCACAATGCAGGCGGTGATGCCCCAAAAGGCCGCCGAATAGGGGGTACGACCCGACGCGATGATGGCGATGAGAAGGATGAGGGGAATGAGGGCGGACCAGCCCTCCCGCACCACCCGAAGAAAGCGGGGCATTTCGTCCGGCCGCAATCCCCGCAGGCCCAGGCGCTTGGCCTCCAGGTGCACCATGGTGAATATGCCCAGGTAATGCATCAGGGCCGGTACCGTGGCCGCCAGGAGGATTGTGCGGTAGGGCACTTCCAGGAACTCGATCATGATGAAAGCCGCCGCTCCCATGATGGGCGGTGTGATTTGACCGCCTGTGCTGGACGTGGCTTCCACAGCGGCCGCGAAATGGGGGCGGTACCCGATGCGCTTCATGGCCGGAATGGTGAGGGCGCCGGTGGTGACCGTATTGGCGATGGAGGATCCGGAAATCATCCCGAAAAGGGCTGAGGAAAAGACACTGACCTTGGCGGGACCCCCGGCATACCGGCCGGCCACGCAGGAGGCCAGATCGATAAAGAGCTTTCCGGCACCGATACGATTGGCCAACACACCGAACAGCACGAAGTGGAACACATAGGTGGCCACCACGCCCACAGCAATGCCGTAAATGCCCTGGCTGGTCAGATAAAGATGGTTGACCAGCCCCTTCCAACTGGCCCCGGGATGGACGAGGACTCCCGGTGCCCACTGACCATAGAGCCCGTAGAGTATAAACCCCACAGCGATCAACGGCAGGGCGATGCCCATGGAACGCCGGGTGGCCTCCAGGGTCGCCAGGATCATCAGGGTGCCAAAAAATACGTCCACACCCATCGGGTCGCCCACCCGGAATGCCAGTTCATCGAAGACATAGGGCACATAGAGGCAGGTCACCGCCGTGAGGATGGCCAGAAACCAGTCATAAAGGGGAATCCCCCCGATGGCGGGAAAGCGGGATTTGCCGCCCTTTTTCCGGAAACCGAACACCAAAAAGATCAACCCCAGGACAAAAGCCAGGTGAACGCCCCGATGGGTGGCTTCCCGTAACAGCCCGAACCCGGCGGTGTAGTAATGGAAGCAGGACAGCGCAACAAGCAACGTCCCCACCATCCAGGTGGCCGGCGCCACCATGGGCCGCATCTGCATTTCCGGGTCATACTGCTCTTCCAGCTTGCGGATTTGTTCCGGGTCGAGTTCAGGCATGATGCATTTCGGGGTTATGGGAATCGCCCGTGGTATTGGAAAAAGGCGGGGTGCAGGGGTTGTCGGCGCATCTCAGGGGCGGAAAAGCCCCGGGCGATTTCCGCCCCCCTATTGCGCCGGACAGCATTACTTCAATAAGCCCACTTCCTTGTAGTACCGTTTTGCCCCGGGATGGAGCGGGATTCCGATCCCGTCCAGGGCGGTCTCCAGGGTGATCATCTTGCCTTTGGCATGGCCTTTGTCCAAAAGTTTCCGCGAGTTCTTGTTCCACAGGGCCTTGACGATCTGGTAAACCAGTTCCTCGTCCACGTTGGCCGAGACCACCCACTGGGCTCCCACGGAGATGGACTCCACTCTGCCCACCCCCTCGTAGGTCCCTGCGGGAATGACGTCTTTGGCGAAAAATCCGTACTTTTTGATGAGCGCCTCGGCTTCCGGACCGGTAATGGGAACCAGGTCGGCACCCACGCTGGAAGTGAGCTCAACCACCGATCCCGTGGGAAATCCCGCCACAATAAAGAACGCATCCAGCTGGTTGTCTTTGATTTTATCGATGGCCGGGGTGGGCTTGAGGTATTCGGCATGGAGGTCTTTCTCGCTCAGGCCGTAGGCTTCCAGGATGATCCGGGCATCCACGAGCGTGCCGGACCCGGGTTCGTCCAGGGAGACCCGTTTGCCCTTGAGATCCCTGACCGACTTGATGCCGGCGCCCTTGCGGGCCACCAGCTGAATCGTTTCAGGATACAGACTGGCGATGGCGCGGAGGGTGTCCACCTTGCCTTTTCCCTTGAAAATACCGGTACCCGTATACGCCCAGTAGGCCACATCGGACTGGCAGAATCCGGATTCCAGCACACCGGACTTGATGGCATTGATGTTGGCCACGGAACCGTTGGCCGACTGGGCAATGGCCACCAGGCCGGGCACGCCGCAACTGCCGCCTTTTTCACAGGGCCTCGATCCGGGAGGGTTCGAGATACAGTGGGCGATCAATCCGCCGATGGGATAATAGGTGCCTCCGGTGCCTCCGGTGCCGATGCGGAAGAATCGCATCTTTTGTGCGTTTACAGTACCGAACCCGACACCGAGGACCAGTCCCATGATCAGCAATCCAATCAGTAATCTTCTCTTTAACATAGGGCCTCCTTCTTGTGGGTTGAATGGTGAGTCTGATCGAGGATCGATTATAGCAGAAACGGTGTAAAAGTTTCTACGGTTTTATTGCGGAGCCATTTCGGTGGTAATTACCGCATTATCCCAGGGACAAGAGGCAGGTCCTCAGGTTGACGGCTTTGCCCCGAAGCCCCAGTTTCCGCCGGATCCAGCGCCGGTGAGATTCCACACTACGGACGGAAATATGCAGAATTTCCGCGATTTCCTTGCTGGATTTCCCCTGGCGGACCAGATCCGCCACTTCCAGCTCCCTGGGGGTGAAGCTGAATCCCTTGGCCGCCAGGGTCGTACCGAAGGAGGCAAAGATGTCATCGATGTTCGTCCGGGCGATATCCAGCAAGATGCGGGAATCCTCGCTCAACAGGCTGCGGCTCAATTTCTCCAGGTAGGGAATCACCAGGCGTTTCAGATTAAAGGCAATCTTTTCCTCCAGCTCCGCCATCTCTTTCTCCCGCAGTGCGATCAGGGTTTTCAGCACGTCGTGCAGTTCCTCCAGCTTCCGGGATTGGTTGGACAGTTCCTGAATCAGCTTTTCCCGGTCCTGCTCACTCATGTACTGATCGGTGATGTCTTCAACCGTGGCGATGATCCCCTTTAACGTTTTTTTCCTGCACCCCCGTACAGGGCCCAGGTTCACCGAGATAACGGTCATGGTCCCGTCGTGTTTGACAAAGCGGTGCCGGATGTTGAAAACGGCGCTTTGGGTTTTCACCACGGCCTGAACAAACGGGTCTTTGGGGTTAAAAATCCGGGTCACCGGATCAAGCCCGCCTTCCAGGGTGCCGGGCCTTCTCCGGGGAAAAGCCGATTCGGGGGCGGCTCCGAATATCTGTTGGGCCCGGCGATTTACGCGGGTCGCCCGGCCGGTTGCATCCATCAGCACGATACCCACGGGGAAATCATGAAAGAAGGGGGCACCGCGCTTTTGCGCCATAGGATTCACCCCGGTTTTTCGGTTGGGATTCACCCTCTTTTCCATGCTGACAGAGACCTCTCTTACAGGCTCGCCGCTTTCAGCCATTTTCTATAGGAGCCCTTGCCTTCCTCCTCCGCGGACAATCCGGAACAGACCTGCCTTTTGGGTTCAGGGTGCCACCCATCGGGCCGGCCACAAGGTCAAGGGGGAGACAAAGGTGATCAAGAGCAGATCCAAAAGGAGGATGGCCAGAAAAGGCAAGACGCGTTTTGAAACCGCGCCCATGGAATCCCGGGAAATGGAGCCGGATACGATGAGGCAGATGCCCATGGGCGGCGTGAGCATGCCGATGGCCAGGTTCACCACCACAACGGCCCCCAGCTGGATCATGTCAATGCCCAGGTGGGGCAACAGGCCCACAAGCATGGGCACAAAGAGGATCAGGGCGGCCGTGGTTTCCACAAATGTACCGGCGATCAAAAGGACCAGGTTGATGAGAAGCAAAAGGGCCGCCGGGTGTCGGGTGAGGCTCAAAAGCGTGCCGGCCAGGCGGGCGGGAAGGTCTTCCATGGCAGCGATCCAGCTGAACACCGATGCCGTGGAGATGATGAACATGACGATGGCCGATGTCACGGCCCCTTCCCTGAAGAGCTTGAAAAGATCCCTGATCTTGATCTGGCGATAGATGCCCATGCCCACCACCAGGGCGTACACCACCGCCACCGCCGCGGATTCCGTGGCAGTGAAGATGCCGAAAAGGATCCCCCCCAAAATGATCAAAGGCGCCCCCAACGCCAGAACGGCTCGCTTGAACGCTTTCCATACGCCGTCCAACGAAAAGGCCGTGGTGGCGGCGTATCCACGGCGCTTCGAGATGATCGTGGCCACAACGATGAGGCTGATGCCCATCAAGATGCCGGGAAGGATGCCGGCGGCGAAAAGCCGTCCGATGGAGGCCCCGGTCAAAAACCCGAAGAGGATCATGGGAATCGAAGGCGGAATGACCACGCCGATGGAACCCCCCGAAGCCTGGACCGCCGCTGCGAAATCCGAATCGTAACCGGAGCGTTTCATGGCCGGAATCAGGATGGACCCCACCGCCGCCGTATCCGCTGCGGCCGAACCTGAAATGCCGGCGAAAAACATGGCGCTGACCACCGTCACCGCCGCCAGCCCTCCCGGGAGCCAACCCACCAGGGCGTTGGCCAGATCGATGATGCGCCGGCTGATCCCTCCGGCTTCCATGAGGACGCCGGTGAACATGAACAGGGGAACCGCCAGAAGGTGAAAGGAATCGCACCCCGCGTACATCCGCTGCACCACCATCATCAGGGAAAAGTCCCCCTGGACCAGGATGGCCGCGACCGCCGCCAGCCCGATGGCCATGGCAATGGGGGCATTGAGGGCAAACAGGAGCAAAAGGCTCAAAAGGAGCACCTCAGCGGTCACAAGAGAACTCCTTCCGCCGGAGGTCGCGGACCAAAAAGGCCAGGGCGTGCAAGGTCAAGAGGGCCCCTGCAATGGAAATGATGCTGTGGGGGATCCATTTGGGAAGATAGAGGGCCGGGGAAATCTGCAATCGGACGAAATAGGCGAACCGGGCGCCGAAGACCACCATGATCAGTGAAAAAAAGAGGGTGCCCCCATGGACGACCCCAAGGGCCGCCCGCCGGGCCCCGCGGGGCAGTCTTTGAAAAACCACTTCGATGCTGGCGTGGGCCCGTCGATGATACGCCACGCTGGTGCCGAGGAATGTGAGCCAGATCAAAAGAAACCGCGCCAGTTCCTCGGACCAAAAAAGGGAATGGTTCAACACATACCGGGCAAAGACCTGGAGGGCAACAATGAGGGCCATGGAAAAGCCCAGGGCAAAGAGAAGATACTCCACGGCCCGGTTCATGGCGCCGCTAATTTTTTCCAGGCGCGATACGGTTTGTCTTTTTCCTTTCACAATCGAAAGCCAAGCGGTTGGAAGGTGCCCGCAACGGTTTTTGTGGGAAGGCGCCAAAGACGCGGCGGACCGCCCGGGATTCCCAGGACGGTCCGCCGGAGTTCCCGATCTTACCGGGTCGCTTCCATGACCTTCAAAAGAAAGGTCTTGACCCGGGGCTCCTTGAACAACTCCATGTCTTTGAGTTTGGCCACCTTGGCCCTGAAGCTGGCCACATCGGGATTCATTTCGATCTGCATGCCCTTTTCCTTCAGTTTGGCAAGGCGCTGGGCATTTCGATCCCGATTGTCCTTCCGCTGATATACCGCAGCTTCATACATGGCCTTCTGGAGGAGGTCCTGCTGCTGGGGTTTCAGGGTATTCCACCATTTGAGGGACGCCACGTCGATGTGTCCGGAATAGACGTGGCGGGTCATGGTCATGTACTTCTGGATTTCATAGAACTTATACACATCGATGACCCAGATGGGATTTTCCTGGCCGTCGATGACGCCCTGCTCCAGCTCCGTATAGATGGGCCAGGGCATGGGGGTGGGGTTGGCGCCCAGAGCCTGCCAGATGGCCTTGTGGAGGGCGGACTGCATCACCCGTATCTTGAGCCCCGCCACATCCTCGGCCTTCTTGACGGGTCGTCTGTTGTTGGTCAAATTCCGAAATCCGTTTTCGGAAAAGGCCAATCCTTTGAAGCCCACATTTTCAAGGCTCTTTAAGATCTCCTTCCCCAAGGGGCCGTCCAGGACCTGGTCGGCCTGGGCGTTGTCTTTAAAGATGAAGGGATAGTTGATGACCCGGACGATGGGATCAAAGGTATCAAAGGGGCCCACCGTGATGATGCCCATCTGGACCTGGTTCATCTGGATCTGCTGGAGGATCTCGGTTTCATTCCCCAAGGATGCCGAGTGATGGATCTTCACTTCGATTTCCTTGCCCGAACGCTGTTCCACCAACGCCTTGAACTTTTCAGCGGCAATATTTTGGGCCGAGCCGGGCTTGGTCACCACCCCCAGGTTGATCTTGAGTTTGGCCGAAGCGTTCGAACTCCAAAACACTGCCAGTGCCAGCATCAAAGCGATCGCCACCCTTTTCATGAAGGACCTCCTTCTCCTTGTCGTTAAAGGCTGAGATGCCGCATAATCTCTGCGGGGCAGATATCCATGGAGGCTTTTCTAGAACCCGAAAATTTGAAACCTGTCAAGGGTTTTCCTCGAAGCCCGGAGGGGCGCTGACGCCTCCTGGAAAGGCCGCTCCCATCGATCTTTTACCCCTTACCGATCCGGCGCCTTCCCTTGCCTGAAGCGTTTTAAACAGTATCTCGGGGGCCGGATACGCCGGGAATTTTACCAGTGGATGAGGGCGGATCCCCAGGTCAATCCGCCCCCGAAGACCGGGAGGCACACCCGATTCCCCGGGCGGACGCTGCCGTCGCGCACCGCTTCGTCCAGGGCGATGGCGCACGAGGCCGAGGAAATGTTCCCGTATTTGTGCAAGGTGAGGTAGAAGCGCTCCATGGGGATGGCCAGGCTCTTGGCCACGGCCTGGAACATGCGCACGTTGGCCTGGTGGGGAATGAACCAGTCGATGTCGGAGACGGGGATTTGATTGGCGTCGGCCGCCTCTTGAATGGCTTCGATGAAATGCCGCACGGCGACCCGGAAGCTGAGATTGGCCTCGATCATCTTGAGAAAATGGAGCCCCCTATCCACACTCTCATGGGAGATGGGGGTGGTCCGGGAGCCGCCGCCGGGAAGCAAGAGATCCTTTCCATGGGCCCCGTCCGTATGGATATGGGTGGATATCAATCGATGGCCGCTTTCGCTTCGGGTCA